>JAFANN010000366.1 GCA_019232665.1 Caulobacteraceae bacterium | reverse complement strand
TTTTCGGGCGCCCGTTTGTGAGTCATGGGGCCTCGCCACGAGGGTTTTGAGGTCCCCGGACGATAGTTTACGGTTAAGCCTTCATGCTAGGGCGCCCGCTGTGAATACGGAGGCAACCCGGATCGTCTCGCCAGGCGAGGCTGACCTCGTATTGGGCGAGCGCGTGCACGTCCTCGAGATCATCAGCGGGGCCAGCGCCGGCCGTCATATGGTGGTGGGCGAGGCGGGCGTATCGATCGGAAGGATCGCACCCGCCGACATCATCCTCGCCGACGCCGAAGTCTCACGCGCCCACTGCCGGATAGAGGTCGGACCCGACGGGGTCATCCTGACCGACCTGAACTCGACCAATGGCACCTTCGCCAACGGCGTAGCCGTGAAAGGCGCCCAGCGGCTCGACCCCGGCGCCATTGTTCGCGTCGGCCGCCACCATTTACGTTACGCGTGGCGAACGCGGCGCGAACTCCTCGAGTCGGAGCAGCTCGATCGCGACCTCGACCGCGCCTACGCCTATATCGAAGCGCTGCTGCCCCCCACCCTGACGGAGGGGCCGATCCGGACCGAGTGGGCGTACCAGCCGTCCGCTCGCCTCGGCGGCGACGCGTTCGGCTATGGTCCGCTGTCCGAGACGCTCTTCGCCTTCTACCTCATGGACGTATCAGGGCACGGCGCGGGCGCGGCGATGCACAGCGTGGCGGTGATGAACCTCCTGCGCCAGCACGCGCTGCCGGGCGTGGACATGTCGCGTCCGGCGGATGTGCTCGCGAGCCTGAACGACATGTTCCAGATGGACGCCCATGGCGGGCTCTACTTCACCATCTGGTACGGCGTGCTCGATCGGGCCGCCCGGCGCCTGGCTTACGGCAGCGCCGGCCATCATCCGGCGTTCCTGCTGGCGCCCGGCGGGGCGCCTGCGCCGCTTCGGACCCGAAACGGGCTCATCGGGGCGATCCCGGGGAAAGCTTACTCAGATGACGCGGTGATCGTCCCCCCCGGATCGTCCCTCTACCTGTTCAGCGACGGGGTGTTCGAAATTGTCACGAAACAAGGCCTACAGTGGGGACTCCAGGATTTCCTGCCCTTGATCCCGGCCGACGGCGAAGGTGCGACCGAGTGTCGGAGGCTCTATGATGAAGTGGTGGAAATCGCCCGTCCCGGCGGACTGGACGACGACTTCACCTTGCTGATCCTGCGGTTCGATTAGGGTGTTTCGAGGGGCGTGAGACCGATGGAAATTCAGTTCACTGAAGTCGGCGGAGTGAAAAAGATCGTCCTCGTTGGGCGTCTGGACACCGCCGGGGTCGATCTCATTGAAACGAAGTTCAACGCCGGGGTCGTGGCTGGCGGACGCCACGCGATCGTGGATCTCGCCGAAGTCGAATTCATGGGATCTCTGGGCGTGCGCATGATCATCGCAGCCGGACGAGACCTTGCCGTCGGCGGCCATCGGCTCGTCCTGTTTGGCGCTCGCGAGCCGATCCTCGAGGTGATCGAGCTGACCGGGCTTGGCGAGATCGTTCCAAGCGTGCCGTCGGAGTCAGAGGCGCTCGAACGCGTCTCGACATGACAGCCGCCGAACCTGGCCCCGGTCTTCGCGCAGCGCGGACGTGCGGCGAGGCTCTGCAACTGGTGCTGGACAACGATCTCGCGGCGATCGAATCCGGCCGCCGAAAGATCTGCGAGTGGCTCGATCCGATGAAGTTGAGCCCCAAGGCCACCCATAGATGGGAGGTGGTGTTCGAGGAGATCGTGTCGAACATCGTCCGCCACGGTTTTTCTCCGGGCTCGCGCCACACCGTTTTCGTCCAGGCGGCCCGCACGCCGAACACGATCGACTTCACCTTCGACGACGACGGCCGCCCTTTCGATCCGCTCACGGCGCCCGCGCCGCAGCCGCTGCGTTCGCTCGAGACGGCGCCGCTCGGCGGACTGGGCGTGGCCTTGGTCCGCCGGCTGGCGGCGGCGATGAGTTATGAGCGTGATCCGGAAACCGCGACGGGAGGAACGTCGACGGACTTGACTTTCACCCCCCGCAATCGGCTCAGGGTATCGATCGCCACGGGCGAGTGAGCGAGGGCCCTGCCAGCGCCTTCTCCGTGGCTTCCGCGTCGAGAGCGACAAGGACCCGCTGGATCTGGTCGGCGCGCGCGACGGCGCGCTCGAGCTGGGCGATGTCGATGGCGCCCTCCACGACGACCGCGAGCTCTTCGATCTGAGCGCTCAGGGACTTCGCCTGGGCGACAATGGCGTGCAGCGCCTCGTAACCCTCCCGTCGGCTGCGGGAAGCGAAGGGCCCAGGTCTTGCTGCGGCCTCGCGTGCGATCACCCGCGCCGCGACCCGCCGCGCCTCGGCGGCGATCCCAGCGAACTGCTCGCGCCACTCCGGCACGTGGGCTTCCATCGACCCGGCGACGATGCCGGCGAAGCCGCCGTAGTCGTCGGCGCGAGCTTGCAGACCCAGGTCGTCCGGCTCGCCGCCCAGCACCGCAGACAGGACGGCGGGATCTCCCGAATAGGGTAGCCCGGACTCGACTGCGCGCTCGGCGAAGGCGCGCTCGATGGCGGTTATGTCCGAGGATCCGGCGATCCGCGTCGTGTCGGAGTCGTCGGACCAGACCTGGTCCTCAGGGGCGTCGAACAACGCCATCCACGCCCGCATCGAGCTTGGCCGGTCGCCGGGGCGGATCGCCATCGCCGCGTCGACAGCGCGCGTGAAGGCGCGGCTGAAGCCCGGCCAGGACCGCGCCGAGAGGGGCTCGCCCTGCCCACCGTGGAGCCGTTCGAGCACCTCCGGCGGCTTTTCGCCGGTCACGCACTGCCACAGCGTCACGCCAAGGGCGTAGATGTCCGTCCACGGCCCTTGAGGGAAGGTCCTCACGTACTGTTCGAGGGCCGCATAGGGCGGAGTGTAGAATGTCGCCTTCGTGCTCGTCGCCTGGTTTGTCTCGAACCGCGCCGCG
>JAFANN010000281.1 GCA_019232665.1 Caulobacteraceae bacterium | reverse complement strand
TTCCTGGCGAAATAGCCGGCCGGTCGTCAGGCGCCGCGGACGGTCGCCTCGGAGAGCTCCCACAGCCGCTCGGCCGAGGCGGGATCGGTGGCGTACGGCATGACGCCCTGCATCGGACGCTCGGGATCGAAGGGCTCGGCCTGGTTGCAATCCTCCAGGTAGAGGCCTCCGACACCCTCCAACTCCGCTCCGACAGCGGCCCACACCGACGTGGACGCGCCCTGCTCCGGCGTCTTGAACCTCTCGTTCACCCGGCCTTGTTCGTCGATCCACCCGAAGGCGATCATCTCCTCGCGGTCGAGGTGACGTTGCAGAGGGGTCATGATCCCACCGGGATGGACGGCGTTGGCATTGACGCCTCGCTCGGCGAAGCGCGCATCGAAACCGACGGCGAAGAGGGCGTTTGCCGTCTTCGCCTGACCGTAGGCCTCCCACTTGTCGTACGGGCGCGAGCGATAGAACGGGTCGTCGAAGTGGACGGGGCTGCGTCGGTGTCCGATCGACGAAAGGGCGACCACGCGAGAGCGGCGCCCGCTGTGAGCCGCGCGCTCGAGGGCCGGCGCAAGCAAGGTGGCGAGCAGGAAGTGGCCGAAGTGGTTGGTCCCGATCTGCATCTCCAGCCCGTCTTCGGTCTGCGAGAGAGGACAGGCCATGACGCCAGCGTTGTTCACCAGGACGGACAGAGGCCGCTCGCCCCATCGCTCTGAGAAAGCGCGGACGGAGGTGAAGCTGGAAAGGTCGAGCGGCTGAACCTCAACTTGCCGGCGGGCCGTCTCGCCGATGGACTGGGCAACGCTGGCCGCGGCTTCCGGGCGTCGCACGGCGAGCACCACGTCTGCACCGGCGAGGGCCAGCGCCCTTGCGGTTTCCACGCCGATGCCGGAGCCGCCGCCGGTCACGATGGCGGTTCGTCCGGTAAGATCGACGCCTTCCACGACCTTGCGCGCGGCGGTACGGGCGCCGAAGCGCGATGTGATCCTGTCCGGCATGACTTGTCTCCCGCGAGCCGGACCGATTGGGCCGAGCACCTTGTTCCATTCTTAACTCAGACGCCGTACCAACGACGACTTACTGGGGACGGGCGACGTTTCAGCGCGCCATAGGCTGTGGCGCAGACTCATCAGGGGAGTCATTTTCCCGTCATGAGTGCTCCAGTGGTCAGTCTCGATCTGGCGCCGGCGCTTGCCGTACTGCCCGGGGCGCGGGCCGGTCTTGCGGATGGAGCTGGGGCCCGATCGGCCAGCGCGGGCGAGGCGAGGGCCCTCTTCGAGTCAGGACCGGTGCTCGTCAGCCACGCATCGATGACGGCGCGGCGCCTCGGCCTGCACACGCCGCCCCGCAGTCCGCGCATCTTCGACGTCCTGGAGCTGTTCGCCTTCGTGAAGCCGGCGCAGTTCTGCGCGCCCTCGGCCGTCGGCCTCGCACTCGCGCTCGGGCTGGAGCCGCCGCACGGCCCGGCCGAGCAGGCGGCCGTCCTTCGTACAGCGAGCCTCGTGCTGCTCCAGGACATCGCCCTGTCGCCAACGCCGAGCCGCGAGCAGGCCCTCGCCCTGGCGGAAACGATGGGAAGAGCCGGCTGGCCATGGGCCTCAGCGGTCATCGGCGCCCTGCGCTCGCAGCCGATCGCCCGCCCCTGGCGCAGCGACGGGCTGGATGTGTGGACGCGGCTGAAGGAGTGGGAGGACGACGGACCGCCCGGCGAGCCCGGCTCGAAGCCGATCTCGCCTGACGCGGCGGCGGCGCGCCTCGGCCTCCTGCTCGAGCGCGCCGGGCTGTCGGAGGCGCGGCCGACCCAGGCCGAGTTCGCGACCGAGGCCGCCCACGCCTTCCAGCCGCGGGAGCGGGAGGGCGAGCCGATGATGATGCTCGCCGAAGCCGGGACGGGCGTAGGCAAGACGCTCGGCTATCTCGCGCCCGCGTCGCTGTGGGCGGAGGCGAACGGCCCGGGGGTCTGGATCGCGACCTTCACGCGGGCCCTGCAACGCCAAATCGAGCGGGAGGCCCGAGCCCTGTTCCCGGATCCCGCGGCGCGCGCGTCGAAAGTGGCGGTTCGCAAGGGCCGCGAGAACTACCTGTGCCTGCTCAACTTCCAGGAGGCGGTGAACGCCGCCCGTCTTGGCGGAGCGGATCTGGTGGGCCTCGCGCTCGTCGCCCGCTGGGTGCGCGCCAGCGCCGACGGCGACATGACGGGCGGCGATTTCCCGGCCTGGCTGCCGACCCTGTTCAACGTCGGGCCGACGGCGCAGGCGAGCGCGGGCAACCTCGTCGATCGCCGCGGCGAGTGCGTCCACTCCGGCTGCGCGCACTATCGCGCCTGCTTCGTCGAGCGCCAGATCCGCGCTTCGCGGCGGGCCGACGTGGTGATCGCCAACCACGCCGTCGTGCTGACCCAGGCCGCCTTCGACCGCGGGCGGGCGGCGCGGGGGCGGCCGGGCGACGGCGAGACCGCGGCTCTGCGGCGAATCGTGTTCGACGAAGGCCATCACCTGTTCGACGCGGCCGACAACGCCTTCGCCGCTGCGCTCTCGGGCCAAGAGGCGGCGGAGATGCGCCGCTGGATTCGCGGTCCCGAGGGCCGCGGCCGGCGTGGCCGAGGGCTCGAGCTGCGCCTGGAGGAGGTTCTGGGTGAGCACGAGGACGCGCGGCTGGCGCTCGACGCCGCGGTCCGCGCTGCAGCGGCCCTGCCGGGCGAGGGTTGGTCGGGACGCATCGCCCCAGGCGTCGGCGAGGCGACGCCCTCGGGACCGATCGAGATCTTCCTGGCGGCCGTGCTCGAACAGCTTCGCGCCCGAGCGGCGCCTTCGGATACGGGGATGGAGTGCGCGGCCCGACCGGCCCTGGATGGCGTTCGCGAGAGCGCGCGCGGGGCCGCGGCGGCGATCGCGTCGATCGAGGGACCGCTGCAGGCGCTCGCGCGCCTGCTCGAGGACGTGCTGGACGAGGATGCGGACACGCTGGCCCAGTCGGAGCGCGCGCGCATCGAGGGCGCCCTGAGGGGTCTCGACAGGCGCGCCCGAAACATCCTGCCAGCCTGGCGCTCGATGCTGTCGGCGATCGACGAGGATGCCGACGACGATCCCGACTTCGTCGACTGGTTCGAGGCCAACTTCCTCTACGGCCGGGTGGTGGACGCCGCCTGCCGCCGGCACTGGGTGGATCCGACCGAGCCGCTGCATGCGGCGGTGATCCAACCCGCGCACGGCGTGCTGGTGACGAGCGCGACTCTGGCCGATGCAGGCCACGACGATCCCTTCGCCATCGCCGAGATGCGCACGGGCGCGGCGCGGCTCACCGACCGGCCAAAGACCCTTCGGCTCGCTTCGCCGTTCGACTATGCGGCGGACGCCCTCGCGCTGGTGGTCACCGACGTCGGGCGCGATGACCCGCGCCAGGTGGCCTCGGCCATGCGTGAGCTGTTCCTTGCCGCCGGTGGCGGGGCGCTCGGGCTGTTTACGGCGATCCGCCGGCTCAAGGCGGTGCACGAACGCATCGCCGCTCCCCTCGCCGACAAGGGGCTGGCTCTGTACGCCCAGCATATCGATCCGCTGGAGGTCGGCGCTCTGGTCGACATCTTCCGGGCGGAGGAGGACGCCTGCCTGCTCGGCACCGACGCCGTGCGCGACGGGGTGGACGTTCCCGGACGATCGCTGCGTTTGCTGGTTTTCGACCGCGTCCCATGGCCGCGGCCGGATATACTGCACAAGGCGCGTCGCAGCCGCTTCGGCGGCAAGGCTTACGACGACGCCCAGGCGCGTGCGCGGATCGCCCAGGCCTTCGGGCGGCTCATCCGCCGCGAAGGAGATAGGGGGGTTTTCGTCATGCTGGATGCGGCCGCGCCGACCCGGCTCTTTTCCAGTCTTCCCGACGGCGTTCAGGTCCAACGCGTGTCGCTCGTGGAGGCCATCGAAGCGACGGCGGCCCACCTTGTGCATTGAACCGCACACGAACGCCGCGAGCTCGTCTCACTTACGCCGGGTTTTCGGGGAATTTGCGCGCGCTCAATCGAGCACAGAGCGCGTGCAGGACCCCGACGCGCAGGCCGTCCCCGAGGACGACAAACCGGAGCCCCCCTTTTCGATGAAGTTCGCGTCTATCGCGCTCGGCGCGTCGTGCCTTGCGATTTCCTGTCTCAGCGCCTCGGCCGCCCCAGCCTGGGCCCCCACAGCGTCCGGCGAACAACAACTCAAGGATGGCCATCCGGTATCGCAGGTTGATCCGGCCCCCGATGGCGCGGTGATGATCCATGCCGCCATCGACATTCCCGCGCCGCCGAAGGTGGTCTGGACGGTGATGAGCGACTGCTCCAAGGCCAATCGCCTGGTGGTGACGGTGATGAGCTGCCGGATTCTCGAGAGCGATCCGGCTCACAACACCGAAGTGCGCGAGACCGTGACCAAGGGCAACTTCATCGTCCCGACCATCCAGAACGTGGTCCGTGAAGAGCTCCAGCCCTACAGCGTCATCAAGTTCCAAAAGGCGGGGGGCAACCTGAAGGAAGAGCAGGGTGAGTGGCGCCTCGTGGCGCTGCAGGGCGGGACCGTCACCCGCGTCATCTACGAGAACCTCGTCTCGGTCGACGTCGCGGCGCCTGCGTACCTCGTTCGCGCCGGCATGCGGCGTGACGTGGCCAAGGTGATGATCAACCTCAAGCGGGAATGCACGACGCCGAACTGAACCGCGCGTCGGTTCGTCAGATCTCTGTCCCTAGCGCACGACGGGCGCTGGCGCAGATCTCTGTCCCTAGCGCACGACGGGCGCTGGCGCGCAGCTTCTCACTCTCGGACTTGAGCTGACCGCAGGCGGCCAAGATGTCCCGCCCCCTCGGCGTGCGGATCGGCGAGGCGTAGCCGGCCCGGTTCACGATGTCGGCGAAGGCCTTGATCGTCGAGGGCGAGGAGCACTCGTAGACCGTTCCGGGCCACGGGTTGAACGGGATCAGGTTGATCTTGGCGGGGATGCCGGCGAGCAGCTTCACCAGCGCGCGGGCCTCCGCCGGCGAGTCATTGACACCCTTGAGCATGACGTACTCGAACGTCACGCGCTTGGCGTTCGACAGGCCCGGATAGGCCTTGATCGCCGCCAGCAGGTCGGCGATCGGATAGCGCCGGTTCAGCGGGACCAGCTCGTCGCGCAGCTCATCGTTGGTCGCGTGCAGCGAGATCGCCAGCATCGCGCCGGTCCTCGCGCCGAGGTCCGGAATGCTCGGGACCACGCCGGAGGTGGAGACGGTGATCCGTCGGCGGGAGATGGCGATCCCCTGTTCGTCGGAGATCACGTCGATGGCGTCGG
>JAFANN010000254.1 GCA_019232665.1 Caulobacteraceae bacterium | reverse complement strand
GTGATGACGCCGAACTGATGGGGCTCACGCTCGCGGCTGACGATGGTCTGGACGTCGATGATGAAGCGCGCGGCCTCCACCACCGGGTCGATCGTCACGTTGGGCATCGAGCCATGTCCGCCGCGGCCCTTGAAGGTGATGGTGAAGCTGTCGGCGTTGGAATCGTAGGTCCCGGGCTTGTAGTCGACCGTGCCGTAGGGGCCGTTTTCCACGTGCTGGGCGAAACCGATCGCCGGCTTGGGGAAGCGGGTGAACAGGCCGTCGTCGATCATGGCCTTGGCGCCGCCGATCGCCTCTTCGGCTGGCTGGCCGATGAACATCACCGTGCCATGCCACTTATCCTTCATCGCCAGCAGGGCCTTGGCCGCGCCGACCCAGGCGGCCATGTGGATGTCGTGGCCGCAGGCGTGGTCGACGCCAGATTCGTGTCCTTCGTACTGGATCTTGACGGTGCTCGAGTAAGGCAGGCCGGTCTTTTCCGTGACCGGCAAGGCGTCCAGTTCGGTCCGCACCATCACCACGGGCCCTGGCCCGTTATGGTAGATCGCAACGACTCCGGTCTTGCCGACGTGCTCGGTCACATCGAAGCCGAGCGCGCGCATCTCCTTGGCGAGGAGGGCGGAGGTGCGCTGCTCCTGGAAAGCGATCTCGGGGTGGCTGTGGATGTCCTTGTACAGGGCTTCGAGATGGGGCCAGTCCGCGGCGAACTCCTGGTCGACCGCCGCCCTGTCCGCCGCCACGTCCATGGCCAGCGCCGGCGAGCCGATCGCCGCGGTCAGCGCCACGCCAGCCAGCGCCCGGCGCGCCACCCGTCCAATCATCAGTTCCACCCCTGCCTGCAGGCCCCCGCCCGCCGTCAGACCCCGGATAGTCGTTCGACGGCGCTCAGCGCAAGCCGGAGGCTGGACTCAGAGGGTTTCAGGACTGACCGGCTGGCCCTCGGTCCGCTCGCCCTCGCTCGACGGCTGAAGCTCCTCGCGGGCCGCGGCGTAGGCGGCCTGGGCCACGTTCCCCGCCTGCTCGAGAGTCTCTTGGGCGACCTCGCGACCCTTCTCGACCAGCTTGTCGTGAGTCTGGCCAAGCGTCTGGTCTTCGAGGCTCGTGCGCGGAAGGGAGGACCCGATTGCGAAACCCACCGCTACACACGCCGCGCCCAGGATGAGGGGCTCGTCCTGGATCACGTCGCCAAGGACCTGGCCGAGCCAGCGTCCCGAGTCCTGCGCCAGCCGCGCGGTGTTGTGGGCCGTCGAACCGACCTTCCCCGCGGCGGACCGCCCGGCGTCCCTGGCTTGGGCGACGGTGTCGCCGATCTGACCCTTCATGTCCGATACCTTCTCCTTTGCCTGCGAGATCGCGTCGGCAGCCTGATCCTGCAGGTCGTGCGTCGACCGGTTGAGGGATTGGCCCATCACCCCGGCCCGCCGGCCGAGTTCCTCGCCGAGGTCCTGCGCCTTCTCCCCAAGGCGGCGGGCGCCCTCGCTTACGTTCTGACCAACGTCGCGGAACCGCTTCCGCGCCGCGATGCCGGTCGAGGCCGCCGAGCCGTCGCCGTCGGACCCCTTCATCAGCCAGACTAGGCCCACGCCAATGAGAGCCACCGGCATCGGATTGCGCCGCGCCTGCTCGAGGAGGTTCGCCAGGACCTGCTGGCCGGCGTCGCCCATGGCGCGGCCGGCTTCCTCGAACACCTCGCCGGGAGTCATCTTGTCCTTGAGCGCGTCTGCCGTCTCTTCGAGTCGCAAGCGCTGAGCTTCGACCTCGGCTTCCACCTCCGCCGCCGGGCGCGTCATTTCGTGGTCTCCTTGATCATGTGCGCGTCCTTGGAGATCTGCCGCGCTGATCGTTCGGGCGCGAGGTGCGATGGCTTCATGCCAGCCGAACCTGTCCGCAGCAGAATGAAGCCCGCGGCGCCGACGACGACTGCGACGATGATCGACGCCCACAAGGGGTCCATGGCCTTGCTAAGGGCCAGGACAGCCGCGGCCAGCAAGACCAGGAAGGAGCCCAGCAGGAAGGCCGCCCCGACACCTACGCGCATTCCCGCGTGGGTGACCTCCGAGGCTTTTTCAGCGATCTCCGCCCGGACAAGCTCGGATTCCTTACGGACGAGGGCTCCTAGGTCAGCCGCGAGGGCCGCGATCAGATCCGGGATGGTGCGCGAGTCGGCGCTCACCGGTCGAGACCTTGGCCCGGACCGAGGGGATCGGCGCTCGTGTCGGTGAGGACCATCTCTTCCTGGGGCGCGGATCCGCCGGGCGTCGCGTAGTCGCCGGACGCGGCGAAGCCTTCCTCGCCATAGGCCGGAGCCTCGTCTCCCTTCCAATCCTGCGACGAGCCCTGGGGGCCGGTCTCGGCGCTGCTGCTGCGGGCGAGCCGGCCAAGCGCGACCCCAAGCAGGACAGCGCCTGCCGCAAAGGCCACCGGATTGCGCCGCCCGAAGTCCCTCCCCGCATCCAGGATCTCATGCGGCCGCCTGTCCGCGAGGGAGTGGGAAAGGTGCTCAAGACCATCGGCGGCCTGCCGCACCAGTCGTGCGGCCATGGTCTGGTCTGATTCCGACAATTCCTCCCCCGCCTTGCGGATCGCAGAGGCGAAGTCCTCGATCGCGCCGCCCACTGCGCGCTTCTGGTCTTCCAGGGCCTTCGCCGCCTTGCCCTGCGCGTCGGAGGCAATCGCCATCGCGTCCCGAGCAACCGTGTCCATCGCCGAAGAAGCCATATCCTTGACCGAGCCGCTGACGCTGCCATCAGCTTGGCCGGACGTCGCCGCCCCAGTCGCCATGCTCGAATCCGTGCTGCTCACCTTTTCACTCCTGCGGCCTGATCGAAGTGCAGCCAGAAACGGCGAGAGGCCTGGACTGTTCCGAACCTGACCTAACATGGACAAAGCTTGAGAGTGTCGTCAGCTTTGCCTGATCCGGCTCCGGTCAGTTGGCCGCGACGCGCATCGCAACTGGCCGCCCCATCGGCGCCCATTGCAGGCCACATAGTGAACATCTCGCGGCACTACGAATACTATGGCTTTGCCATATCTTCGCCCAACAGATTAATCCAAAGAATATTTCAGTCTAACCTGCGAGATGAGCGCCGAACTGAACGGCGTCAATTTGCGGAATGTGAGGCACTCGTCTCTGCCTGCGACATTTTGACCTATGTCACAGCCCGGAAGGTCTCTCGAAAGTAAGGGAGCCGGCGGGGGCGTCGATATCCGCCTGGATATAGTGTCGTGGAGCTTAAGCGATGCGTAGAGTCCGTCGCGAATCTTCCGTGCGCCCATTTGCGGGTATTGCCGCCTTCGCCGGGGCAGGCGCCGCCGTACTGGCCCTCGCAGGGCCAGCCAACGCCCTGACCATCATCCCTGTCTTCACTTCTTCTGTGACAAAGCTCTCGAACGCCAAAACCATCGAGGCAAGCTTCGATGACGCCGTGAAGATCCTGGAAACAAAACTCAAGGCGCCCGTGACGGTCAAAGTCGACGTCGACTGGGGAAATCTCGACGGCCGCGCGCTGTCTAGCGGAGACATCTCCGAAAGCCTGTCGAGCGTCTACGATGGATACAG
>JAFANN010000228.1 GCA_019232665.1 Caulobacteraceae bacterium | reverse complement strand
GGAGATTGCTCCCATGTGGATCACCAGATCCACCTTTGCGCCGCGGTCGGCCAGCCATCGCCACAGGGCCTCCGGCGCGAGCAGGTCCGCGATTGGGTGCTTGGCGATATTCCGCCATTTGCCGAGGTCTGCCTGCCGCAGGCGATCGCAGACGATCACGTCGACGCCCGGATCCTCACAAAGCCGTGCGACGACGTTCGAGCCGATGAAACCTGCCCCGCCTGTGACGAGGACGACGTGGCGGCTCACTGCCGTCCGCCTCCGCCGAGGCGCCGGATGACGCTCGTGGTCGAATGGCCCTCCACGAAATCCGCGACGCGGACCTCGCCGCCCCAGCTCAACACGAGATCGCGTCCGACGATCGCCTCCGGCGTATAGTCGCCGCCCTTGACGAGCAGATCGGGTCTCGCGGCGCGGATCAGCTCGAGCGGCGTCTCCTCCTCGAACGGCGTCACGAGGTCCACGGCCGCCAGGGCCGAGAGGACCCGCGCGCGCGCCTCGAGGCCGTTCACCGGCCGGCCAGGGCCCTTGGCTGCACGGATGGAATCGTCGGTGTTGAGGCCGACGATCAGTCGGTCGCACCAGGACCTCGCCTGGGTCAGGTAGGCGATGTGACCTGCGTGGAGGACATCGAAGCATCCGTTGGTGAATCCCACCCTCAGCCCCCGGCTCCGCCAGCGGGCGGCCTCCCTCGCCATCCGCTCAGGCGTCGCGATTTTCGCATCGAGGGGCGAACGCGACGCCGCGAGCTCCGCTTCGATGATTTCGTCCGGCGAGACGACGGCCACCCCCGCCTTCTGCACCACCAGGCTCGAAGCGACGAGCGCAAGCTCGACCGCCGCATCCACCGGAGCGCTGGAGGCGAGCGCCAGCCCGACGGCCGCCAGAGCGGTGTCCCCTGCTCCGGCTGTATCGAAGACTTCCGGAGGCGGACGCGAGAAATGGCGCACCGGTTCGCCGCGTACGGCCAGGGACATGCCCTTGGCGGCTCTCGTCACAAGGATTGCCCGGGCTTCGCAGGTCTCGAGAGCCTTGGCGAGCGCAGCTTCAACCTCGACGTCGGTTTCCGTCGGAAGGTCCGTTGCCCGCGACAGCTCCGCGGCGTTCGGTTTGACGAGGTCGACAGGGCCGTAGTGGCCGAACCGCCTGGCCTTGGAGTCGACCACGAGTCGCGCCCCGGTCTCGCGCGACGCCGCGAGACAGGCGTCGATCACCGCGGGCGTGACGACACCCTTGCCGTAGTCGGACAGGAGGATCGCCCCACAGCCTGGTGCGCGCGTGCGGATCCGCGTCTCCAGGGCCCGTTCGGCCTGAGGGGGCGCAGGCAAGACCACCTCAGTGTCGACGCGCAGGAGCTGCTGTCCCGCCGAGGCGAACCTCATCTTCACAGTCGAGCAGCGATCGGAATCGGCCACGAGTCCATTGCCGATCGCATCCTCGGCGAGCAGGGCCTCGACCTCCATGGCCGAAGGATCGAGCCCCACCAGCCCCACCAGCTCGACGCGCCCCCCGAGGGCGACGATGTTCCTGGCCACGTTGCCCGCGCCCCCAAGCATCCGGATCTCGCGCGTATGGGCGAGAATGGGGACCGGCGCCTCCGCCGACACGCGGCTCACGTCGCCGTAGACGAAGCGGTCGAGCATGACGTCGCCCACCACCAGCACGCGGGCGCCAACCATGCCGTGCAGGAGATGTTGAAGGGGCTGCAGGTTCATCAGGCGGCGCGGCGCTTGGCTATGGCGTCCAGCTCGAGCAGCTCCCGCAGCAGCGGTTCGAGTTCGGCCAGCGGGACCATGTTGGGTCCGTCCGACGGAGCCTTGTGGGGGTCCGGATGGGTCTCGAGGAAGACCCCCGCCACGCCCACGGCGACCGCAGCGCGGGCGAGTACGGGTACGAAGCGCCTTTCGCCGCCGGATGAGGCGCCCTGCCCTCCCGGCTGCTGGACCGAGTGCGTGGCGTCGAAGATCACCGGGCAGCCGATCTCCGCCAGGACCGGCAGCGCGCGCATGTCCGACACGAGCGTGTTGTACCCGAACGAGACGCCCCGTTCGCAGGCCATCACGTCAGGGTTGCCCGCCTCCGCCGCCTTGGCGACCACGTGGCGCATGTCCCACGGGGCCAGGAACTGGCCCTTCTTGATGTTGAGGGCGCGCCCTGTCCGCGCGGCAGCGACGATCAGATCCGTCTGCCGACAGAGGAAGGCGGGGATCTGAAGCACATCCACGACCTCCGCCACGGGCTCGCACTGGTCGATCTCATGGATGTCGGTGAGCACCGGCAGACCCGTGGTCTCGCGGATCTCGGCGAACACGGGGGCCGCCTGGAAGAGACCCAATCCTCGCGCTGTCTTGCCCGACGTCCGGTTCGCCTTGTCGAACGAGGACTTGTAGACGAGCCCGATCTGCAGGCGATCGGCGATCTCGCGAAGGGCAGCGGCGGTCTCCAACGCGTGCGAGCGGCTCTCCATCTGGCAGGGACCGGCGATGACGCCCAGGCGCCCGGTCGCGCTGAACGAGGCGGTCCTGATTGATCCCCCAACCTTCACCTCGGCGTTCACACCGTTCAAGACAGACAACTCCATGGTCCGCGACAAGCCCTCCAGCGTAAGGGCCAGACGATGGTCGATCGAGGAAAAGGTGTGGCTATCGCGGCGACACTGGAGTCAAGTCCCTCCCCCTCTCGGCGGAACTGGCCGATCTTGCGCTGAATCACATCTGTGAATGGCCTGCAGAGCTTGCACAGCTTGGCAATGACTATATCGAATTTCGGTGGACCACCGAGGCGGCGGCGTCAGCAGGGCGAGGGTGCGCCTGGACAGGGCCTCTCCTAGCCCGAACGTCGACGCTGCATCGGCCAGCGTCCGAGCACTCGCGATCTACGGAGGCTCTCATGAACGCCCAGTCACCGCGGGCGATCGACCGATCCCCCGACGTCGAACTCAAGACGGCGCCCGCAGCATTCCGCACCGTGGTCCAGATCGCGCGCGAGAACTGGGCGGCCGGATCCGTGACCTTTGTGTTTCCCTCGGGACGGGAGTTGCGGGTCGATGGGCGCGGGCCGGGTCCCGACGGACGGCTGGTGATCAAAGACTTTCGCTTCGTAAGACGTGTCCTCTCCGGTGGGGACATCGGCTTTGGCGAAGGCTACATGGCTGGCGAATGGGATACGCCTGACCTGTCGGCCCTGCTCGAGGTCTTCACACTCAATTTCGACCGGCTGGAGCGGCTGGTGAGCGGAAATCCGTGGGTACGAACGATCAATGTCCTCGCCCACGCTTTCAATCGTAACTCCAGGAAGGGCGCGAGACGTAACATCCACGCCCATTACGACCTGGGAAACTCCTTCTATTCGCGATGGCTTGATCCGACGATGACTTACTCATCCGCTCGGTTCGAGCGTGCGGACCAGACCTTAAGCGAGGCGCAGAAAGCTAAGTACGCCGCTCTCGCGCGGCAGATCGATCTGCGCTCGGGCCACAGCCTGCTCGAGATCGGTTGCGGCTGGGGCGGGTTCGCTGAATTCGCCGCCGGCGACGTTGGCGCCAAGGTGACCGCGCTGACCATCTCGCTGGCTCAATACGAATATGCGCGCCAACGCCTGTTCCAGGCGGGTCTGGCCGAGCGGGCGGACGTGCGGCTGCTCGACTATCGCGATGTGGACGGCAGGTTCGACCGCGTCGCCTCGATCGAGATGTTCGAAGCCGTGGGCGAGGCCTATTGGCCGCAATTTTTCCAGAAGGTCCGCGACGTACTCTCACCAGGAGGCCGGGCCGGACTGCAGATCATCACGATCCGTGACGAGCTCTTCCGTGTCTACCGCCGGCGTTCGGACTTCATGCGGAAATACATATTCCCCGGCGGGATGCTCCCAAGCGAAGCGAGACTGCGCCAGGAGACTGCAAAGGCTGGTCTCCAGTGGGGCTCAGTGAACCACTTTGGCCAGAACTATGCGCGGACGCTCGCCGAATGGGGCTTACGGTTCGAAGGGGCGTGGGACGATATCCGGGCGCTTGGCTTCGACGAGCGTTTCCGCCGATTGTGGCGCTTCTACCTGAGCTACTGCGAGGCTGCGTTCCGCACGGGACGAACCGACGTGGTTCAGCTCAGCCTCGAGCGCATCTGACGACGCCGGCCCCCTTGCGCCGGCCGCGCCGATCCCGAAGAAGGAGCTCATGTCCGGTTCAGAGATCCATCCCAGCGTCGTCGACGCGATCGGGAATACGCCTCTCATTCGCCTCAAGCAGGCCAGTGAAGCCACCGGCTGCGAAATCCTTGGCAAGGCCGAGTTCATGAACCCGGGCCAATCGGTGAAGGACCGCGCCGCGCTGTACATCGTGCGGGACGCTGAACGCCGGGGCGAGCTCAAGCCCGGCGGGCACATCGTCGAGGGGACCGCCGGCAACACCGGCATTGGTCTGGCCATGGTCGCTTCCGCCCTTGGTTATCACACCACGATCGTCATTCCCCGGACCCAGAGTCAGGAGAAGAAGGACGCATTGAGGTTGGCGGGAGCCCGCCTGATCGAGGTTGACGCCGTCCCCTATTCCAATCCGGACAACTACGTCCGCTACTCCGGCCGGCTGGCCGAGGAGATGACCAAGGAGGAGCCCAACGGGGTCATCTGGGCCAACCAGTTCGACAACGTCGCCAATCGCCAGGCGCACGTCGAGACGACCGGTCCCGAGATCTGGGCGCAGACGGGAGGCCGGGTCGATGGCTTCATCTGCGCCGTTGGCACCGGCGGCACCCTGGCCGGGGTCGCCCAGGCGCTGCGGGAGCGCAAGCCCGACATCGCCATCGGGCTGGCCGATCCCGGCGGCGCGGCGCTCTACAACTGGTATGCCCACGGCGAACTGAAGGCCGAGGGGACCTCGATCTCGGAGGGCATCGGGCAGGGCCGCGTCACAGCGAATTTGGAAGGCCTAAAGATCGACTTTCCGTATCGGGTGCCAGACGAAGAGATGATGCGGGTGATCTTCGATCTGGCTCAGAACGAGGGCATGGTGATGGGCGGCTCGACGGGCATCAACGTCGCCGGCGCGGTGCGCCTCGCGCACGACCTTGGGCCCGGGCACACCATCGTCACCGTGCTGTGCGACTACGGCTCCCGCTACCAGAGCAAGCTGTTCAATCCGGCCTTCCTGGAGGAGCGCGGCCTGCCGACGCCGCCCTGGCTCGTATGACGCAAGACCCGATCGTTTCGACGGAGTGGCTGGCCGAGCGGCTTGGAAGCCCCGAGGTCGCAGTCATCGACGCTTCATGGTTCATGCCAGGGACGCCGCGAGACGCGCTGTCGGAATTCGTCCAAGGCCACATCCCCGGCGCTGTTTTCTTCGGGATCGACGAGATCTCCGACCGGACCTCGACCCTTCCTCACATGCTGGCCTCGCCCGCGGACTTCGAGCGCGCGATGCAGGATCTTGGCCTTCGCGCCGGTCAGGCCGTCGTTGTCTACGACAGCCAAGGCCTCTTCTCCGCACCGCGGGTGTGGTGGAACCTGCGGGCGATGGGCTGCGAAAAGGCGTTCGTACTGGATGGGGGCCTTCCCGCCTGGACGGCAGAGGGGCGAGCGATCGAGAAGGGCCCGCCATCGCCGGCCAAAGGCGACTTCCGCGCCCGCTACAATTCCGAACTCGTGCGTGACCTCGAACAGGTGCGCCGCGTGCTGCAGAGCCGCGCCGAGCAGGTGATCGACGCCCGCTCGGCGCCGCGGTTCGCAGGCGATGCGCCTGAGCCGCGAGCGGGCCTCCGCTCCGGGCACATGCCGGGCGCTCGCAATGTCCCGTTCGGTGATCTCGTGCAGGACGGCCGGCTGGTTTCCGCCGATCGGGTGCGTGAGATCTTCCGGTCGGCGGGCGTGGATCTCTCGCGCCCCCTGGTGACGACATGCGGCTCCGGCGTGAGCGCCTCGGTCCTCGCCCTCGCACTCGCCAGAGCCGGGAGGCCCGACGTCGCGGTTTATGACGGTTCCTGGACGGAATGGGGCGGCCGCGGCGACACCCCCGTCGCCACGGGCGCGGCGGAATGAAACGCCGGCGTAGCGCCTTCACCGAGCTCGTAGGCGCGGGTCACCGGGATGAAACTCTGGCGCGCACGGTCGGGCCCCCGGTGCAGAAGGGCTCGACCGTCCTGCTCGATCGCGCCGCGGATCTATATGACGAGTCGCGTCCCACTTACGGGCGCGGCGGCCTAGCGACCCAACAGACGCTGGCCCACGCCCTGGGCCAGCTCGAGTCGGCCGAGCACGTGCGCCTCTTTCCATCTGGCCTTGCGGCGATGACCGCAGCGATGACGGCGGTGCTTCGCGCGGGAGACGAGGTGCTTGTCACCGACGCCATCTACAAGCCTACGCGCCGTTTCAGCGAGAGGGTCCTGCGGCGATTTGGGGTGGAGGTCCGCTACCATCCGGCGCGCCTCGAACCCGAGGCCCTCATCGGCCTCGCCACCCCGCGTACGAAGCTCATCGTCATGGAGTCCCCCGGCTCCCTTAGTCTCGAGATGCAGGACGTTCCGGCCATCGCGCACCTGGCGCGGTCCCGGGGAATCCTGACCCTGATCGACAACACCTGGGCGGCCGGACTCCTGTTCAAGCCTCTCGAGCATGGGGTCGACCTCTCGGCCCAATCCCTCACGAAATACGTCGGAGGGCATTCCGACGTCTTCATGGGCAGCGTGGCTACGCGCGATCCTGGCCTCGGCAAGGCCCTTGACGAGACCGTTTGGGACTTCGGCTGGTCGGTTTCCCCCGACGACGCCTATCTCATGCTCCGCGGCCTGCGGACCCTGCCGGCCCGCATTGCCCGGTGCGGCGAGAGCGGGTTGCAGGTCGCCGCCTCGCTTGCAGGTCATCCGCGGGTCGCGGAGGTCCTTCACCCCGCCCTCCCCGGCTCGCCGGACCACGCCCTGTGGAAGCGCGACTTCGCCGGAACAGCCGGCCTGTTCTCGTTCCTGCTCGAACCGTGTCCGCCGGAGGCCGTCGACCGGTTCCTGGATTCCCTTGAGCTGTTCGGCCTGGGCTTCTCATGGGGCGGTTTCGAAAGCCTGGCGCTCGCCTGCGATCCGCAGCTCGGCGTACGTCTTCACGAACCGCCTCGGCGCGGGCCGCTTGTTCGCCTCAACATCGGTCTCGAGGACCCGGCGGACCTCATCGACGATCTCGCGCGAGGGCTGGGGACGATCGAAGGCTGAGGTGGGAGGGGTTCAGATCTCCTTGGCCACCTGGCCGTAGGAGATAAGGGCGAAGAGGCCTGTGCCGCCGATGATGTTCCCGGCCAGAACCGGTAGCAAAAACCCGGTGATCATCGCGCCCAACCCGAGCTGACCTGAGACCACAAGGTCGAACATCGCAAAGCTGCCGGCCACCACGTGTTTGAATCCACCCACAGCGATCAGCCACGTCATCAAGGTGATGACATGGAACTGAGCCTGGGCTGCGGTCGGCAACAACCAGACCATGGCAGCGATCAGGAAGCCGGCGGGGATCGCCCGCAGGAGCATGAGCCAAGGCTGCGGGAGCAGGTCCTCGCGGGCGATCGCGAGCATCGCCTTCTGGATCTCCGAGGGTATCGTCGGCGGGAGTCCGGATAGCGCCGCGCCCACAAGACATCCCGCCAGATTTGCGATCAGGACGACGCTCCACAGTCGTCCCATCCGGGCGAGATTGAGCAGGGTGAAATCTTTCGCCACGGGCAGGACGGCGGTGATGGTGTTCTCGGTGAACAGTTGCTGCCGCCCAAGCACCACGATCAGAAAACCAACCGCGTAGCCCAGGCGCGCGACCAAAGGGCGCCAGGGTTCGTCGGGTAGGTAAGTCCGGAGGATTCCCTCGGTGATCAGCGAGAATCCGATCGACATGCCGGCGGCCATTCCCGACCACCAGAGGGAAATGAGGGGGCGGGACATCTCCGCCTCACCCTCCCGTCGCAGCACCTCATAGACGACGGGCGTGCTGGGGTTGGAGCGTTCCTCGATCTCGGCGACCTGCGCTTCCGAGAACCCGCCCCCATCTCCCTCTTGCTCGGGGTCGTCTTCGGCCATCGAGCCTGGCTCCCCGGGTCACCTGCGATGCGGCCGTAAATCGCCGCCCGGGCCGAGGTTCCCGCGCGAGGTTCAGGTGACGCGCAGCACCGGCGTCGCCACGTCTCCGGCTTCGATGGCCTCCACGCCGTGCATCATCTCGGCCGTGGCGGCGGCGTCCTGGAGAGTCGCGAGGTTGCGCTCGTGGGTCCGACGATCGATCCGATATAGCCCCAGGGCCGAGATCGCGCAGATGTTCAGCAGCACGGTCCCGGGCAGGAAGATCATCACCAAGTGCCGCATGATCTGGGGATCGACGCTGCCCCGAGCAGCGTGGACCGGGAAATGCACGATCTGCAGCAGCACGCCCGTCAGGAACGCGCCAAACCCGCCGGTGAATTTCGGCAGCAGACCATAGGCTGCGTAGAGAAGCCCCTCCGAGCGGGTTCCGCTTCTCACCGCGGCGTCCTCGACGATATCCGCGACCATCGAGCCGGCGATGATGTAGCCCATGATTCCAAGCGTCGACGTCAGGAAGCCGTCCAGCGCCAGGATCGGCATGATCCACGGCGAACCGTTGGGTGGCATGACGCCGATGAGCCGGAGGAACAGCGGGCCCGCCTGCATGGCGACCGCGCCCACGAAGAGCGAGATCATCGTCGGCTTCTTTCCAAAGTGGCTGGCCAGCTTCGGGGCGAGGAACACTGCGACGATCGAGCCGACCGAGTGCAGCGGGATGAGGATGCCGTACTGGCGCGGGCTGAGATCCCAGAAGTGATTGTAGACGTAGATGCTCAGACCAAGGATCACGCCCTGGGCAACGCCGCTCAGGAGGCCCGAGAGCATCAGCGCCATCAGAGAGCGGTTGGCCAGGGTTGACCGGATTTCGGCCATCGCCTGAGCCAGCGACTGGCGCGGGGGAATCGGCCGGGGCGGCAGATCGCGCACCCTTCTCTGCGTGCCGAGCGCAGAGACAATGATGAAGACGAAGATCACGAAAGACGCGGCCAAACCCCATTGGGCGTAACCTGGCCGGTAAAGCACGCCGTGGCCGCCGACGAAAACTTCCTGCAAGGTCAGGCTGCCCAAAGCTCCTCCCAGAATCCCGAAGAACCAGCGGTGCGCCTGCAGCAGGGTGCGCTGGTCATAGTCTGACGTCAGTTCAGCGGTCAGGGCGTTGCTTGGAATCTCGTAGAGGCTCACGGAGATCCTGACCCCGGCCATGACGACGAGGGACAGGATCATCAACGCCTGGCTCGAGAGGCCAGCCGGCGGATTGAACAGCAGGGCGAAGAGGAGTGCGGCAGGCAAAGCGGCGGCGTACATGAACGGGTGGCGCCGGCCTAAGCGGGTCGTCAGTCGATCCGAGTAACGGCCGATCAGCGGGTCGGCGACGCCGTCCGCGATCAGCGAGATCATGATCACGGTTCCGACCAGCAGGGCCGGCAGCCCAAGGACCTGATTGAAGAAGATCTGCAGCACGCCGCCGGCAAGGCCCGAATAGGCCAGACCGTGCGCCACCGAACCCGATCCGTAGGCGATCCTGATCCTGCTGTTCAGAGGGCGAGCGCCATCGCCGGTCGCGTGGGCCGTCATGCCGTTTCCTTCCCTGCGCCCTTCCGATCCGGCGCGGGTCCGCCCGGAGGGTCATATCTGAGGGAACAGTCTCAGCCGAAGGTCAGGCGCGCAAGAGGTTCGGTCTCGCACGTCCGATGAAAAAACCCCGTTGGCTCAAGCTCATCGGCGAACCCGCCCGCCCCCGAGCGGCGGACCGGCGTGAGGTCCCCGCAACGCCTTGGCCCTCGGAGCCGTTGATCGCGTCGGCTTGTGACAACCAATGAAGAGAGGAGACCGCAATGGCAGCTCCCCGCCAAAACACCCCTCACGGTCCTGAGCTGGACGCCACGGAGGCGCGTCAGGCGCGTCCGGCGCAGGGCTCGTTCTCGATGCTGGTGATCTCGACCGTCGTTGGCCTGGTCGTGGTCGCGATTATCTGGGCCGTGTTCGCCGGCCCCCTCCACCACGCGCCCCTGAAGCCCCAGGTCCGCTCGCCAGAGCAGGCAAGCACCTACGACCAGGTTCTGCCGCAGGCGAAGATGAAGCCCAATCCGAGCAACACCGGCTCGCCTAACGGCGGGGCGATCAACCAGCAGTAAGTCGGCTTGCGGCTCAGACGCGCTCGATGATCATCGCCGGCGCCATTCCGCCGGCCGCGCAGAGCGTGACCAGCCCGGTGGCCAGGTCCCGACGCTCCAGTTCGTCGAGCAGCGTGCCCAGGATGATGGCGCCGGTCGCCCCGATCGGGTGCCCAAGCGCAATGGCGCCGCCGTTCACGTTGACCTTCGCCGGATCGATGTCGAGATCGCGCATGAACTTCAGTGGGACCACGGCGAAGGCCTCGTTGATCTCGATGAGATCGATGTCGTCGAGGGTCATGCCCGCTTTGGCGAGCGCCTTCTTCGCAGCCGGGACCGGCGCGTTGAGCATGAGCTCGGGCGAGTCCCCGGCTGTGGCGACCGAGCGCACCTTCGCCCGCGGCTTGAGACCGTGCGCCTTGGCGTAGTCAGGCGAGGCGATGATGACGGCGCCCGCGCCGTCGACGACGCCCGATGAATTGCCGGCGTGGTGGACGTGGTCGATCTTCACGTCCGGGAAAGCGGCTTCGACGAGACGGCGATAGCTCAGACCTTCTTCGTCCAGCGGCGCCTCGTAGATGGCGGCGAACGCCGGCTTGAGGGCGGCAAGGCCCTCGGCCGTGGTGTTCGGCCGCGGATACTCTTCCTTCGCGAGGGCCGGGGTCCCGTCGTCGTGATAGACGGGCACAAGGCTACGGTCGAACCGCCCTTCGGCAATGGCCACCGCGGCCCTCTTCTGGCTCTCGAGAGCGAGGGCGTCGACGTCTTCCCGCGAAATCCCCTCGAGCGTGGCGACGAGATCGCCGCAGACGCCCTGGTGAGGCTGGGGATGGATGGCGCGTAGGTGCGTATTGCCCGAATCCAGGGTGGCGCCGGCCTGACGCTGCAAGGTCGAGCCGTAGGACATCGACTCGACGCCCCCGGCGACCACGAGATCTTGAGCGCCCGACATCACGCCCATCGCAGCGAGGTTCGCGGCCGTGAGGCCTGACCCGCAGAAGCGATCGAGAGACACGCCAGGCGCGCGCACGTCGTATCCGGCGTCGAGCGCAGCCATGCGCGCGATGCAGGCGCCCTGCTTGCCGACCTGGGTTCCACAACCGGCGATGACGTCATCCAGGTCCGCCGTCTGAAGGTTGTTCCGCTCAGCCAGGGCGCGGAGGACCGTGGAGAGGATGCGCTGCGAATGGACGGCCGAAAGCCCGCCCTTGCCTACCTTGCCGATGCCGCGCGGCGTGCGGGCCGCATCGATGATCCAGGCTTCACTCATGGCAACTCTCCGGCTTGTTCGCGCCGCCCATTAGCAAGCTCACCCCACGGCGCCACAAGGCCTTTTCGCGACCCTCAGGGCGCGGCGGCGGAGCCCGCAGGCGCCCGTCGGTCGGCGGCCCCGTAGATCAGGCCAGGTTTGGCGAACCCTAGCCGCCGGGCAGCGGCGGCATCGGCAGGGGCAATGCCGATGACTTCCGCCGAATTCCCGCTTCCCCACGCGTCCATGTTCGTCACGTCATAGCCCATGCTGACAAGCTTGGCTTTGACTGACGTAGTGAACGCGCCAGTTTCCGCGCCAAGGGTGTCCGGCAGCCACTGATTATGGAACCTGGGCGCGTCAACCGCTGACTTCAGGTCCTTGCCGTAGTCGAGGACGTCGACAATGACCTCCAGGACCGTGGTGATGATGCGGGAGCCGCCTGGCGTGCCGACCACCAGCACGACCTTGCCGTCCTTCTCCACGAAGGTCGGCGTCATCGAACTGAGCGGACGCTTTCCCGGAGCGATCGCGTTCGCCTTGCCCTGGATGAGCCCGAAGCCGTTCGGGTAACCCGGCTTGGCCGTGAAGTCGTCCATCTCGTCGTTCATCAGCACGCCGGTGTCGCCTGCGATCACCTTGGCGCCGAAGTCGTCGTTGAGGGTGTAAGTGACGGCAACCGCGTCGCCCTTGGAGTCGACCACGGAATAGTGGGTCGTGGTGGCGTTCTCCGAGGCGCCGCCAAGCCCAGGCAAATGCGACGACGGCGTCGCCTTGTCGGGAGAAATCGACGACCGGAGGGTTGTGATGTGGGACGCCGAAAGCAGACGCGCGATCGGATTTTCCACGAATGCCGGGTCGCCAAGATAGGTGTTGCGGTCCCTGTAGGCCCGCCGCATCGCCTCGGTCATTACATGGGCCGATTGCGCCGAATGGAATCCGTAGCTGTGCATCGGATAGCCCGACAGAATCTCCAGCATCTGGCACAGCGTCACGCCGCCTGAACTTGGGGGCGGCGCTGAAACGATTTCATATCCCCGATAGGCGCATCGGATCGGCTCGCCGCCTCCCGTGCGATACGCAGCGAAGTCTTCGGCCGAGTTGACCCCGCCGCCGGCCGAACTGGCGGCGGCGACCTCGGCGGGAAGTCGACCATGATAGAAGGCGCTGGGACCCTGGGCGCTGATCGCCTGCAGGGTCGTCGCCAGGTTACGCTGAACCAGTTTCTCGCCGGCCTCGTAGGGGCGGCCGTCCTTCAGGAAGATCGCGGCGACGTTCGGGTCGACGCTCAGTTTCTTGGCCGAACCGGTGAGCACCTCGACATCGCCGGGCTCGAGAACAAATCCCTCTTTGGCTAGCCGGATAGCCGGCGCCATCAGGCGCTCCCGGCTCATCGTGCCATACTTGGTCCGGGCTTCCTCGAGGCCCATGACCGTCCCAGGCGTTCCGACCGCCAGCCAGCCGTCAAGGCTCTTCTCGGGAACAGGTTTTCCGTTCGCGTCGAGGTACATGTTGGCCGAGGCACGGAGCGGCGCGGCTTCGCGGAAGTCGATGAAGATGTCCTTGCCGCTGGCGCGATGGATCATCATGAAGCCGCCGCCGCCGATATTGCCGCAGCAGGGGTGGGTGACCGCGAGGGCGTATCCGACCGCGACCGCAGCGTCGACGGCGTTGCCGCCCTCTCTCAGTATCTGCGCGCCAACGTCTGAGGCCAGGTGCTGCGAACTGACGACCATGCCTTGCTTGGAGGTCTGGACGTAGCGATCGGCCCGGGCGCCGCCTGCGAGGATGGTCCCGGCCGCCAGTACAGCCAGCCACGCTCCGATACGAGCCTTCATCATCTCCCTCCCCTTCTTGTGTATGTCTTTGTCTGGACCGTGAGCAGCGACTTAGGCAAGTCCAGGGCGTTGATTTGGCGCGGCCCCGGAGCCGGTTTAAGCTCTAGCGCCGGCGGCTATGGGGCTGCGCCGGAGCTGTCGCCGAGGGCGCCGTGTACGAACGGATACTGCTCGCCTACGATGGTTCGCGCGAAGGCGCTGTCGCGCTTCGCGAAGGTGCGGTCCTCGCCCGACGCGTCGGCGCCAAGGTCTTCCTCCTGTCGGTTCCGCCGCAGTTCCGCGGAGTGATCATGGCCGAAGCCGTGCATGGCGGCGCCATGTCCGACTATCTCGAGCACTACCGAGGCGTGCTCGATCATGGAGTCGCGCGGCTGCGCAGCTTCGGGATCGAACCCGTCGCCAGACTCATCGCCGGCGATCCGGCGAGGGCGATTGGCGAATTCGCCATGGAGATCGGCGCCGATCTCGTCATCGTCGGCCATCGCCGTCGGAGCATCCTCGAACGTTGGTGGTCGGGATCGAGCGGCGCCTACCTCAGCGATGTTCTGTCCTGCAGCCTTCTCATCGCCCGCACGATCATGAGCGACGAGGAGTTCGAGGCGCAGATGCGCGCGATATCCGAAGCCTGAATGGAGGCATGGCGACCCCGGCAGGGCTCGAACCTGCAACCCTCTGCTTAGAAGGCAGATGCTCTATCCCGTTGAGCTACGGGGTCGTTCAGTCCCGATTAGAGCAAGTCGACGCCTTGCGGAAACGTCTTGCCGTCAATGGGTCCAGGGCTGGCGCCGGTTGAAGGCGAAATTGTCTGCGTAGGCCTTGATGTTCAGCTTGTGCTCGGGCTCGGGTATCACCTCGAAAGCGATCCCCCGCTTGACCGCGTAGGCGATCGCCTCGTCCCGGGTCTCGAACGACAGGCGAATCAAGCCGTCGGTGTCGGTGGTCTCGGTCCAGCCCATCAGCGGATCGGAAACTCGCGGCGCCTTTGGCGCGAATTCCAGCTGCCAGACGTGGGTCTTCGCCTTACCCGACTGCATGGCGTTCTTGGCGGGTTTGAAGATGCGAGCGAGCATGACGCTTTTGAACCAATCCCAAGCGGCCGAACCGCTCAACAATTCCCATGGTCGGGGCGGCAGGATTTGAACCTGCGACCCTCTGCTCCCAAAGCAGATGCGCTACCAGACTGCGCCACGCCCCGTACCGGGAAGGCGGTTATGCCCGAGGCCGTCGCCGGGTCAAGAAAGCTGATTGCATTCGTGTCCGTCAGGGCCTGCGCTTCATCAGCTTGAACAGCCCCGAGACGCGGGCAAGATCCCGTTCGCGGACGTGCGCGCGCCCTTCGACGAAGGCGACGTCGCGAGCCGCCCGGGTCACCCGTGCTTCTCCCATCACCCAATCCCCTGCCCGGCCCATGTCCAGGAAATCGACGGACAGGTGCATGGTCACTGCCGTGGCGTCCGTCGCCCTGGAGGCCGCGGAGGCGAGGAGACCGTCGAGGAAGGCCGAGATCATTCCGCCGTGGATCAAGCCAAGGCCGTTGCAGTGGCGCTTGAGCGCATAGAAAGCTTGCCGGGCCTCGTCCGCCACTGACGGATCATGGAAATAGGGCCCGTTGTGGGTGGTGAAAGCGCCCCGCCCCGGCTGCAGGACATAACCGGGCGGCGGTTCCGGGATCGCCTCCGGGCTCACCTGTGGAACATCCGCGCCGTGACCATGTCGCCAGGCTCGGCGCCGATCTGGGCGGCGCGACCTCCTGCGATCTCTAGGACACCGGTCACAGCGCCACCCGACCAGATCGGCGTCTCGTCGAACGGCACGGCGTTACGGGCTATGGAGACGATCCGACCATCAGGCGCGATGAACAGCATGTCGAGCGGGATGTAGGTGTTCTTCATCCAGAAGGAGACCGTCTGGGGCGTATGGAAGTCGAAGAGCATCCCCTCGTGCGGTCCGAGGCTCTTGCGATACATCAGGCCGCGCTCGCGCGTGGCGTCGGTGTCTGCGATTTCAACCGTGAAATGAGCGACGCCCTTGGCAGTCGCGATCGACAGCGGCACGGTCCGCAGTCGGACATCAGTCGGCGCGGCCGCCACCAGGACGACCGCCATCAGTCCAAGGGCAAGACGTCCGAGCAGGCTTGGCAGGCGACGGTCGATCCGTGGGACCAATCTGGAGAGGCTCACGCGCGGGCGCTCCGTTGCTATCGGCGGCGCCGTCCTTCTCTAGCGAACCGAGGCTTCCCTCAAGCCTGTTCGAATTCGATTTCGGCCACCACAAGGCCTTTCGGTCCATTGGCGAAGCGCACGCGGACCTCCTCGCCCGGCTGAAGGTCGTCCAGCCCGCCACGACGCAGAACCTCGATATGGACGAAAATGTCGCCTTCGGTTCCGTCGCGAACGACGAATCCATAGCCCTTCGCGCGGTTGAACCACTTCACGCGCGCCGTCTCGAATGGGCCAGTCGCGACAATAATCGGCCGCCGCAGCTGCCGTTCCAATCCGTCGTCCGAGGTTTCGGACCGTTCAGTCCTTGACCTCATGGGAGGACGACGCGCCTCCGGTCGGGTGGCGGCAGCGCTCTCGTCCAGCTCCAGGACCTCAGCGACCTGCCAGCCCTTCGACCGCTTGACCACGTCGCAGACAATCAAGGCCCCCTCCAGGGCCGAGTCTCGGCCGGCAGTACGCAGGGAAGTCACGTGAAGCAGCACGTCGCGAGAGTCGGTCACGCTGGGATCGTCAGGAACGACGAACCCATAACCTTTCCCCGCGTCGAACCACTTTACGGCGCCCCGAATACGAACGGTCTCAAGGGGCGCATCGCGCCCCGTGATCTCCATCTCGGACATTTCTATTCTGAACCCCAACCCACTCGATGCGCCCTGTCCTGGTCGCCCAAGCTTTAGCTTAGAGTGGATGTATCGGTGCCCGAGCGTCAATAAAAACGGCAATAAGTTGGCAAAACGCGCCGTTTGGCCGCAGGTGTTGCGGAGTTCTTAAATTAGCGAGGTGAAGCTGCCCTGACGGTGGCAGGCCCTACGGGAGTCGAACCCGTCTTCCCAGATTGAAAATCTGATGTCCTAACCGATAGACGAAGGGCCCCGACGCGCGGGAGGGCGGGGTATATCCCGTGCTCCCGTCGTGGCGCAAGCCTGCGCGATGCAGCTTTCACGCTCCTGGCAGGCCCGACGCTTCGGACACGTCTTCAATCTCGAGCTGAACGCCCGAACGACCATTCCAATCGTCCCGCTTGAGCCTCCCCACAAGATGGACACTCGGCCCCGCGGCGAGCAGCCGGCGGCCAACCGCGGTGTCGCCGGCGCGCCAGGCGATCGCTTTCAGGCGACCTCCATATCCGTCCACCACCATGCATCGGACGTGCCCGCCTCGCACCGGCTCGGCGCGTTCGATTCGCACGTCAGCGAGCGCGACCGTCGCCTCGGGCGCGCCAGGACCGAAGGGCTCCAGCCTGGCGAACAGCTCGAGCAGGCCCTGCGCCGCCTCCCCGCAGCCGGTCAGGGCGTCGATGTCCAGGACATCCTCGGTCCCGGCGATGCGCGCTTCCTCGGCGAGCGCCTCGCAGAGCCACGAGGTGAACTCCGGGATCGCCTCCGCGCGAAGGGTCATGCCGGCCGCCATCGCGTGCCCGCCCCCTGCAAGCAAGAGGCCTTGCTCGAACGCCGCGGTGACCGCGCGGCCCAGGTTCACGCCTGGCTGCGATCGGCCGGAGCCCTTCGCGAGTCGGCTATGGGGATCGATTCCCAGGACAATGACCGGCCGGCGGTAGCGCTCCCGCAAACGGCTCGCCACGATCCCGACCACCCCTGGATGCCAGGTCTCTCCCGAGACGACGATGGCCGGACGGTCGAGCGACTCATTTCCCGTCTTCTCGAGCTTTTCGACGGCCTCTTCGAAGATCGCGCGTTCCACCGCACGCCGCTCGAGGTTCAGCGCTTCGAGCTGAGCGGCGAGGTCCTGGCAGGCGATGGGATCGTCGGATGACAACAGGCTCGCGCCGAGATCGGAGCGGCCGATCCGTCCTCCAGCGTTGATCCGGGGGCCCAGGACGTAGCCCGCCTCGAAAACGCCCGCCTTGGCCTTGTTGGCGCCCGCGCTCTCCATCAGCGCCGCCAGTCCCGGGTTGTTCCAGGCGGACATGGCCTTGAGGCCTTGCGCCGCCAGCGCGCGATTGAAGCCGGTAAGGCGCGTCACGTCGCAGATGGCGCCGAGCGCGGCCAGGTCCAGCCAGCGTCGAAGGTCAGGTTCCGGCCGCTCGCCGAAAAGCCCCCGACGACGCGCCTCCCGGTTGAGGGCCGCGAGGAGAACGAAGGTCACGCCCGCTGCGGCCAACGTCCCCTGCCCCGATCCGCAGTCGGCCCGGTTCGGGTTGACGAGAGCCGCCGCACCCGGCGGCGGCTCGCGCATCAGATGGTGATCGATGACGATCACCTGCAGACCGATCTCGGCGGCGGCAGCGATGGCGTCGGCGGCCGCAGCGCCGCAGTCCACCGTGACCACCAGCCGCGCCCCATCCTGGAACAGACGTCGGAAGGCGCCGGGGGTTGGTCCGAAGCCTTCGGTCAGGCGGTCGGGGACGTAGATCGGAAGCTCTCGGCCCATGGCCCGGAACCACCGGACGAGCAGCGCCGCGCTCGATGCGCCGTCGACGTCATAGTCGGCGAACACGACGGCCGGGGTTTCGCCCTCGAGCGCGTCGATAAGCAGTCCCGCCGCCAGGTCCATGTCCGCAAATGACGAGGGATCTGGAAACAGTTCGCGAAGGGTCGGGGTGAGGTAGGCCCCCCCCTTGCCGGCAGGAACGCCGCGTGACGCGAGCGCCCGCGCGAGCGGCTCTGGAAGGCCCAGTTCGCGCTGGTGGGACCGCACCACTTCGGGATCGGCGGGGCGCGCACGCCACCGTCGACCGGCGAGTGACCGGCGCACGCCGAGAAAACCGTCGGGCCCGCTGCCGTCAGCCAAGCTGGTCGTGCTCCAGTAGATCCATGCCGACGTGCAGACTGCGCCGAGTCTTCAGATCCTGGCGACAGGCATCCGACGTGGCGGGGCCATGAGGGCCGGCAAAAGTCCGATCCGCTCTATCGCAGCGGAGATGGCTGAACTGGGCGCCGGGTGCGTCGTCAGCACCATGGGGACGCCCGGCCCCTCATCGACATGTTTCTGGAGGAAGCTGTCGATCGAGACTCCGGCCTCCGCTAGCGTCTCCGACACCGCGGCGATGACACCGGGTTCGTCGCGCACGATGAGGCGAAGATAGACCTTCTCCAAAGCTCCATGCGCGGTTACCGGCGCACGCGCCAGAAGTTGGCTCGCCGCTCTCTGAAAGACCGGCCGGCGGGCGCCGGCCATGATGTCAGCGATATCGGCGGCGACGGCGGTCGCCGTCGGCCCGGCGCCAGCCCCTGCGCCCTGGATGAACATCCGTCCGATCCGCCGGCCCTCGATGAACAGGGCGTTGAGCGCGCCGTCCGCCTGAGCCAGGGGATGATCCAGCGGAAGCAACGCAGGATGCACCCTAACCCACGCGCCGGAAGGCGTGTGGGTGGCCATCGCCAGCTGCTTGATCCGATACCCGAGGTCGCGCGCCAGGCGGATGTCCAGCAGGGACACGTCCTCGATGCCCTCGATCTCCACGGCCTCGAGCGTGGGAGCGCAGTCGAAAGCAAGGGCGGCGAGGATGGCGATCTTATGCGCGGCGTCGAAGCCGCCGATGTCCGTAGTCGGATCGGCTTCCGCGTAACCCAGACGCTGCGCCTCGGCGAGCACCTGCGCGAAGGCCTGCCCGGTCGATTCCATCTGGCTCAGTATGAAGTTGGATGTGCCGTTGAGGATGCCGGCCACCGCGCCGATCTCGTCGCCGACGAGCGCCTCGCGGACAAACTTCACCGCCGGCGTGCCGCCCATCACGGCGGCTTCGAAAAGAAGGGGGACACCTTTGGCCTCGGCCATCGCCGCCAGTTCGACGCCATGGCTGGCGATGAGCGCCTTGTTCGCAGTGACGACCGGCTTTCCCGCTGCAAGGGCCGCCTCAACCGCAACCCTGGCCACTCCTTCCGATCCTCCGATCAGTTCGACGAAGATGTCGTTTCCCGGGTCTTTGGCGAGCTCCACCGGGTCGTCGAACCAAGGCAGGGCCGACACGTCCGCTTCTCGCGCGGCGTTGCGCCGCCGGGCGCTGACCCCGGTGATCTCGACGCGGGCGCCGGCGGGCGCGAAGTGGGGATCCTCCCCAAGCAGACGGACCAGGCCCGCGCCTACCGTGCCCAGGCCGGCCAGGCCCACGCGCCAGGTCTTGTCAGTCATCTATCCCCTCAGGCCGCGTCGACGGCTTCGCCCACGTCAGACGCGACGCTCGAGCCCTCGAGGAAGCGTTTGACGTTCCTAGCGGCCTGCCGGATCCGGTGCTCGTTCTCCACCAGACCGATGCGAACGAAACCCTCGCCGTATTCTCCGAAACCGACACCAGGCGCCACGGCCACGCCCGCCTCCTCGATCAGTCGCTTGGCGAACAGCATAGAACCGCCTTGGCGATGCGCCTCGGGCAGCGGCGCCCAGGCGAACATCGACGCTGGCGGGGTCGGAATCGGCCAACCAGCGCGGGCCATCGCCGACACGAGGACATCTCGCCTCGACTTGTAGATGGAGCGGATCTGATCGACGCACTCCTGGGGACCGTTCAGCGCCGCCGCCGCCGCCACCTGGATCGGCGTGAAGGCGCCGTAGTCGAGGTACGACTTCACCCGCGCCAAGGCGGCGCACATGCGCGCGTTCCCCACCACCATCCCGACCCGCCAGCCCGCCATGGCGTAGGTCTTCGACAGCGAGTTGACCTCGACGGCGATCTCCCGGGCGCCTTCGACCTGCAGCACCGAGGGCGGCGGATTGTCGTCGAAATAGATCTCGGAGTAGGCGATGTCCGACAGCACCAGCAGGTCGTGCCTTCGCGCGAGGGCTATGGCGTCCCGGTAGAAGTCCAAGTCCACCCACTGGGCGGTCGGATTGGACGGGTAGCTGAGGATCAAGACGCTGGGAGGCGGCGCCGAGTGGCGCACCGCCCGGCTCACGCCCGCGAGATACTCCTCCGGCGAGAGCGCCGGCACGTGCCGGATCACGCCTCCGGCCATGATGAAGCCGTAGGCGTGGATCGGGTAAGCCGGGTTCGGGCAGATGATGACATCGCCGGGGGCGGTCAACGCCTGGGCTAGGTTCGCGAAGCCCTCCTTCGAGCCCAGGGTGGCGACGACCTCGGTGTCTGGATCGAGCTTCACGCCGAACCGCCGGCCGTAGTAGCCGGCCATCGCTCGCCGCAGGCCGGGAATGCCCTTGGAGGCAGAATACCTCCCGGATTTTGGGTCGCGCGCCGTCTCGATCAGCTTTTCGACGATGTGCGCCGGCGTCGGCATGTCGGGATTGCCCATGCCGAAATCGATGATGTCCTTGCCGCAGGCGCGAAGCTGCGCCTTGAGGCGGTTCACCTCTTCAAAGACATAGGGCGGGAGTCGGCGGATGCGGTGAAACTCGGGGATCATGGTGTCTTCGGGTTGGCCCTCGCCCAGGCGATTGATCGGCCAGGGCCGGCAGGGACGTCAATGGGGCCTGGGCGGCGGCGTCGCCTCTTCGCGGGCGCGGCGGGCGAAATCTTCGGCCTCGCCAGGCGGCGTCATCGGCGGCGGGGGCGTCGCCTCGGCCCGGGCCTGGGCGGCGAACGGAGCCGCTTGCCCGGGTGAGAGGCTCCAGTTCATCCGCGCCGTGGCGCGCGTGAGGGAGCGACCGGCCCCCCGCGCGTCGAGGACTGCAGTCTTGAATTCAGCTGCGGTGCGCACCCCGGTGGGGGGCTGCGGGATGGAGCAGAAGCTCGGATAGCCCCCTGCGGCGGGCGCCGCGGAGCAGTCTCCCGGCGTCGCGGCCTGGGCGGCGCCGGACCCCCATGCGGTCAAGCTGGCGATCGCGATTGAAAAGGTGACGAGGAGCGCTTTCATATTGTCGCAGTCTTAAGCCAGAAGATGGCTTGCGAGAACTTATTCCTCGGACGGGAGCCCTGATGAGCGAGTCGGTCAACCGGAAGCCCGCAGGGGCCCCAAAGAGGTCCTCCAGCGGCGCGCGAAGCCGCCAGACCGCTTCCGCCGAGGCAAAGCCAGTCGCCCCAACTCCAACACCCAGCCCCTCTGAGCCACCTCGACCAAAGGCGACGGCGCCCGAAAGCGCCGCCGCCATGGCCCTCAACCTGCTCTCGGACGACCAGCGGGTGGCCATCGAGACGCTCTCGGCCAACCTCGCCCGCGCGGCCATGACCGCCCAAGCGGCTATCGCCGAAGCCACGCTGCGCTCGACCGAGAAACGGTCGGTCCCCACGAGCGTCGATCCGTTCGAGCTCGGCGGCGCCTGGGGCGAGGTGATGACGCGCCTGGCGACCCAACCCGAGAAGCTGTTCCAGGCGCAGGCCAACCTGTACGGCCGCTACTTCGATCTCTGGCGGTCGGCCGCTCTTTCAGCGACGGGGGAAAAGAGGGCGCCCGTCGCCACCCCGGCGAAAGGCGACAAGCGCTTCAACGATCCGGACTGGCAGAACCCGTACTTCGACCTGATCAAGCAGTCCTACCTGATCACCTCCGCCTGGCTGAACGACCTGGTGAGCGGGATCGAAGGTGTGGAGCCCCTCACGCACCGGCGGCTCGAGTTCGCCACCAAGATGCTGACGGACGCCTTCTCGCCGTCCAACTTCCTGCTCTCGAACCCCGTGGCCCTGCGCGAGGCGCTGGAAAGCAAAGGCGAGAGCCTGCTCAAGGGGATGGAAAACTTCGCCGCCGATCTGGAACGTGGCGGCGGCCAGCTCGCGATCAGCCAGACCGATTTCGATCAGTTCAAGGTGGGCGAGAACGTCGCCACGGCGCCCGGCAAGGTGGTGTTCCAGAACGAGCTGATCCAGCTCCTGCAATTCGCTCCGTCCACGGCGCACGTGCGTGAAATTCCGCTGCTGATTTTCCCGCCCTGGATCAACAAGTTCTACATCCTCGACCTTCGGCCGGAAAACTCGATGATCCGCTGGCTGACCAGTCAGGGCTTCACGGTGTTCGTCACGTCATGGGTGAACCCCGACGCTCGGCTCGCCGAAAAGACCTTCGCCGATTATCTGCGCGAGGGCTTCTACGCCGCAGTCGACGCCGTGCAGCGCCAGACGGGCGCGGAGCGCGTAAACACCGTGGGCTACTGCATCGGCGGCACGATGCTGTCGTGCGCCCTCGCCCACTTGGCTGCGCACGATGATCCCCGCGTGAACTCCGCCACCTTTTTCGCCGCTCAGCAAGACTTCTCGGAAGCCGGCGACCTGCTGATCTTCACCAACGAAAGCTGGCTGAAGGATCTCGAGGCCCAGATGGACGCCGGCGGCGGGGTCCTGCCCGGGAAGACCATGGCCGACACCTTCAACGCCTTGCGGGCGAACGACCTCATCTGGTCGTTCTTCGTCAGTAACTATCTGATGGGCAAGGATCCGAAGCCCTTCGACCTGCTGTTCTGGAACGCCGACCAGACGCGCATGCCCAAGGCGCTGCATCTGTTCTATCTGCGCCGGTTCTATGTCGACAACGCGCTCGCCGAAGGGAAACTCGAACTCGACGGGGTGCGGCTGGACCTGGGCAAGGTGAAGACGCCGATCTTCGTGCAGTCCTCGCGCGAGGACCACATCGCGCCGGCGCGGTCAGTCTATAAAGGCGCTCGCCTCTTCGGCGGCCCCACCAAGTTCACCATGGCCGGATCCGGTCACATCGCGGGCGTTATCAACGCCCCGGCCGCCCACAAGTACCAGCACTGGATCAACGACGCGCTTCCCCGGACCCTCGAGGAATGGATGGAGGGGGCGGTGGAGCATCCCGGCTCCTGGTGGACCCATTGGGCGGAGTGGCTGCATGCGCGATCCGGTGAAATGATCCCGGCTCGTGACCCTTCGGCCGGCCCCCTGCCCGCGCTGGAGGATGCTCCGGGTTCGTTCGTGAAGGTCAGGTCCTGACCCCTGATGACTGGCCCCGATAGCCGGCCATCGCCGGTCTTGGCATTATTCAAATCAGGCCCTCCGCAGAGGGTGACTCCAGAAGCGAATGACGGAGACCACGGAGAGCAGTACGCAAGTGACGTTGATCGCCGCCTCCATCTGAAGGCCGAAATCCATCCACAAGCGTGAAGGCCGATAAAGGCCATTGAGCACGTTGAAATAGATGTCGATCAGCCCCAGGAACATCAGCGCGCCGCTGGCGACCAGGCCAAACAGCACGGCCTTGGCGTCCTTCGCGGCGAGATAGAAGATCGCCAAAGAGGCGGACACGGCGACGAAACCGTCGGCCAGGGGAAACGCGCTCTCGAAGCCCATATAGACGCGCAGGAACGCCGCAGGGTCCGTTGGATCGATTGCCGTAACGTTCGGCTTGGTGACATCCGACAGATAGAAAGCGACCCAGTAGGCGCACATTAACAGGACGCCAGTGAGCATGACGGCGCCGTGGACGCGGTCGCCGCGGGTGGTCGCGTGGGCTCCAAACATGAGGGGCTCCGATCTAGGACAGCATCGGAGTTCGCGCGAGGACTGCGACGGCGACCGGCGCAAATCCCCAGGCGACCCCGACGACGGCGGCTTTGTCGCGCGAGCGGGTCAGGCCGAGCAGCGGCGTCTTCGACCACGACCAGTTATGGACGACGAACTCGTTCAGGCCTTCGTAAATGAGCCCCACCACGCCCCCGAGCATGAACAGCAGCGGGGCGATATCCGTCAGTGACCAGTTCCCGCCTACAAGGCCCGCGATCGCCAACCCCTGAACGACGCCAAACATCAGGATCACGTTGGAAACGAGCGTCGCGCGGTTCCTGTAGGTCCAGATCTGCAGGCGGCCCGACACCAGCTCGCAGGCCACGCCGAGCACGATCGAAATCAACATGCATCTGAGTGGGACGGCTGACGGCATGGGTTCATCCTGCAGTGCGACCGGGTGCGCCGCGCAGTTCGCACAGCGACGGCTATCCCGACCCCTGCCGTGAAATCCGGGCGAAAGCCTCTCGCCTTCACGATTCGATCGGTCGGGTTTGGAAATTCGACCGATGCGGCAGCGCCCTGGTTCAGCTCCCTGCCCGCGCGGCTTGTGCACGAAACTCTCTGGGCGTCAGGCCGGTGGCTTCCTTGAACGCCCGATTGAACGGAGCGGGCGAGCCGAAACCGGCGTCCAGCGCAATCGTCAGGATCGGGACCTCACGCTGCTTGATGTCAGTCAGGGCGGCCTTCGCCTCGTCCAGGCGGTACTGATTGAGGAAGGCGTTGAAGTTCCGCACGCCGGCGCCCTGGTTGATGGCTCGCCGCAAACGATAGTCGGCCACGCCCACCCGCGCGGCCACAGCTGAGACGGTCAAACGCTCCTGACGGTACAGCCGCTCGGCGCGCATCAGGCGATCCACCGCCGCCAGCAAGGCTTCGTCCTGGGGCGAGATCGTCGGCTCCGCCGCGATCGTCAGCGCGATGGGACGGGTGATCGCTGACGGATCGCGCCAGCCCAGGAGACTGATGGTGACGGTCGCCGCCAGCATGAACAGGAGGGTGGCGTTCTCCAATCGCCAGAGCGGCGAAGGCGGCCAATGGCGCAGAGGAAGTTCGGCGATGGTCACCGCGATGATGATCACTCCGATGACGAGGGAAAGCACGAGGCGCGCGCGGCGGCGGCTCTCGACGAGGTCGTCCGTGCGCCCGCGGATCGCCGAACGAAGCCCGAGCACGACCGCGACCGATCCGGCGAGGCTCGCCAGGTCGCCGCTGAACGGCAGGAGGACTCCCGACTGTTGGATTGTGCCCGGCAGCACAAGCGCCGCCAGGGCCAGCCAATGCGGCCACCCGAGCTCGAAATCGTCGCGGAACCAACTCTCCATGAACAGCCAGAACAGGCCCGGTCCCGCCAGATTGACGATCTGGATCGGCACGCGCCACCAACTGCGGAAAAAGCCGGCCGGCAGGGCGAGTGTGATCAGATACGAGACGCCGGTCAGGGCAAGCGCGAGCCCCAGACGCGCAGTCTGCGATGACCGGACATCGCGGATGAAGAAGATCGCCAACAGCAGCAGCAGCGACGTCGCGCCGCCGCGCATCACCCCATCCAAGTACAGGAGGTTCACGGTCATGGGGCGACGGATAGAGCAATCGCCAGCATGTTGGCGACCGGATTGTATCTGGCCTCGGCAACCCTTTGCGAGAGGCCTCAGCGCGGCGAGAAGGTCTCCGCGCCGTTCGCTGGCCAGCCTCCTCAGGTCGGGACGAATTTGAGCGCAGCGCCGTTGTTGCAGTAGCGCAGGCCGGTCGGCGGCGGACCGTCGTTGAAGACGTGTCCCTGGTGTCCGAGGCATCGCGCGCAGTGGTATTCCGTTCGCTCGTCGATGAGCTGGAAGTCTGACTTCTTGCCGAGAGCGCCCTTGATCTCGGTCCAGAAGCTCGGCCAGCCGGTGTGGGAATCATACTTCCACGTCGATTGGAAGAGCGGCAGTCCGCAGCCGAGGCAGGCGAACGTCCCCTTCCGATGCTCGCCAAGCAGCGGACTGGTGTACGCCCGCTCCGTCCCATCGTGCCGCAGGACGAGATACGAGAGTTCAGGCAGACGCTGCTTCCAGTCAGCATCGGTGAGGCGCCGATAGGGCGAGCCGGTCCAGGAATCGGCGGCGAGGCCTGGGATCGACCAGGCGGCTACGGGCGCGGAGAGAGCTGACGCGAGGAAGACCCGGCGGTCGACGAGAGGACGGTGTGCCATACCCCGCATACGTCCACCCCCGCCCGTAGGTTACGCCGAGTGACTCACTTCGAGGGGAGGCGCGGCGGCCTTGACTGAGTCCAGGCCGAACATCAGCTCCAGGTTCTGGACCGCGGCGCCTGAAGCGCCCTTGCCGAGGTTGTCGAGAACCGCGGTAAGCCGCGCCTGCCCGCCCGCCGGAGCTCCGAACACGTGCAGGACCATGTCATCACGCCCGGCAAGGGCCTCGGCCTCGATGACGCCCAACGCAGCGGACGCCTCAGGCGATTCCACGCGCACCGCGCGCGTTCCCGCGTAGGCGTCGGCAAGCGCGCGATAGACTTCCCCGACCTGCGGCGAGCGCGGCAGGGCCGAGAGCGCTAGGGGAACCTCGACGATCATTCCCTGCGGAAAGCGGCCCACGGCCGGGCAAAACACCGGCGCATGGTCCAGCCCTGCGTGGAGGCGCATCTCCGGCAGGTGCTTGTGGGTGAGAGACAGCGCGTAGGCGCGATACGCCGTCGAGGTGAAGCCCGGCCACTTGGGATCTTCGAACTCGGCGATCATCGAACGCCCGCCGCCGGTGTAGCCGGAGACGCCATGCGCGGTCAGAGGGAAGCCCTTCGGGACAAGGCCAGCGCGCACCAGCGGACGCACGAGACCAAGAAACCCTGTCGCCCAGCAGCCCGGGTTGGAAACCCGCGACGCCGCGGCGATCTGGTCGGCGCGATCGGGCTCCAGTTCGGCAAAGCCGTAGGTCCATCCTGCGGCCGTCCGATGCGCGGTCGACGCATCGATCACGCGCACCGACGGGTTGCGGATCAGGCTCACCGCCTCGCGCGCTGCAACATCGGGCAGGCACAGGATGACCGCGTCGACGCCGTTGAGCAGCTCGGCGCGCGCCTGCGGGTCCTTGCGACGCGCCGGATCGATGCTGACCAGCTCTAAGTCAGCGCGTCCGGCAAGCCGGTCACGGATCTGGAGGCCGGTGGTGCCGGCCTCCCCATCTATGAAGACGGTCGGCCTCACGACGCCCTCCGAGAAAACCTAGCGCTTGGAGAACTGGAAGCTGCGGCGAGCCTTGGCGCGGCCGTATTTCTTCCGCTCGACCACGCGGGAGTCGCGAGTGAGGAAGCCATGCGGCTTGAGCACGGCCCGCAGGCCCGGCTCGTAGTAGGTGAGCGCCTTGGAGAGCCCGTGCCGGATGGCGCCGGCCTGGCCCGAGAGGCCGGAGCCCTCGACCGTGACGACGACGTCGAACTGACCAAGTCGATCGGTCACCTGTAGCGGCTGAGCGATCATCATCCGCAGCACCGGGCGAGCGAAGTACACTTCCTGGTCGCGGTCGTTGATGGTGATCTGGCCACGGCCGGGCTTGATCCAGACGCGGGCGACGGCGTTCTTGCGCTTGCCGGTGGCGTAGGCGCGGCCCTGGCTGTCGATCTTGGGCTCGGCGGGCGCTTCGGCCGTGGCCGTGGCGGAGAGTTGAGCGAGGGCGCTCAGGCTGTGGGTGTCGCTCATCGACATTAGCTCCGGGCGTTCTTGGTGTTCAGCGCCGCGAAATCGATCTTCTCGGGCGACTGCGCTTCATGAGGATGTTCGGCGCCGGCGTAGAGCTTGAGATGGGTCAGCTGTTTGCGCGCCAGCGGGCTTTCCTTGGGGAGCATGCGCTCCACGGCCTTTTCCAGGACACGCTCGGGGAAACGGCCGCCGAGCACCTTCTCCGCCGTGCGCGACTTGATGCCCCCGGGATAGCCAGTGTGCCAGTGATAGGTCTTCTGATCGAGCTTGCGGCCGGTGAACTTCACCTTGTCCGCATTGATGACAACGACATGGTCGCCGCAGTCGACGTTGGGGGTGTAGTCCGGCCGGTGCTTGCCACGCAGGCGCATGGCGATGAAGGTGGCCAGGCGACCGACCACGACGCCTTCCGCGTCCACGAGGATCCAGCGCTTTTCGACGCTTTCCCCCTTCAGGTAGGTCGTGATTTTCGTCGTCATGTGTCGAATTCCCGTGGGTCGGGAGGCGCGGCCCGGTGGCGCGCCTGCAATGGAAGGCGCGCTGCTATAGGCGCGCGCGAGGCGTGTCAACGAAGAATTCCGCCTTGGATGATTGATTGTTGTTTTTATTAATGATTTTCCGTGCGGTATCATAATACCGTATGATAAGGGTCCCCTGCCCCGCGTCAGACGCGCCGAGCGCGCCAAAGGAGGGAGACGGCGATCGCCAGCAGGATCACGGCGTTGGCCTGGTGCGCCAGGGCGACAGCCAGCGGCACGCTCAGCCACAGCGAGGCGATCCCCAGCGCACCCTGGGCGCAGGCGTCCACAAGCGCCGCAAGGGCAAGGAGGCGGATCGCAGTCGGCGTTCGACCAGATCGAGCCGCAGCGATAGCGAGAGCCGCTGCGCCAGCAAGGACCGCATAGGCCACGATCCTGTGGTTGAACTGCACCGCCGCCAGTCCGTGGGCGAAGGTGGCCCAGACGCCGCCCTGCCAATAGTCTTCGGGGAACCAGCGTCCGGCCATGAGCGGCCAGTCGCCGTCGATCAGGCCGGCGTGGTTTCCCGCCACCAGCGCGCCCATCAGGCACTGAAAGAAAACCGCCGCGGCAAAGATCGCTCCGGCGAGGCTCCAGCCGTCCGAACGGCGCGCCCTCGCCTCTCCGTTCCATGCCTCAAGCGCGGTCCACACCAGGGCGCTGAACAGGACCAGGGCCACTCCCAGGTGGGTCGCCAGCCTCTCGGGTTCGACGGAGGCGCGCCCTTCCAGACCGCTCTCGACCATCCACCATCCGACCAGCCCCTGCAGACCGCCCAGGGCGAAGAGAGCGATGCAGCGGCCGAGGAGTCGGCGCGGGAGACTGCGGGTCGTGACAAAGGCGATGAAGGGCGCCGCGAAGACGAGGCCGATGGTGCGGCCAAGCAGGCGGTGCCCCCATTCCCACCAGAACAGGACCTTGAACTGGTCCAGGGTGATGCCCTGGTTGATCAACCAGTACTGGGAGCTGTGGCGGTATCTGGCGAAGGCGTCCGCCCAGGCCGCCGAATTCAGCGGTGGGATGATGCCGGTGATGGGCTTCCACACGGTGATCGACAGTCCAGAGCCCGTCAGGCGCGTCGCGCCGCCGACTACGACCATGGCCAGGACCATAGCGGCGACCGCGAAAAGCCAGATCGCCGCCAGCTTGGAGCGTTCCGGGATCGCGCCGCGCGTCCGGGATCGACTCGAAGCCGTTGAGATACTGATCACCTGAGGATCTCTTCCTCGACTACCCTTCGCTCGCCCTGTCAGGGCGAATGGTCGGAGCGACAGGATTTGAACCTGCGACCCCTTGACCCCCAGTCAAGTGCGCTACCAGGCTGCGCCACGCTCCGCCGCGAGGGAGGGCCCTTATAGATAGCGATATTGTGGGCGGCAATGGCCCTCAGGCCGGCCGATCAATCGCCGCCTGCAGGCGCGTCCGGGCGCGATTGAGATCGTTCAACGCGGTCTCGAGGTGGCGGCGCGTCACACTGTTGACCTCGGCGGGAGTCGGGACGCCGTCGCCCTGAGAGGGCTTCAGGGCGCCTTCCCGATAGAGCTTCTGAACAGACTTGATGGAGTAGCCCTCGTCGTGAAGCAGACGCCGAACCTCGCGGAGGAGGACGACGTCGCGGGGGCGGTAGAATCGGCGCCCGCCCGCCCGCTTGAGAGGACGGATGAAACTGAAGCGTGTTTCCCAGAATCTCAGGACGTGCGGGCCGACCCCCACGGCCTCGGCCGCTTCGGAGATGGTGCGGAAGGCTTGCGGGCCCTTCGACACCGGCCCGGCTTACTGGCTCATGGCGCGCTCGATGCGCGATTTGAGCACCTGGGAAGCCCGAAATCCAATCACGCGGCGCGGCGCAATTGTCGCGGGCGCGCCAGTCTTGGGATTGCGGCCGACACGCTCCCGTTTCGCTCGGACCTGAAATACGCCAAATCCAGAGAGCTTTACCGTCTGTCCTCGTTCCATCGCCTCTGCGATCAGGTCGAGGGTCTGCTCAACGAGATGCGAGCAGTCATGACGCGTCAACCCGACATGTTCATGAAGGGCGTCGGTGAGATCTGCTCGGGTAAGAGTTCTGGACTTCATCGCACCCCCTTGAAAGCACCGTGCCTTTCCGGCTGCGGGTCGTCAAGTGAACGAGAGTGAACAGTTCGCGTGAAAGTTCAGGCCAAACAACAGGTCAAAGGCGAAGGACGACCGCGCCCCATGTGAGGCCTCCGCCCATGGCTTCGAGAAGGAGAAGGTCGCCTTCGCGGATTCGTCCATCGGTGACGCCCTGCGCCATCGCCAGTGGTATCGACGCCGCCGAGGTGTTCGCGTGTTCGGCGACGGTCGAGATGACCCGGCACGGATCAATTCCAAGCCGCTTGGCCACGCCGTCCAGGATACGCTGGTTGGCCTGGTGGGGAATGAACCAGTCGATTTCAGGAAGAGCCACGCCGGCGGCAGACGACGCCGCCACGACGGCTTCGCTGATATTGACCACGGCATGCCGGAACACCTGATTCCCCTGCATGCGCAGCTTGCCGATCGTGCCTGTGGTCGAGGGCCCCCCGTCGACGTACAGAAGATCCTGCTTGGTTCCATCCGCTCGCAGGGAAAAGCCGAGGATTCCCCGATCGTCGGTAGAACCCGTGTCCGGCCCCGGCTCGAGGACGACCGCACCGGCCCCATCCCCGAACAGGACGCAGGTGCCGCGGTCCGTCCAGTCCATCAGGCGGGTCATCACTTCGGCGCCGATGACCAGCGCACAGCGGCTCTGGCCGCGACTGACGAAGCCGTCGGCGACCGCGAGGGCGTAGACGAACCCCGAGCAGACCGCCTGCACGTCGAAGGCGATCCCGACCGGCGCCTCGAGCTTCCTCTGCACGATGGTCGCCGTGGCCGGGAACGTATTGTCGGGCGTGGTAGTGGCGACGATGATGAGGTCTACGTCGGCCGCGGTCCTTCCCGCGGCGGCGAGCGCCTCGCGGGCTGCCGCCGCAGCAAGCTCGGAGACCGGCTGATCCGAAGGAGCCTGACGGTGCGACCGGATTCCGGTGCGTTCGTAGATCCACGCGTCGCTGGTATCGACGATGCGCGCCAAGTCATCATTCGTCACGATGTCCGGGGGCAGATAGGCTCCAACCCCGGTCACCACCGACCGTCCCGCCGTTGTCACGCTACGCTTCTCTCTGTGTCAGCTTGTCCAGGCGAACCGCCACGCCCGTCAAGATGGGTGGCGATCTCGGCGACGACGCCGCCGGAGGCCAGGGTTTGCGCGAGTCGAACCGCGTTGGCGATACCTTGGGCGTCGGCGCCGCCGTGACTCTTCACCACCACACCTGTGAGCCCAAGGAAAGGGCTGCCGTTCACGGCGCTTGGATTCAACCGCGCGCTCATCTTGCGCAGGGCCCCGCTCGCCACCAACGCTCCCGCCTGCGCAAGGACGTCTCCGGTCAGGGTCCGACGCAGTTCGGCTCGGAAAAACCGAGCGAGTCCTTCGGCCGTCTTCAAGGCCACGTTTCCGGTAAACCCGTCGGTGACGACGACGTCGACCGTGCCCTTGGCGATGTCGTCGCCCTCGACGAAGCCGTGATAGTCGAGCTCGAATTTCCGCTCGCGCAGGATCCGGTCGGCCTCGCGCACTTCGTCATGGCCCTTCTCGTGTTCCGTTCCGACGTTGAGGATGCCGACGGTAGGCCTGGGGACGCCGTGCGAGGCCCGGTGGAATGCTGCGCCCATGATCGCGAATTCCACGAGCCGGTCCGCGTCGCACAGGATGTTCGCGCCCACATCCAGCACAGTGGTGACGCCGGAAAGCGTCGGCCAGCTGGCGACGAGCGCCGGACGCTCCAGATCGCCGACCATGCGCAGCAGAAGGCGCGAGATCGCCATCAGCGCGCCGGTGTTGCCCGCCGAGACCGCCGCCGACGCTTCTCCGCCGCGCACGCTCTCGATGGCGTTCCACATCGAAGTGCCCTTGCCGCGGCGCATGGCGTGGCCCGGCTTGGCGTCACTGGGGACGACCAGGGATGTATGCCTCACCTCGAATCGGTCGCGGCGCGCCGCAGTGCGGGCCAGCGCCGCTTCGATCGTCGCTGCGTCGCCGTGGAGCAGGAAGCGCGCATCGCCAAATCCGCCTGCAGCCGCCGCTTCGACGACGCCCGGAACGATGACGGGAGGCCCGTTGTCGCCGCCCATTGCGTCGACCGAGATCACCAGAGGGTTGGACACAATATCGGTTCCAGTCCCCTCAGGACCTCCAGGGCGTCGCGGCGAGATGGACGATACAGGGGGAATCCCCGGATGCAACCCGCGTCGTCTCTTGTGGGGCGGACCCCTTGTCGCGGCTCAGTTTTCATCCGAGCGACGGTTCACGAGTGAGGCCAGGGCGGCGAAGGGCGATGGTTCGTCGGCGGAAGCAGGCGCATCGAAAGCGACGCCAGGCTTGCGCGCGAAAGGGGCGAGGCCCAACGAAAGAGCCTCAAGCGCCAGCGCTCCCAGATCGACCCCCTCCACGTCCGCGGCCTCAGGCGGATCTTCAGCGTCCAGATCGATCGAAACTTCGCCTGCGCTCTCGCCTGGAAGATGAGGGCTGCCGGGTGGCAAGACTCGCAGGTCGAGCGTCTCGCGAACCTCTTCCTGATAGGGATCGAGCGTGACGCCACAGATGCGGCCCACCGCCGCGTCGAGCTCCCCGACAATGCGCAGGCCGTCGAGCCATGGACGCAGGACAACGTCCAGGGTCAGCGAGTCCACAGACTCAAGATGAAGCCATGCTGCGACCCGTTCGCGCACGGCGGCGTCGGCTTCCAGTACGACGTGGCGTTCGACGTCGCCCTGTCGCGGCCAGGGTTCGATGGACCTCCAGGGCGCCGCTTCGCTTACGGCGCGGGCCAAGTCGGGCCCTCCTTCAACAACGTCGAGACGGTCTGCCCCTGGAGCTGCAAACGCGCGGCGCAGAGGTATCTGGCCAGTTCCTGCGGCTCGGCGGGATGCCCATCAAGAACTGTGCGGGCGACGACGCCCTCGAGAGCCGACGCGTCGGGACCAGCGGCGAACGCCCCTTCGTAGGCTTGCAGCCGTCCGTAGAAGGCTTCCCCTAGTTTTCGCATGCGTTTGCCCATCGCGAGATCCCCTACCCCCATCTCGCGCATCGCCCCGTCCAGGTGACTGACGAAGACGTCAAACAGCATCTGGCGCGTCTCGGCCACTTCGCCGTCTGCGCCCTTCAGTCGGTCCAGAAGCAGGATGACGTGAACGCAGAGCAGCTCGAATCGGCCTTCGACCGTGTCCGGCGCGCCCATTCGGGCGTAGAGCGCCGGATTGCGGGACTGGGCGATGGCTGCGGCGTGGAGTCGCTCGGCGGCGACGCGGGAACTCGAGGGACGGCGTAGAAGCTTCAGCATTGTCGCCAAGCCTCCTTTCCGCCTTGTGGGGATGGTTTCATCGGGCCGATTGAAATAGGTGCGGCCGGGACGTAGGTCAAAGACACACCGGGGAGCAACCTCTCCTTGTCCATTCGAGTGAAAGCATGACGGTAAAGCCGCTCGCCTGCCTCGCGGCGCTGAGTCTCCTGGGGACCGCCGCCTGCACGCCGGTCAACAGCTATCAGGGGTTCCAGGCGATCGACCACACGCCCTCCGAGATCAAGGTGGGCGAAGATTCCCGGACCACCGTCCAATCGAAGCTCGGCTCGCCCACGGCCGTGTCGACGTTCGACAAGAACACCTGGTTCTATCTGTCGCAGACGTCGGAAACGACCGGCTTCTACCGTCCCCGGGTCACCCGCCGCGATGTGACGGCGATCGTCTTCGACAAGAACGGCGACAAGGTCGCCGACATCCGCAACTACACCCTCAAGGATGGACGGGTGATCTCCTACAACGACAAGGAGACGCCGACCCGCGGTCGCGAAATGACGGTGCTCGAGCAGCTGCTCGGCAGCATCAGCGCCGCCGGCGCCCTGCCTCCGCAAGAGGTCAATCCCGGCACTCACGGAACCCCTGGCGGGCCGTAAGACGTAGGTTTCGGCCTGCGCTCTACAGGACGACCCAATAAAAAGCGCCGGCGCGATGATCACGCGCCGGCGCTTTCCTTTTAGCCCGCCGCTCCCTCCCCGAACGGGAGGGAGAAACGCCTTGACGTCAGCCGTGGTGGGCGAGGACCGCCAGCAGCAGCAGCGCCACGATGTTCGTGATCTTGATCATCGGGTTCACAGCCGGACCGGCGGTGTCCTTGTAGGGGTCGCCGACGGTGTCGCCGGTCACCGCGGCCTTGTGCGCCTCGGAGCCCTTGCCGCCGTAGTTCCCCTCTTCGATCAGCTTCTTGGCGTTGTCCCACGCGCCGCCTCCCGAGGTCATCGAGATGGCGACGAACAGGCCGGTGACGATCACGCCCATCAGCATCGCGCCCAGCGCCGAGAAGGCGTCAGCCTTGCCCGCGATCCCCCAGATGATGAGGAACAGCAGGATGGGAGAGACCACCGGCAGTAGCGACGGCACGATCATCTCGCGGATCGCCGCTCGGGTGAGGATGTCCACCGCACGCCCGTACTCCGGCTTGACCTCATAGGTCATGATGCCGGGGTTCTCCTTGAACTGCCGACGCACCTCCGCCACCACCGATTCGGCGGCTCGGCCCACGGCGGTCATCGACAGACCGCCGAACAGGAACGGCAGCAGGCCTCCGAACAGGAGGCCGACGACGACGTAGGGGTTGGAGAGATCGAAGGCCACGTCGCCCATGCCCGCGAAGAACGGCGAGGCGTCTGAGTTCGCGGCGAAGAACTTCAGGTCCTGCGTATAGGCGGCGAAAAGCACGAGGGCGCCGAGGCCCGCCGAACCGATCGCATAGCCCTTGGTGACGGCCTTGGTCGTGTTGCCCACGGCGTCGAGCGCGTCGGTGGAGACGCGAACGTCGCTGGGCAGCCCGGCCATCTCGGCGATGCCCCCGGCGTTGTCAGTGACCGGGCCAAAGGCGTCCAGGGCGACGATGAAGCCGGCCAGGGACAGCATCGTGGTCGTGGCGATCGCGATGCCGAAGAGACCCGCCAATTGGTAGGTCAGGATGATGCCGATGATGATCACCAGGGCGGGAGCCGCGGTCGCTTCCAGGGACATGGCGAGGCCCTGGATTACGTTAGTCCCGTGTCCGGACACCGAGGCCTTGGCGATCGACTTGACTGGCCGGAAGTTGGTGCCGGTGTAGAACTCAGTGATCACGACGATGAGCGCGGTCACGCCCAGGCCGACGATGCCGCAGAGGAACATCGACATGGGCGTGATCAGCTTCTCGCCTGCCTGGACGCCGTCATGCGGCACCAGGTGCTGCACCACCAGCCAGACCGCTCCGATGGAGAGCACGCCGGTGAC
>JAFANN010000371.1 GCA_019232665.1 Caulobacteraceae bacterium | reverse complement strand
TGCCCAGCCCGCTCCGGCGATGGTCAGCATGTGTCACCACATTCTCGATTACCGCGTAGGGGCGTGCTCCACGGGACAGGTTGGGAACGATCGCAAGCGTGCAGGACGACACTGGTTGTCCTGCCGTGTCTGCAACGAAGACGGTGGTCAGACCGCAGGAGAGCAGGGCCGACCAAACTTTCTCAGCAGCAGCCGTGTCGAGAAGAGGATCGCCAGGATTAAGCTGACGGTAGAGGGTCAGGATGCCGGACAGATCGTCGGGATTCGCAAGGCGGATTTCAGGTTCAGCCATACCCGGATGCTAGGCAGGCTAAGCTTGCTGTCCACCCATCTCGAACAATGAGGTCTGGTTGTGGGCTGGACGGCTCACGGATTAGGCTCACGGGATGAAGCAACGGCAAAGGTAGTTTTCGGCCTCCTTCTCGCCGGAGCGCCGGCGGCGGCCGACGCAACTCCGCCGGGTTGGCTGGAGCCGTGTCCCGTCAACTCCGAGACCTCTCTTGGGCGTGTTTGTTGGCGATCAGGATCGAGGCTTAGGCGTGGCGCGGGGACCGACGTGACAGGCCCACCCACACTCTAGCTCCAGACGCGAGCCGCTAAGCGTTTTGCGCCGGATGACCATCTTGCAGGAGTTCGGTGCTCGGCGCGTGGCTCCACCACGGCCGGACGGCACGAAGCCACGTACGAAGGGGACGCTCCACGGCGAGGTAGACGAACACACCTGAGGAGAATGCCAGTGCGATGCTGGCGCTCACGACCTGCCAACTCTGCACGTGGTGGCCCATCATCATCGTCGCGAGCGCCGCATTGACGAACGGGTGTGTGAGGTAAAGCGAATAGCTCGCGTCACCCAGGAACTCGAACGGCCGCACGATGCCTCCGCTCCAGTCACGGCCCACGATCACGATCCCGACCACAAGAGCGGTGGATGGGAGTCCGAAGACTAAGACGCGAACAAAGACGTGAACAAATTCTGATCCATCGTGGATGAACATCGAGGCGCCGGCTGCGCCAGCGCTACCGACGATCGCTTCCGCCAGGAACGCCCCCACAACCGCCACGACGAGTATCATTCCGACATTTACCGGAACCTTCTGAAGGCGCGACCAACCAAGCGCAAGGAGGACTCCCGCGCCAAATTCAAGGAATACCGGATTGGCGATGTAACGTAGTGCGACGCTATCGACGAGTAACCTAAGGAATAAGAGACCGATTATTACGATACCGCCAATTACAAGTCCGACCTTCTGGCGTGGAATGGCTAGAAACGCCCCCACAGACACGTAAAACAACATCTCGATACATAATGTCCAACCGGTCCCGACATAAGGTGCTGTGATATGGTTTCCGTATACCGGCCAAAACAGGAGCGTCGTCAGCGTTCTTGTCCACTCCATTGGTTGCCCAATCGATATCTGGAACAACGAAATAAGGAAGAAGAGAGGCGCAACGCGGCTCCATCGACGCCAGAGGAATTGAGGAGAACTTGGGCGCGGCGTCGCCAGCGGTCCCGTGCGAGCGATGACAAAGCCGCTGATGACGAAAAACACGTCGACACCCGCGGCGCCTATTTCCGAGACGTGCGACCAGGCGAGCGAAGATCGAGGAACGCCTACGCTTCTGGCGAGGAAGAGCGCGTGGTGAATGATCACTCCACCGCACGCGAGGAAGCGCAGAACCTGTAGCGCGACAATCTTCTCTCGAATCACAGACCAGCCGCCTACGCGCTTGACGCGCCGCGGTCGTTCGACCGAGTCATGACGGGCAGGTTGAGCACCCCCCAAACGTGCGCGAAATGGACCCCGAAGAATGCTCTAATGCGCCCAGCGAGGTTGCGAAGGGGTTTGCGATCGAACTCGACCACGGCAGAGAGCTTGCGAACCGGACCGACGCGGATCACCAGCCTAGGGTCTCCTGAGGATCCATGTACGTGGATCCGTGCGCTCGTAGAGAAGCGCGATATCGACAATTTGCCTAGCATTCAGCGAACCTGCATCGAAAAATGGATCGAGTATCAATCGTGCTTTCAGAAACTGTCAGCTTCTGTAACTTTTTTCGCTAGCGTCTCAAGGGATGACCGAAAAAATAATGAAATCAATAGACAGGCAGACAGCGGACTGAAAATCCGCGTGTCGGTGGTTCGATTCCGTCGCCAGGCACCATTTCCCTGATCCAACCCAGTCTTCCTCCGCGATCAGCTCCATGAGCGTCCAGTCCTTCGCGCCTTTTAGGCCGAGGTGAGTGACGTGGGTCGCTTCATGGCTGCGCGCGTGGGCCCGCTGCGGGAGCGCCGTCGAGAGGTTTTCGTCGATCAGGAATCTTGGAGGGCTCAACTTGCCCGCCGGCTGCGGGTCTCCGCCAACGGGGTTTGACTCCGCCAAACCGGGGACCGCGGCCGGCCCCGTCTCGGATTCGCCTTGGCGTAGAGCGGCGCGACCTCCACCATCCGATTGGTGAGCGCCGGGTAGTCTTCCTTGAGTTCGTCCGCGTCGGCGCCCTGCGCCAGCAGGCCTGCTATCGTATGCACAAGTATCCGCGTGCCCTCGAACGTCGCCGCGCCGTTTTGGACCGCTGGGTCCTCGACGACCAACTTGGTCGCATCCCGATAGGCCTTCAGCTTGCGCATGACCTCCCGCTCGAAATGGGCGGGCTTGAGCACGAACGAAGCGTATTTGGTTGCTTCCCACTCGATCCGGACGGCGGAAGGCTTGGTGGCGTAGATGCAGAACAGGTTGCGCCTGGCGTCCACCGGCACATCCACTTTGGCGAGTTCACGGTCCAGACGCGCGCAGACGGCCCCGCCCGGTCTCAGGAACAGCTTGCTGTGAGAGTGGACGAAGAAGGTCTTCGGCAGACCCTCGCGAGCCAACTTGTAGATCGCTTTGACCGGCCCGCCGGACACCGCCGAGGCCACGCCCGGCCGTGGTTCGCGGCCCTGGACGTCGAGTTGGAACGCACTAGCATCTGCGCATTGGTCGTCGCGGAGCCCCTGTAGCGGAGGCGGGGGCCAGCGTCGGCGAGTGGCGCAGGGACTCAAGCGATGAAAAGACCATGATCCGGGGAAGCTGCCTGTGCGGCCAAGTGGGCTACGAATGCGGATCTCTGTCTGGTCCCATCGTCCATTGTCACTGCCGCACTTGCCAGAAGGCGCAAGCGAGCGCGTTCAACACGTCAGCTCGGACGCTGAGGGTCGGGTTCGGCTGGACGCAAGGTGAGGACGGGCTGGTCGCCTTCGCCTCGAGCCCGGGCAAGCTACGCTGGTTCTGCAAGGCATGCGGCGCCCATCTCCTGTCGGAGTGGATCGACCGACCGGAAGTCGTGCTGCGCATCGCCACCGTGGACGAGGGTCTCGGCTCGGTGCGTCCCCAGGCCCACATTTGGGTCAGCCATCTGCCGGAGTGGGACGTGCTGCCGGAAGACGCGTTGCCGCGATACGCGGAAGGGATGGAGTGAGTCTCGCCCGGTCCCAGGACCGGGGCCGTTGGAGTAGATGTCAATCGATTTCGTTGCTCACGGATTGAGCTGGGCTTGAATAGCGAGCCGAGCTTGCTGAAACCCTTTCCAATCGCGAGCGCTCCAATGGACCCGCAGTCACGTTGGAGCTCAAGATGCGCGCCTTGATCTTTGCCTTGGGCCTCGCCTTGGCCATTGCGGGAGGGGCGGAAGCGAAGTCTTGCAAGGACCCGCAGACCGGCAGGTCTGTGAAGTGCGCGACGTCATCGTTGGATTCGAAGTCGAACCCCGCGCCGGCCGGCATGGCGACTCCTGCGCCAGGAATCAGGAGCACAATCGTCGACGCGCCGAAGTGCAAGACCGGGAAGGCCTGCGGTAACGCTTGCATCGCGAAGGACAAGGTCTGCCACAAGTAGCAATCCATGACTTGGGCAGACCCCACCGGAAAGCACGGGGCCGGTTGGTCCGGGCGTCCGAAATCAAAGATCAAGCATGACCCAGACCGGCGCGTGGTCGCTGGCCTCGGGTTCGGGCGCTTCACTAGGCCTGCTTCAGGCCTCGAGTTTCAGGGCGGAATCCTTCGTGCCGAGGAAGCTGATCGCGGGTGTCGAACCAGGGAATGCGGCTTGAAGTCCACAGGTGAAAACCGGGGGCGGCGGCGCCGGGATCATCAAGCGAAGCCAGGGTGAGGTCGATGGTGTCGGGCTGGAAATCGACACGAATGGCGAGAGGCGAGCCACATGAGGCGCAGAACCACCGCTCACCGAAGGAACTCGACCGGCGACGGCTCGGATCACCTTTCTCAAGATGAAAATCGGCGAGGGGGACAGTTCCGAACGCCATGACTGGCGCGCCGGATGATCGCTGGCAGATACGGCAATGACAATAACCGACATCGAATGGCATGGAGGTGAGGCGATAACGGATGGCGCCGCAAAGGCAGCCGCCGCCGATGCTGTTCTCAGTCTGCTGCAATGTGCTGCCTCCGTCGCGCGGATAACAGCCGCGCCCACGCGACTGTTCCTGGAATTCGGGGACAGGAGCAACGTTTCCTATTTGTTCTCGACCATGCGAGAAGCTTTGCCATGGCCCGGCTGGCGCGCATCGTGGTTCCCGACTTCCCCCACCACGTGACAGCGCGCGGCAATCGGCGCGAGCCGATCTTCTTCGAGGTTCGAGGACCTGATCGAAACTGATCCCGACGATCCCGCCTTCGCCGTCATTCGCTCGGCCGGAACGACGGGGCGTCCGCTGGGCACGGCCGAGTTCGTCGCGGACCTCGAACGCCGGTTGGTCCGCCCGATCGCCCGACGCGCTCCGGGTCGAAAGCCTGCAGCGCGCTCAACCGAGGAACCGGTTCTACTGTAAAATCGGTGAATAGTGCTCATGTCACCGTATTCTAGTTGTCCGCCGCTGCTCTCGATCTGCAAAGCTCCGTGTATAGCCGCCATGCGTCTTCCAGCGCCTCACGCGCGTCCCGCACGCCGGCTGCGGTGAGAAGATCGGCGGCGTCGGCCATGTCGAGCAGGCGGACGATGGCGGTCTCGATGTCCAGTCCGGCGGCCTTGTCCCTGGGCGCCTTCAGCCATGCGATCCTTCTGGCGACCGCGGGCTTTGCGGCCAGGTGGCTGGCGGCGCCGTAAAGCCGGGTGTAGCCGGCCCCCTCGTAAGCGTCGACCAGGGTCCGACCTGCGACAACGGCCTGGGCGAAGGCTTCCCACTGCGATTTGCGCAGGGGCAAGGCGGGGGACGGGTGGGGTTCGGGGGACGAAGGCATGCATTGCATATTGCAATATTACTCGGAAAATGGCAAGCTTCACTATGCCCAAGGCCAAGAGGCGTCCGCCCCACGATCCGCAACAGCCCCTGAAAAAACCGGAACGTGAGGCCTTCGCCCGCGCCGTCGCGCGTGGCGTCGATCCTTTCGAGGCCTATCTGCGGCTCGGCATCGGAGGCAAACGCAAGTCCGCCTGCGCAGCGATCAAACGCCAGCCGCTCAAGGGGCGCATCGAGGTGTTGAAGACCCGGGAGGCCCGCATCGCCCTGGCGGCCACGGCGCCGACGATCGCAGCGTTGATCCGGCTCATCGACACCCTCGACGGCGCCGCCGGGCCGCGCGCTCGCGAGGCGCGCCTGACCCTGAAGCTCATCGGCGAGCTTCGGGCCATCGTCGAGCAGGAGACGCGCGAGGCCGAGAAACGCCGCACGCCGGACCCGGCGGCTCCTCGCCCGCTCACGACACAGGAGTGGATCGACAAGTATGCCCACCTGGGAGCGAAGTGGGCTGCGGGCTCCGGGCCAGGACGTAGTGACGCTTGAGCGACCCCTCCGCTCTCCTTCCCCTCCCGGGGAAGGTGGACCGGCGCGTAGCGCTGGGACGGATGGGGAAAGGGTTCGCGGAGCCTTTGCGGGTTGTTTGCAGGGATCAACCCGCCGGCTCCCGAGCGGCGGCTTTCCCCATCCGTCTCGCGACGCTGTGCGTCGCAAGCCACCTTCCCCGGGAGGGGAAGGAGAGCGCGCGAGCTGCGGCCCTTCCCCATTCAGCTATCGGAACCTCGAGCCCAGATCGATGCTCGAGGAGACGAAGCACAATATCGAAGCGCGGTGGACCAAGAAGATCCGGGATGGTCTGGGCACACGATCGCCCGCGGTGCAGCGGTCTTACGACATGAAGCCCGAGACGCCGGTCGCCGCGCCTTGACTGAAAGCCTCGCCCAGATGGCCGAGGCTGTGACAGTCTGATCCTGATGCAGGACGCGCTCACATCGGCCGGGTTCCTGGCCCTCACCGTTGCGGTCGTGCTTTTCACGCGCAAACGCGGCCTCAAGGTCAAGATCGGGGTCGAAGCGGCGTTGCTGCTGGCGATCGGTGGGTTCCTGGCTTTCCAGGGCGCCTCGCTGCTGCATCATCCACCGAACGCCCATCCCAGCCTCTCGGAAGCGTGGCAGCGAGCCCTCGAGGTGATCTGGTGGCTGGTCGGCGCGCGCCTGGTCGTCAACCTCACCGTGCTGACGCGCGGACACGACCCCCACTCTCGCCAGGTGCGTCTGTTCTCCGATCTCACCGCGGCGGCGATCTACATCGCGGCGATCCTGATCATCCTCAACTTCGTTCTTGGCCTCAACATCGCGGGCCTGGTCGCGACTTCGGGCGTCATCGCGATCGTCCTCGGTCTCGCCCTGCAGAACACCCTGGCCGACGTGTTCGCCGGAATTGCTGTCGGGCTGGAGCAGCCCTTCCATGTGGGCGATCGAATATCGATCGCTGAATGCGTCGAAGGCGTCGTGGTCCAGGTGAACTGGCGTTCGGTCCGCGTCCAAACCGACGACGACAGCCTGGCCACCGTGCCCAACAGCCTCGTCGCCAAGGGACAGCTCACAAATCACAGCGTTCCGTCCCGAAGGCGCGCCGGCACGATCGAAATCCCGGCGCCCACGGACGTCGCCTCGGGGACGGTCTTCGAGTTGATGCGGCAGGCGGCCCTGCTTTGTCCGGAGATCCTCCCCGCGCCGGCGCCCTCGTTCACGATCCGACGATCGGGCCTGACCTCGTGCACGTACGGCGCCCGCTTCTTCGTCGCCGACACGCC
>JAFANN010000232.1 GCA_019232665.1 Caulobacteraceae bacterium | reverse complement strand
AGCAGATGACCTCGCGCCTGGCCATCATGATGGGCGGCCGGGTCGCCGAGGAACTGATCTTCGGCAAGCACAAGATCACGTCTGGCGCATCCAGCGACATCCAGGCCGCCACCTCCCTGGCGCGCAACATGGTCACCCGCTGGGGCTTCTCGGATGAGCTCGGCACCGTCTGCTATGGCGAAAACCAAGAAGAGGTGTTCCTCGGCCACTCGGTGGCGCGCACGCAGAACGTCTCCGAGGACACCGCCCAGAAGATCGACCGGGAAGTCCGTCGCCTGGTCCAGGGCGGCCTGGACGAGGCGCGGCGGATCCTCACTGAGCGGATCGAGGACCTGCACACCCTGGCCAAGGCCCTGCTCGAATACGAGACCCTGACGGGCGACGAGATCCAGAACGTGATCAAGGGCGTGGCGCCCAATCGCGACGAGCCCGAGCAGCGCGCCGTGACCCCGCCGCGCGTGTCGGTCCCGCTCGCCCCGCGGCCGGATCCCGAACTGGCGTAAGGCATCAGCCACTATATTTGCTCCATCTCCCCAACGCGCTCTCCCTCCCCTTCACGGGGAGGGTGGATCGCCGCCGCAGGCGGCGAGACGGGTGGGGAAAGGGGACAGAGCGACCAGCTTGCGGGATGCGGCCTTCCCCCTCCGTCCGCGGCTGCGCCGCGGCCACCTCCCCCGTGAAGGGGGAGGAGAGCGCGGCAGGTCCTGATGCGCCCCAGGGTGATGGGCATCCTCAATCTGACGCCGGACAGCTTCTCCGACGGCGGGAGGATCGCGAGCTTCGAAGCCGCGCTTCAACGGGCCGGCGACCTGGTCGCCCGAGGCGCCGATGTTCTCGATATCGGCGGGGAATCGACGCGACCGGGCGCCGAGCCCGTGGATGGAATCGTGGAGATATCGCGGGTGATCCCGATGATCCGCGCCGTCCGGGAAGAATTCGATGTCCCGATCTCGATCGACACGATGAAGCCGGAAGTGGCGCGCGCGGCCGTGGCGGCGGGCGCGACGATGTGGAACGACGTCACCGCGCTTGGCTTCGCCTCCGACAGCCTGGCGACTGCGGCCGAACTCGGCTGTGAGGTCGTGCTCATGCACATGCAGGGCGAGCCGGGGACGATGCAGGACGATCCGCAGTATGAGGATGTCGTGGAGGAGGTCGCGGAGTTCCTGCTCGACCGCGCCGAGGCCGCGGTCGCCGCCGGAGTGGCGATCGAGCGGATCTGGCTCGATCCGGGCATCGGCTTTGGCAAGACGCTGGCCCACAACCTCGCCCTTCTCGCCAACCTCGACCGACTCGCGCGCCTCGGCTTCCCGCTCCTGGTCGGCGCGAGCCGCAAGGGGTTCCTGCGTAAGATCGACGACACCGCGACCGAACCCCAAGACCGGCTGGGCGGCTCCCTCGCCGTCGCGCTCGCGGCGGCGCAGGCCGGCGCTGCCATGGTCCGCGTCCATGACGTGCGCGAGACTCTCCAGGCCCTGATGGTGTGCGAAGCCATCCACGGAGCGCGGGCGGATGGTTGAGGCGCTGGGCCGCGTCCTCGCCATCGCCGGTTCCGACAGCGGCGGGGGCGCCGGCGTCCAGGCTGACATCAAGACGATCACCGCGCTGGGCGGCTATGCGGCCACGGCGATCACCGCCATCACCGTGCAGAACACTCTGGGCGTGAGCGAGGTCTTCCCCATCCCCCCAAGAATCGTCCGCGCCCAAGCCGAGGCCGTGCTTGGCGACATCGGTGCGGACGCCATAAAGCTTGGCATGCTCGGGACCGCCGAGATGATCGAGGCGGTCGCCGAAGTGCTCGACGGCGCGCCCGGCGTCCCGGCGGTGATCGACCCGGTGATGCGCGCCAAGGGCGGCGGGGCGCTGCTCGAGCCTCGGGCGCTAGACGCCGTGCGCGGCCTGCTCATTCCACGCGCGGCCCTCCTGACGCCCAACGCCCCGGAGGCCGCGGCGCTCACCGGCCTCGAGGTCGAGACCACGGACGACCTGCGCCGCGCAGGCGAGGCGCTTCTGAGCGCCGGCGCCGCCGCGGTGCTGATGAAGGGCGGACATCTGCCAGGTGAGCGCGTGACCGACGTCCTGATGACGCCGGACGGAGAGACCACCTTCGAGGGCCCGCGGGTCGAGACCCGCCACACCCACGGCACCGGCTGCACCCTCGCCTCCGCCTGCGCCACGGGCCTGGCGCAGGGATTGCCGCTGGACCGGGCCGCCGCCCGCGCCTTCGCCTATGTCGCCGAGGCGATTGCCCGAGCGCCGGGCCTGGGCGATGGACATGGTCCCCTGGATCACGCCTGGCCCATGAGGGGCCGATGAATCCGCTCGAGGTGCGCATGGAGGCGATCCTGCGCAATGCGCCCGGCCTGATGCATGTGCTGCGCACAGTCCGCACGCTCGACCTGCCCGACTGGCTGATCTTCTCGGGCGCGGTCTACGGCCCGGTCTGGAACCACCTTACCGGTCGGCCGCCCGAGCACGGCCTGTCGGACTACGACCTCGCCTATTTCGATCAGTCTGACATCTCCTACGAGGCGGAGGACGTCGTCATCCGTCGGGTGGCGGCGGCCTTCGACTCCCCGCTGCGCGAGCTGGTGGAAGTGCGTAACCAGGCCCGCGTACACCTCTGGTTCGAAGACCACTTTGGGGAGCCCTACTCGCCGCTCGCCTGCAGCGCGCAGGCCCTCGAACGCTTCGCGGCCCCCGCCTTCGCCGTCGGCGTGCGCCTGGAGCCCGACGACCGCCTGACGATCTTCGCCCCTTACGGTCTTGAGGACATCTTCGCCCTCCGCATCCGCGCCAATCCCACGCGCGCCGCCAAAGGCCTGCCGCAGATCATCGCCAGGGCGAAAGCGCGCTGGCCGGAGCTGACGGCGGAGGATTGAAGGAGCGCCGCCGCGGATATACATTCGGGAAAGCGGATATCCTGGCGAAGGAAGCACGTCATGAAGGTCGCGAAATGGGGCAACAGCCTCGCCGTCCGGCTGCCTGCAGACGTCGTCGAGGCGATGCATCTGAAGCCGGGGGATGAGATCGAGATAACCGCGGCCACGGATCGTGGCCTGGAAATCGCACGACCACTCAGTCGAGAGGAACTGATCAAGAGTCTGCGGAAGTTCCGCGGCATGGTTCCCGCCGACTTCAAGTTCAATCGCGACGAAGCGCATGAGCGCTAGCTTCTTCGACAGCAATGTTCTGATCTACATTGCGTCTGAAGATTCGACCAAAGCTGAACTCGCCGAAGATCTTCTGGCGGCAGAGCAAGCCGTGATCAGTCCTCAAGTGCTGAACGAGTGTGCTCACGTGCTGAGGCGGAAGCTTAGGAGAAGTTGGGCGGAGATCCACGGGTTCGTCGGACAGCTCGCCTTGACCGCAACGCTCCACCCTGTGACGGGAGAGACGACGCAGCTGGGTCTACGCCTTGCAGAGCGGCACGGGTTCTCGGTCTGGGACTCGATGATCGTCGCCTCGGCGCTGCAGTGCGACGCGCGGATCCTCTGGACCGAGGATCTGCACGACGGCCTACTCGTCGATGGACGCCTCAGGATCGCTAACCCCTTCGCCGGTCGTCCGTGAGCGGTTACCCCTCCAGCGCCGCCATTTCCTCTGGCGTGAAGACGCGGCCGCGGGTGAGGAAGCGGCGCTCGCGGCCGTTGTCGAGGGAGAACATGCCGCCGCGGCCGGGGACGACGTCGATGATCAGCTGGGTGTGACGCCAGAGCTCGAACTGATCGGCGCCGATATAGACGGGCGCGCCGCCGATCTCCCCCAGCTTCACATCGCGGTCGCCGACGATGAAATCGTCCTGCGGGTAGCACATGGGCGATGAGCCATCGCAGCAACCGCCGGACTGGTGGAACAGCACGGGGCCGTGCTCGGCCGCCAGGACCTCGATGAAGTCCAGGGCGGCCGGAGTGGCGGTGACGCGGGGCGGGGCCGGGGACGTCAGAAGAACCCCAGCTTGTTGGGCGAGTAGCTGACCAGCATGTTCTTCGTCTGCTGGTAGTGGTCGAGCATCATCTTGTGGTTCTCGCGCCCCACGCCCGACTGCTTGTAGCCGCCGAAGGCCGCATGGGCCGGGTAGGCGTGGTAGCAGTTGACCCACACTCGGCCCGCCTGGATCGCGCGCCCGAAGTGGTAGCAGCGGTTGGCGTCGCGACTCCAGACGCCGGCGCCCAGGCCATACAGCGTGTCGTTGGCGATCGAGAGCGCCTCGGCGTCGTCCTTGAAGGTCGTGACCGAGACGACGGGTCCGAAAATCTCCTCCTGGAAAACCCGCATGCGGTTGTGGCCCTTGAGGACCGTCGGCTTGACGTAGAAGCCGCCGGCCAGGTCGCCGGGCAGCTCGTTGCGTTCGCCGCCGACGAGGACCTCGGCCCCCTCCTGCCGGCCGATCTCGAAGTAGCTGAGGATCTTGTCGAGCTGCTCCGAGGACGCCTGCGCGCCGATCATCGTCGCCGGATCGAGCGGGTCGCCCTGGACGATCGACGTCACTCGCTGGAGCGCGCGCTCCATGAACCGGTCGTAGACCTTTTCATGGATGAGGGCGCGGCTCGGGCACGTGCAGACCTCACCCTGGTTGAGGGCGAACATGACGAAGCCCTCGATGGCCTTGTCGAGGTAGGCGTCGTCCTCGCGGGCGACGTCCTCGAAGAAGATGTTCGGCGACTTGCCACCGAGCTCCAGGGTCACCGGGATCAGGTTCTGGCTGGCGTACTGCATGATCAGCCGGCCGGTGGTGGTCTCGCCGGTGAAGGCGATCTTGGCGATGCGCGGGCTCGAAGCCAGGGGCTTGCCGGCCTCGAGACCGAAGCCATTGACGATGTTGAGCACGCCAGGGGGAAGCACGCCTTCGATCAGTTCCGCCAGGACGAGGATGGAAGCCGGCGTCTGTTCGGCCGGCTTGATGACCACGCAGTTACCCGCCGCCAGAGCCGGGGCGAGCTTCCAGCACGCCATCAGCAGGGGGAAGTTCCAGGGGATGATCTGGCCCACCACGCCCAGCGGCTCGTGGAAGTGATAGGCGATGGTTTCGGGGTCGATCTCGCTGATCCCACCTTCCTGGGCGCGGATGCAGCCGGCGAAATAGCGGAAGTGGTCCACTGCCAGGGGCAGGTCGGCGGCCATGGTTTCGCGGATGGGCTTGCCGTTGTCCCAGGTCTCCGCCGTGGCGAGCAGGGCGAGATTGTCCTCGATGATCTGGGCGATGCGGTTGAGGAGGTTGGCGCGTTCGGCGGCGGTGGTGCGGCCCCAGGCGTCCTTCGCCGCATGGGCGGCGTCCAGCGCCTTCTCCACATCGGCGGCCTCGGAGCGGGCAACCTCGCACAAGGTCCGCCCATTGATGGGAGACGCATTCTCGAAGTAGCGGCCGCTGACCGGTTCGACCCACTGGCCGCCGATGTAGTTGCCGTACTTCGCCTTGAACGGCGGCTTCGCCGTGCGAGAGATTTCCATCTTCGTCATGCGCGTCTCCTCACCCCTGCAAGCTGCGGCCCTGCGGTCTTCCGCTCGGACCCGGCCAGCCTAGACCCGCTGACGGCGCGTGTCAGGGGCTGGCGAGCGCCAGGGAGGGGCTAGAGCAGGCCCGGGAACTGGCCCCCGTCGAGCAGGATGTTCTGGCCCGTGAGGTAGCCGGCCCGCGCCCCGCACAAAAATGCGCAAATGTCCCCGAACTCGGCTGGATCGCCGAACCGGCGCGCCGGAATCTGGCTCTTCTGCCGCTCCCGCAGAGTCTCGACATCAGCGCCCGCGGCCTGGGCGAAACGTTCGTGGTTCGATCGAAGCCGGTCGGTGTCGAACTGACCGGGAAGCACATTGTTGATGGTGACGTTGTGCTGGGCCACGTCGCGCGCGAGTCCGCCGACGAAGCCCGTCAGGCCGGCGCGCGCGCCGTTCGACAGCCCCAGCACGTTGACCGGCTGCTTGACCATGTGGCTGGTGATGTTGACCACGCGCCCGAACTTCCGCTCGATCATGCCGTCGATCGTCGAGCGGATCAGGAAGATGGCCGACAGCATGTTGGCGTCGATGGCCCGGATCCACTCTTCTCTTCCCCAGGTCCGGAAATCGCCAGGAGGCGGCCCGCCCGCATTGTTGATCAGGATGTCGGGCTGTGGGAGCGCATCGAGGATCTCCGTCCGGCCCTCCTCCGTTGTCACGTCCGCGGCTACGGTGCGCACCTGAAAGCCGCTTTCCGCGGCGATCTCATCGGCGGCCGTGCGCAAACGCTCTGGATTGCGGGCGGCGATGAGCACGCGCACTCCCTCGTGCGCAAGAGCCCTCGCCGTCGCCCGCCCAAGCCCGGCGCTACCACCGCACACAATGGCCGTGCGACCTCGAATACCCAGATCCACTCAGTTCTCTCCGCTATCGGCTTCGCGTCAGTGAGCGGCGCGCCTGTGACCCCAACTGCTCGGCCGCTCATGCCGCGTGACCCGCCAGCTGGCGTCGTCGACCTCCAGCGCGCCGAAGCCGAACTCCACCTCGAACCCCGCCGGCGTGCGGGCGTAGAACGAGACCATCCGGTCGTTGGAGTGCCGGCCGAGACTGGCGGTGATCGGCGCGGCGGCGCCTTCAGCCCGTTCGAGGGCAAAGCCGACGGCGTCGAGCGTCGGCGCCTGGATCATGAAGTGGTGCAGTCGCTTGGGCGCCGAGAGCGGCACGAGCGCAAGGCTGTGGTGCCGGGCGTTGCAGTGGAAGAATTCCATCTCGAAACGCATCTCTTGGCCAAGCCGCATCAGGATCACATCCGACAGGCGAAAGCCGAGCAGGTCCTGATAGAACCGCTTCGCTGCGGCCATGTCCCTGGTGGTGATGACGACGTGGCCAAGACCCTGGTCTCCCGTCACGAAGGCGCTCACGCCGGCGGGGGAGGCGAACGGGCGCTCCGTGCGCAAGGTGGGCCCGTAGAACACCTCGATCGGAAGGCCATCGGGATCCTGGCAGGAGATCAGTCCCAGCACGCCGCGCTCGGCCGCGCGCTCGGGATCGCCATTGCCGACCGCCACGCCGGCGTCGATCAGCCGTTCGCCCAAGGCGTCCAGCTCCGTCGCGCCGGCCACCTCGAACCCGACGTAGGCGACGTCGTCCGCCTCCCCAACGTCGACCGCGATGCGCCAGGCGAGATCGTCGAGCCGATAGCGGCGAGTCTCGCCCAGGTTGTCGCCCGGCATGAGGCCGAGCACGCCCGTGGCGAAGGCGTCCCAGGCCTCCGCGTCCTTTACCGCGAAGCCGAGATAGCCAAGGGACCGGATGCTCATCTGGCGCTCATTTCTTGGATTGCAGCGACGAAGGGGCTGGCGCCGCGGGCGACGTTGGGAAAGGCGGTCTGATGCCTTCGCCACCGGGCAGGCGTCTCCCCGAATTCGCGCTGAAAGGCTCTCACGAAGGCGGCGGAAGAGCTGTAGCCCGCCTCGTCGGCCGCCGACTCGACGCTGAGATGCTCCCGCGCCAGGCGGTGCGCGGCTGCGGTGAGCCTCATCCTCGAGACGATCCGACCGGGGCTCTGGCCGGTGACGAGCTTGAACTCCTCGACGAACCGGGTCCGGGACATGCCGGCGGCCCTGGCCAGCTCGGCCAGAGTCCAGGCCCTTTCCGGCTCCCGCAGGAAGGCGTCGATCGCCAGCACCACGTGGCGGCTCGCGGGCGCGCCGCCGGCCCTGCGACGGTCGGCGAACAGGCGGCGGCTGAAGTTGACCATCATGATCTCCGCCAATCGCCGGACGACCAGGTTGCGGTCGATCCACGAGGCGTCGGCGTATTCTTCCTCCAGCATCTCGACCGCCTTCCAGAGCCGGCGGGAGAGATCCGGATGCTCGCTCCGGCGGACGACGATGGGGCCGACCATCAGCGATCCCAGGGCGAGGGATTCGTTAGGCGCCACGCCGATCACCAGCTCGATCTCCGCGCTCGCGGCAGCCTCACGCATCGGATGGGTCTCGAAGCGCTCAGCCCGAAGCACGGCCGCGGCGCCAGGCGAACGGAAGACGTGCGGAACCAGGCCGCTCACGGCGATGGCGTCTCCGGGACCCAGGTCCACCGCCAGGGTCTCCGGGAAATCGGTCTCGAGCCGCAGGCCCCCTTCGCGGACCATCACGCAATAGGAGTAGTTCCCTGGATCGAGCGCCCCTGCAAAGGGGACATGCAGAGAGGCGCGGCGGAAGAAGACCCCGTCCATGCGTACGTCGTGGCGCACGTGATCGGGCGGGTGGAGGGGCCCGTCTCCAAGCATGGCTTCACGCATCTGCCGGCGCGGGAGGCGCGGCGTACTTCGTCGCGAGTTTCGAACCGCCGGAGACCCGGCCGACGCCGCGCACCGCGATTCCGGTGTCCAGGCTGACCACGCCACCTGTGGCCGGTCGACTGTCGCGGCGGGACGCCAGGAAGACGTAGCCGCCGGTGTAGTCCGACGTGGCCGGCACCTTGCCGAGCGGGACCGCCGGCCCGGCGACCGCGGACAAGCGAATGCTGGCGATCGATTTCTCCGCCAACCCGAGCGAGGCGGGACCGCGCAGGTCCGTCTCGATCGGACCTGGGGCCACGCCGTTGACGCGCACGGCCGGGGCGAACTCGTAGGCGAGCTGCCGGATCAGGCCGACGACCGCATGCTTTGAGGCGGTGTAGAGCGGTCCGCCTCCGGCCGGATCGAAGCCGGCGTTGGAGACGGTGAAGACGAGCGAGCCTGACGAGCGGACGAGCTCGGCGAGCGCAGCCTTCGCCAGCAGCAGGTAGCCCTTCACGTTCACGTGGAAGAGCTCGTCGAAGGCGGCGTCGAGCTGGTCCTCGGCGAGATCGTCGAGCGCAACGGAGTAGTCCCAGATCCCGGCGTTGCCGACGGCGCAGTCCAACCGTCCGAACCGCCGCACGCAAGCCTCGACGGCGCGACGATTGTCCGCCAGGGACCTGACGTCGCCGCCGGCCACTTCCAGGCGATCACCAGCGCCCGCGACCAGCGAGGCGAGTCGTTCGGGCGTCCGATCCAACACCGTCACGCGCGCGCCCTCGTCCAGGAAGCGCTCCACGATCGCTCGACCGAGGCCCGACGCCCCGCCGGTAATCAGCACCACCTCGCCATCCAGCGCGCCCATGCCGATTCCCTAAAATAGAGTGCTCATGTTGCTGGTGAGAATGACGGTCTGGTCGAGGAAGATGTGACGCCTCGCCAGTCGGAACCCGTCCCCTTCGCGGCGAAGCGTATCCTCGCGCCGGCCGAACCACTCCGAAAGCTCGGAGTTCAGGCGCGTTCGGCGGACGTGGAAGCAGACCTCCACCGTGATCTCATCTCCGACCACGTCCAGCATGCGCACGTTGGATACGAAATGACGTGAGCGCGACGGCGGGTCTTCCGACCAGGCGGACCCGGCCTCCAGCTTCCTCACCCGCATCTCCAGGACCGTTCGATCATCGTCGAAATAGGCCATGGCGCCGGGCTTGGTGAACTCCATGTCCAGGTCTTGGTTGGTGACCGTGCGCCGGATCGGCATCCAGTAGTGGATGTCGTCGGCGAGCAGTCCCAGCCACTGGCGATATTTGCGGGCGTCGAGCAGAGCGGCCTCTTCGTAGAGGAACTGCTCCACCTGATGCTGGAGAACGAGGCGCTCGAGCATCCCCGTATCGTTCCTGGCGTCCGCAGTGGGACGCGCCTGATTCAGGGTGGTCATTCAAACCGCTCCGCTTGGAGGGGGCGCGTGATTGGCCTCGAGCTCGGCCCAGTCCCGCGCCGCCATCCATTCGGTCCAGGCGCGGTAGAGCCAGCGCTGGCCATGCTCGCTTACCAGGCCTTCGACGTACCGTTCGCCCCGGGGCCCCTCCTCGACGGCGCCGTGTCCCAGACCCATGCCGATCCTTGCGCCAAGGCCGCGGCTCGCCAGTCCGCCCGCGGCGCGCGTGCTCTGGCTCCAATTCTCGCCGTCGTCCTGCTCCAGAAGCCCCGCGGGACCGAAGACGTGGTTCGCCTGCCAGATCATCTTGCGCTTGAGTTCCGCGTGAGCGTCCTTGGGGACGAAGGTGAACCACCACAGTTCGGTGCGCGAGGGACCGCGCGGGAGCCGCAGGCACATCTGCAGGCCGCTCATGGTGATCCAGAGATTGGGAAAGATGTTGGGGTGGCCGTGGCTACGCACGCCCACCGGTCCCATCAGGTCCGTCGCCGACGAAGGTCGGACCCGCGGCGAGTTCCGGGGCTGGGCGCGGGACATCGCCTCGCGTTGCTCGTCCGACAGGGCGTCGATCTGATCCTGAATCTCCTGCGGGGTCGCGGGGCCGCCGATGGCGTGACCATATTCGCCCAGCATCACCATCTGGTTCTTGGGATGGAGGATCTCGGAGATGTCGAAGAAGCCGGCGCTGTCGGCCGACGCGTGGCTGTAGGTGACGTGGTACCAGTCGAAGAGGTTGTCGACCGCGATCTTCCAGTTGCAGTCGATGATGTTCTTCTGGACGCCGTCGACGCATTCGACCTCGCCATAAGCGCACATCATGCCAAGGCCGATGCGGCCCACCTCTCCCAGATAGTCGTGCAGGGACGGCGCGTCGGGCGACAGGGTGGCAAAGTAGAAGCCGAGATATTCCTCGACCCTGGCCTTCACCAGGCCAAGGCGGGAGCGGTCGAGATCGCCGTGATAGTAGGTGCTCAGCCCAGGCGCGCCGATCAGACGCCCGTCCAGGCCGTAATTCCAGCCGTGGTAGCTGCAAACGAAGGATTTCGCCCGGCCCTGTTCGGCGCGGCACAGGGCGTTGCCGCGGTGGCGGCAGGTGTTGAGAAGCACATTGACGGCGCCCTCCTCGTCACGGACGGCGATGACCTGATCCTCGCCGATGTAGGTGACGAAGTAGTCGCCCGGCTCCCGGATCTGCGACCCATGGCACATGAAGTTCCAGCCGCGGGCGAAGATCCGTTCGAGCTCCAGCCGGTACAGCGCCTCGTCCGAATGCACGCGGCGGTCGAGGACGCCGCTGGCCGGATCGAACAGGGACAGGATCTCGTGACGATCCCACGCGCGAGGGACCTGCGTTCCGTCTGCCATGGACTCCTCCTGCCGGAGCTCTGGGGCCCCTGACAGCCGGGAGACTAACTCAGCCGCCGCGTCGCCAAGAGCCCCATTCGTCCCTCGAAATTGATAATTCGTCCGGCGCACCCGCGGATGGGGCGATCCTGGGCGCTGCCTAACAGAGCCATTCAGCCCGGGTTCAGGCCCAAAGCGTCACCGTGGACACCATCCGGCGACAGAACTGCCGAAGTCCAAGAGCGGAGAAACATCGTCATGCGGAGATTGATTTCGGCCGCGGTGGCCGCGGCGTGCCTTGCCGGCGCCGCCGTGCAGGCGGACGCCGGGCCGCTGGTCGTCGGCGTCGACCATCCTGGCGACGCGACGTTGCAGGAGGCCCAGTACTTCTATCTGGGCCACGACTGGTGCTGGTACGACAGCGCCTGGCGCGGCGCGGGCTTCTATTGGTGCGGCTACGCCTTTCGGCGCGGCTACGGCTGGGGCGGCCCGGCCGGATGGCGTGGCTGGTACGGTCCCGGCTATTGGCGCGGCGGCGTCTGGATCGGTCCGCGCGGCTATGCCCATCACGAATGGCGTGGCTGGCATCGCGGCTACGACAACTATCGTCGCTGATCGGCTCTAGGCTGCGCGGCGGGGGCCTATCGGGTCCCGCCGCTTCCCGCGGCGCCGTGGATGAGTCGAGCCGGACCCTTGCCAAATTTTGCCATCATCCCCACTCTCGGCGCATGTCGACCATGAACATATCGCTACCCGCCGCGCTGAAGAGCTTCGTGGATGATCAGGTGGCCGGAGGGGGCTATGGCACGAGCAGCGAGTACGTCCGCGAGTTGATCCGCAAAGATCAGGATCGACAGCAGTTGCGGCGGCTTCTGCTCGACGGCGCTTCCTCGCCCACGACGGAGACCATGGACTTCGACGCCCTGCGCAACCGCGCCCGCAAGAAGGGATGACCTCAAGACCGGTCATCCCGCGCGAACAGGCCCGTCGGGATATCGATGTCGCCCTCGATCACTATGTGGAGGAGGCGGGCGAGAGGGTCGCCCTCGGATTCGTCGACGAGATCGAAGCCGCCTTCGCCGCCATCAGTCGGAACCCCGGCCTTGGTTCTCCTCGCTTCGCTTACGAACTCGAGCTTCCCGGCCTGCGGACACGGCGCCTACGACGATATCCGTACCTCGTCTTCTACGTAGAGACCGATCAGGTGATCGATGTCTGGCGAGTGCTTCATGCCCGGCGGGACATCCCGGCCTGGCTGAGCGACCCTGACGAGCGCTAGAGAAAACCGCATTCGGTTGGCACAGCGGCTGACCGACCTACCCCTTCAGCTCCCGATCGAAGAACTGCAGGAAGGTGCGCCAGAGCTGAAGCTGGCGGGCCTCGCCGGCGATGCCGTGGCGCTGGCCGGGGTAGAGCATCAGATCGAACGGGGTCGACAGGGCCTGGAGGCGGTTCATCACCTCGATGGAGTTGTCGATCTGGACATTGTCGTCGGCCATACCCTGCAGGAGCAGGAGACGGCTGCGGAGGTCATTCAACCGCGGGATCACGGCCGAGGCGTCGTAGGCGGCCTCGTGCTGCTGGGGCATGCCCATGTAGCGCTCGGTGTAATGGGTGTCGTACTGGCGCCAGTCCGTGGGCGGCGCCCCCGACGCGCCGGCCTTCAGCTTCGTGCGCGGGTCGGTGAGCATGCGCAGCGTCATGTAGCCGCCATAGGACCAGCCGCTGACACCGATCCGGTTCGGATCGACGAACGGCTCCGAGCGTAGCCACTGGATGCCGACGAGCTGGTCGTCCACTTCCACCGAGCCAAGCCGGCCGGCGATCGCCGCCTGGAACTTCTCCGATCGGTTCGACGATCCCCGGTTGTCGAGCTGGAAGAGGATGTAGCCGTCCTCGAGGTAGAGCTTCTCGCTGGCGGGCCGCCAGGTCTTCTGCACGGTCTGGACGCCTGGCCCGCCGTAGACCTCGATGATGACCGGATACCGCTTCGCCGGATCGAAGCCAACTGGCTTGAGCAGGACGTACTGGAGGTCTTCGCCGTCCGCGGCCCTGAGTACTCCGAACTCCGGCTCGGGGTAGCGCCCGACGTAGGGATGGAAGGGGTGCGTCTCGTCGAGCGGGTTCTGCTCGATCCACCGGATCCGCTGCCCGTTGAGATCGTAGAGCGCCGCCTGCGGGGGCGTGTCGGGATCCGAATAGTAGCCGACGAACACATTCGCCGCCTTGGGCATGACCGCCGTCCACCAGCCGTGGCCGCGGGTGAGAGCCCTGGCTTCGCCGGGGTGACGGTAGGAGACGACATAGAGCTGCCGCTCGGTCGGCGTGTCGGCCGAGGCCATGAAGTAGACGAGCGCCTTGGCCTCGTCGACGCCCACCAGGCCCGGCGCATGAGCGCCCGCCCCGCCTCCGCCGCCCGCGCTCGGGAAGGCGCCCTCGGTGATCTGGCGAACCAGGCGGCCATTGCGGTCGTAGAGGTAGAGCTGGTGGTAGCCGCTCCGGCCGGATCCCCAGAGGAAGCCGCCGTCCTTCAGCGGATGGAAATCGTCGGTGATCTCGATCCACGGCGTCTGCCGCTCCTCGAGGATGACCTTCGAGCTTCCGTCGGCCGGATTGACCGCCAGCAGATCGAGCTTCGTCTGATCCCGACTCTCGCGCTCGACGTAGAGCGTGCGACCGTCCTTCGACCAGTCGACGCGGGTCACGTAGATGTCCGTGTCCGGCCCGAGCTCCACCTTCACCACGGGCGCGCCCGGGGTCAGGGACTGCACGAACAGGCTCACCAGGGCGTTGGGCGTGCCCGCGCGGGGATAGCGCTGGGGCGTGATGGTCACGCCGCCCGCGCCGATCTCCACGCGTTGGGCGATCTCCACCGGCGTCTCGTCCACCCGGGCGTAGGCGATCGCGTGATCGTCCGGCGCCCACCAGTAGCCGGTGTAGCGGCCCATTTCCTCCTGGGCGACGAACTCGGCCACGCCGTAGCTGACCGGCCCGGCGCCCGCGGTGGTGATCGCGCGCTCCTCGCCCGAATCCAGGTCCAGGACGTAGAGATTCTGCGCCCGGACGTAGCTGGCGTAGCGGCTCTTGGGCGAAAGACGGCCGTCGGTCGCGCCGGTTCCGGCCTTGTCGAGCCGGGTCACCGCACCGGTCGCCGCCTCGGCGAGATAGAGCGACCCTCCCGCCGGGATGAGCAGGCGCCGTCCGTCCTCTGACCAGTCGTAATCGACCACGCCGGAGAGGGCGCCGACGCGCTGACGCTCCCGGCGAGCCTTCTCCTCGTCACTGATCGCCTTGCCGGTGGGCTCGACCGCCTCGCCGGAGACCAGAAGCCTGGGCTCACCGCCCGCCGCCGGCATGGCCCACAGATCGAGCTTGAACTGATTGGTCGCCTCCGGCTTGAGCCAGGTGACCCACGCGCCATCGGGAGAGACCTGGACGCCGCGCGCCGCCGGCCCGGTGAGCGAGGGACTGGCGAAGGCGCGTTCCGGCGTCAGCGGGCGACTGCCCGGCGGCGGCGCGGCGGCTTGGGCGGAAAGTGCGGTCATGGCCAGGCCGATCGCGACGAGAATCCTCATGGACGGCCGCTAAAGCACAGCCGGGCCGGCGCCGTCCAATGGACGAGGCCCACAGCCGCCCGCGTCAGCGCGACGCCGGGGGCGACGAAGAGCGCAGGCGGGCGAACTCCGAACTGGGATTCCACATCGGCCATTCGCCGGAGTCGGCGAGTTCGCGGCCGACCTCGTAGAAGAGATCCACGTCCTGAGCGGCGCCACGCAGGTCCCAGTCGGGACCCCAGGCGTCGCAGGTCTTGTGGTAGCAGCGCGCCGTGTAGTCATCGACCCAGCGCTCGCCTGCCGCGCGGCCGCCCTCGACGAGGTCGGGACCGCCGGCCATGCCCATCAGGAGCAGGGTCGGCACGCCGCGCTTGGCGAAGGAGAAGTGGTCGGCGCGATAGAACAGGCCCTTCTCGGGATGCGGATCGGGCGTGACTGTCCGGCCCTGGGCGGCGGCGCCACGGGCGAAGTCGCGCTCCAGGCTGTCCTGGCCCGCGCCCACCAGCACCACGTCGCGCGCAGGTCCGGCGGTCTCCAGCACGTCCATGGTCAGGTTCGCAACGGTCTTGGCGAGGGGATAGATCGGGTGGCTCGCATAGGTCTCCGAGCCGAGGAGTCCGCGCTCCTCCGCCGTCCAGACCGCGAAGAC
>JAFANN010000081.1 GCA_019232665.1 Caulobacteraceae bacterium | reverse complement strand
AGCCTGAAGTCCAAGACGCTCTCCAACCCCTGGAAGAAGCACGACAACATCCCGTTGTGACCTTCCTTAGGGGGCGATCGTGTCAGATCCGCTGATCCTCGGCCTCCTCTTTGCCGTAGCGGTGTGGGCGGGGACGCAGAACGCGCTTGCCGGCGGCGGCTCGTTCGTGACTCTGCCGGCGCTGATGTTCAGCGGCCTGGACGCGCGGGCGGCCAATATCGCCTCGACCCTGGCTCTCTTCCCCGGCCAGACAACCACCGGCTGGTTCGGCCGGTCCCTTGTCAGCGGCGCCGAGGGCCTGAGTTTTCGCGCCTTGGTCCTGATCAGCCTCGTCGGCGGGGCGGTGGGCGCGGTGATCCTGCTGACCACGCCATCCAACGTGTTCGCCCACATGGTGCCCTGGCTGGTGTTGTTCGCCACGGGTCTCTTCGCCTGGGGCAGCTTCGGCCCGGCGCGTCCGTCCGGGGCGCACATCGGCCGGCGCTCGGCGATGGTCGCGCAGTTCCTGATCGCCATCTACGGCGGCTACTTCGGCGGCGGGATCGGCTTCCTCATGCTGGCCGCCCTGACCGCCGCGGGACTCGCCGTGCGCAATGCCGGAGCGACCAAGAACGTCCTCGCCGCCGCCATGAACGCCGCGGCTGTGGTCGTTTTCGTCTTCACCCCGCACATCCCGTGGCTGCGGGTGGCCGTCGTGGCCGCTGGCGCGATCCTCGGCGGCTGGCTTGGGGCGCTCGCCCTGCGCCGCGTGAACGAGAAGCTGATCCGCGGCTTCGTCGTCGTGCTGGGGATCGCGCTCACGATCGGCCTCTTCATCCGCGCGCGCTGACGCAGCCGTTTACGCCGTCTAGACTGTGTCCATGGACGAGGGTTTCGAACTCACCGGTTTCGACCACGTGCAGTTGGCGATCCCCCCGGGAGGGGAGGACGACGCACGGCGGTTCTATGTGGAAGCATTGGGCCTGGCCGAGGCGCCCAAGCCGCCGCACCTGGCCGCCCGCGGCGGCTGCTGGTTCGATGGTCCGGGCCTTCGGTTGCACATGGGGGTGGAGACGGACTTTCGTCCGGCGCGGAAGGCCCATCCGGCCCTCCTGGTGCGCGGCTTGCCGGCCCTGCGCCGGCGCCTTCAGGAGGCCGGCTACGTCACCCGCGATGACGAGCCCCTCGAAGGGTACGACCGCTTCTACGTCGACGATCCCTTCGGCAACCGGATCGAGCTGATGGAGCCGGTGTCAGTTTGAACATGGCCCCAGCACTTGTCGCATTGCCCAGCTATGCTGGGGTCATGCGCATCGCCTTGATCTCGCTGACCCTCCTATGCGCGGCTTGCCAGGAGAAGCCGGCCGCCGCGCCGGGCCTGCCGCCGCCGCCGCCGCATCCCAACGGCCAGGTCCTGTGGGGCATCGTCCACGGCCAATGCGTGCCGGACGAAGAGAAGTCCGGTCGTCCCGACCCGTGCATCGCCGTTTCGCTTCCCGGCGGAGAGGCGCGCGGATACGCCGTGCTCAGGGACAAGCACGGCTCCGAGCAGTACCTGGTGATGCCGACGATCGACATCACCGGCATCGAGGACGCGCGCCTGCTCGCGCCCGGGGCGCCCAACTATTTCGCCGACGCCTGGGCCTCGAAGCCTTACGTCGACCACCTGATCGGCAAGACGACTCCGCGCCAGGACATGGCGGTGAGCGTGAACTCCCCCTACGGCCGCTCGCAGGACCTGCTGCACCTGCACGTCGACTGCCTCACGCCCGAAAGCCTCGCGGCGCTGACCGCGGACGCACCGAAGATCAACGGCCACTGGTCGCGGGCCCCATTCACGCTCGACGGCCACCTCTATTACGCCATGCGCCTGATGGGAGAGACGCCTCCGGCCAATCCCTTCGACCTTCTCGCGGAAGGAATTCCTGGAGCGCGGCAGGACATGGGGGCCTGGACCCTCATCCTTGCGGGGGCGCAGTTCGACGGCCAGCCCGGCTTCATCCTGCTCGCCAACCGGGCCGACCCCCTGCACGGTGATTTCGCCTCGGGCGAGGAGCTGCAGGACCACGAGTGTAGGATCGCCCGCGCCGGCTAGGCTCTGAACGTGGTTTCGGCTAGGCCAAGGTGAACGATTCCTGGAGCGCTTGAATGGCCTCTCTCGTCCTGACCCGCCGTTTCGCCCTTGTCGGCGCTTCAGCCGCCGTCCTTGCCGCCTGCTCGAAGCATGGCGGTGGCGGGGAGAGCGGACCGCAGGCCGCCGCGGCGCTGCCGGACGACATGAGCCTGGGCAATCCGAACGCCAAGGTCCACTTTGTCGAATACGCATCTGTAGCGTGCCCGGTGTGCGGCCGCTGGTTCAAGGAAGTCTGGCCGGCGTTCAAGGCCAAGTACGTCGACACCGGCAAGGTCTACTACACCTTCCGCGAGATGCTGGTGGGCGGCTCCGACGAAGTCACCGCCGCCGCCTCGGGCTTCCTGCTCGCCCGCTGCGCCGGCAAGGACAAGTACTTCCAGATGGTCGACGCCATCTTCAACAGTCAGCCGGACCTGTTCTCCGACCCTCGCGGCGTGCTGCTCAACATCGCCAAGAGCGCAGGAATGACGGAGCAACAGTTCGACTCCTGCGTGGGCAACGCCGACGCGCTCAACGCCCTGCAGAACCGGGTCGAGAAGAACGGCAAGGAAGGGAATATCCAGGCCACGCCGACCTTCGTCATCAACGGCAAGGCCATGGATCCCGGCTACCATCCGCTGACCGAGATCGACGCCGCGATCGCTGCGGCGCCGTCGGGGACGGCCTAACCGGTCAGCCCCGACCGATTCCCAGGGCCACCAGGATGGGGACGATCACCGCCACGATGGCCTCGCCGGCGATCAGGCCGGAGGCGAGGGGGACCATGTAATCGTCGGCCGTGCGACGGGAGGTCGTGCGCCAGACGAGATTGGCCACGCCGCCCATGAACAGGCCGACGATGACCGAGAACGGCAGCAGGATGCCCAAGGAAAGGCCCACCGGCGTTGGGCAGAACTTCCGAAATCTGGGCCTCTGCTCGAGGATGGCGAAGAGGGCTCCCAGAACCACCGAACCGGCCATCGCCCAGAGGGCCGAAGCGGGCAGGGCTCCGCCGCCGGTGGCCAGGATTTCCGTGAAGCCCGCCGAAACCCGCGAACCGGGCGCCGAAAGCTTCGCGTGTTCGCCAACGATGCCGTAGGTGCTCACCAGGGCGGGGTAGACCACGGCGACCACGGCCGCGCCGATTGGCGCGCCGATAAGCTGGGCGATCGCCATCGAACGGGGCCGCGAGCCGATCATCTGGGCCGCCCGATAGTCCTGGATCAGCCCCTCGGAGGTGACCGCCACCGTTCCCGTCGTCGCGCCGCCAAGGGCGATCGCGGCGGCGCCGCCGGGCGCAAGGCCGGCAAACACGGCCTGGGTCAGATTCGACAGGGAGCCGATCGGTCCCCAGTTGGTCTCGCCCAGGGCCCGCAGGCCCACCAGCATCAGAGGCACCGCCAGCAGGATCGCCAGGAAGCTCAGCCAGGGGGCAAGGCCGAAGAACAGCCATTGGACGACACAAAAGGCGATGGTGAGAACGATGATCCCTCCGACGACCAGGGGGAGGGGAAGCTCCTCTCCCGCGGCTGACGCGGATCTCAACGACCGCATCGCCTCGACGAGGAGGCGCCAACGCAGGGCGAGGGCCGTAAGGCCGCCGGACATCACCATGCCGAGGCCAGACCACATCACCCAGCGCAGGACGACCGTGCGCGACGGATGGTCAGGAACAACGCCGTACCGCACCAGCAAGACCGGCGCGATAACCCACGCGATGATCCCGCCGACCATCATCCAGAAATTGACCCGGAAACCGACCAGCAACCCGCTGCCGACATTCAGCAGGCTGTAAGCCGCTCCCACGCCCATGGTCGACAGCGTCACCGCGGCTCCAGCGGCGCCCAGGGTGAGCAGACCGGGGTCCCAGCCCTCCGGTACGAGGTCGAAAAGGCGCGCGTCGGTCCTGAAGATCATCAGCAAGGCCGAGGCGGCCATCGCCACGACCATCACCAGGGCCGCGCGTTTCGCACGTCGGCCGATGGGGTCGTCCCGGTGCAGGCCTCGCGGCGGATCGAGCAGCATCAGCGTCTCGCCGGCGGCCATCCCGTCGGGAAACGGCAGGTTCTCGTCGACGATGAAGTGCCGGCGCATCGGCGCCGCCAGGAGAACCCCCAGCAGGGAGGCGCAGGTCAGCCAGGCAAAAGTCTGGAATGGGGTAGGGGCGATGGTGAAATGAATCACGTGCGAGGCGCGCAGCATCTCGAAGTTCGCCAGGGCGCTGCACATGAAGGCGGTCTGGGCCGCCGAAGTGCCGGCGGTCTGGACGATGTTGTTCTGCCAGCGGTCATAGCTTCCGCGCGCGATCACGCTGAGGATGAGGAATCCGAGGAAGGCGGCGACGATGGAGACGTTCGGCCCAATGCCCAGCTTGAGGACCATGTAGGGGTAGGCGGCGCCCATGATGATCGCGACGATGATCGCCGCGCCGATCGAACGGATATTGATCTGAGGGGCGCGAGGGGCGTCCGCGGCGAGGGCCTCCGCATGGGGGGCTTCCAACACAGCTTCGGCCATCGCCTGTCGTCCTTCCACGGATGTCGTGCGCGCGAACTCAATATGCGCGCAATAGCTCTGTCGCTACGCCACCGGGGCTCGCCTTCATACGCGACGCGCAGCCGCTGGCGGCGTGTCGGTATATGGCGCAGCCAGGCGCTTATGTTCGGGCGATGCGGTCGCTATAGCAGCGCCATGAGCGATCCCTTCGTCGGGCCAACGTCCCACAGCTACATCTCCCAGCGCCTACGCCTGCATTATGTCGACTGGGGAAATCCCACGGCGCCGCCGCTGATCCTGCTCCACGGAGGGCGCGACCACTGCCGCAACTGGGACTGGGTGGCCCGGGAGTTGCGACGGGACTGGCACGTCATCGCCCCGGACGTTCGCGGCCACGGCGACTCTGCGCCCTCGCCGAGCGGCGACTATTCGATGAGCGCCTTCGTCTACGACTTCGCCCAGCTGATCCACGGCCAGCGACTCGCACCGGTGAGGATCATCGCCCACTCCATGGGCGGCGCGATTGCTCTTCGCTATGCCGGCATCTATCCGGAAAACGTCGAGAAGCTCGTGGCTATCGAGGGACTGGGGCCGTCGCCGTCCATGGTCGCCGAGCGTCAGGAGCAGGCGATCGCCCAGCGCATGCGGTCTTGGATCGACGCCGAGCGCGGCCTCGCCGCCCGCATCCCGCGCCGCTATCCGTCGATCGAGGAGGCCTTCCACCGCATGCAGGGCGAGAACCGGCACCTGACGGACGAACAGGCTCGCTACCTGACCGTCCACGGCGTCGCCCAGAACGAGGACGGCACCTACAGCTGGAAGTTCGACAACTACGTCCGGTCCTGGTCCCCGGTGGACCTGACCCCACAGCAGACCTGGGAGCTGTGGTCGAACATCACGTGCCCGACCCTGCTCATCAACGGCAAGGAGAGCTGGGCCTCCGACCCGGTCGCCGACGGCCGCATCAAAAGCTTCCGCAACGCCCGCGCCTTGGCGGTG
>JAFANN010000062.1 GCA_019232665.1 Caulobacteraceae bacterium | reverse complement strand
GCAATGGCCGCGTTCCTGACGCGGCCACGACGCGCGGAACGACTGCACGCTTTACCAACCGCTTCGCGTGACCGCGCCGCCCGGCGCGGTCACTGCCGGCGCCTGTCGAGCCTGACCATGGGTCGCCGGCACTGACGGCCGGCGATGACGAGCTTAGGGGACAACAGATTTGGACTAAGTCAGGCCTCACCACCCCGAGGCGCTCTGGGCGCGGCGGATCGCGGTCTCGAGAGCCTTGGCGAAGACAAGGCGTTCGGGGCGGCTGAGGGCCTGTGCGACCTCCACCTGCTGCTCGCGCAGGCGAAGGCGGATCTCTCCCGCGCTCACCTCGTTGTCGATCAGCTCAACCCGCGTGAACGCCGTGGGCGAGGTCCATACGACCCTCTCCTCGGTCCGCACGCATCGTATCACGCGCACCTCGAAGGGGCTGACCTGCACCCGCTCCAGATCGCGAGCGCGGCGATTGCTGATAGCGAACGCGGCGAAGAGCGCGCCGGCGACGACCGCCATGAATCCGGCCACCAGGCCCGCGCCCATCGCGGCGAACACCAGCCCGAACGCCGCATCCAGGCCGATGAGAACCCCGAACAGGATCAGCAGGCCGCGGGGTGAAAGCGTGCGATTGCGAGAGATCACCGCGTCCATGAACAGAGGGGCGTCCATGTCGCCCTCCTAGAACGGAAGCCGCGATAGCCATGCAGTAGGCGGCGCGCGAAAGCCTAGTTTGCGGGCGCATGATCGTACAGGATGAAGACAACTCAGACATGATGGCGTGCCACGCAGGCGCGGTGCGTCGTCGCCGCTTGCCGTTTTTGGTCGCGCGCGCGAATTTAGGCGCCCGCGGCCGCGAACAGGTCGGCCAACTGCGCGGCAGCCTCGGCGAGAGGGGTTTCGTCGCCCGCGACGCGGCACTGGATCAGGGCGCCTTCGACGGCGGCGACGGCGAACCGCGCCAGCGGCGTGGCACGTTCGAGCGGTACGCCCTGCGCCCATGCCGCGGCTTCCACGACGGCGGCCCAGGCGGCGAAGGCGTCCGCCCCCGCCTTGCGGATCGCCTCGTCCTGCGGCGCCGTCTCGAGCAGGGTCGTGGTGATGGGGCAGCCATCGCGGAAGCCTGAGCGCCGCATCCAGCCCGCGAGCAGTTCGAGGTAGCGCGCGATAAGCTCGCCGGCCCCTGATGAGGACGCCGCTAGCTCCGTCAGCGTCGCTGTCACCCGCTCTCCCGCGCGACGGACCGCTTCCGCTCCGATCGCCGCCTTGCCGCCCGGGAAGTAGTGATAGAGCGAGCCCTTCGGTGCGCCGCTCGTCGAGAGAATCTCAGCTAGGCCGGTGGCCGCGTATCCCTGCCGGCGGAACAGCCTCACAGCGCTCTCGATCATGGCTTCACGGTGCTTGGGGACGGCGGGCATCGAGTGTCTCCGAACTGGAATCTATATAGACTGGTCTACATGAAAATGGCATGTTTGTCTGCCGGCCGGGGCGTGCGAGGCGACGAAATGAGTGACGACGCGCCGGCGGGGTTTGCCCCGCACTTCAAGAAAAGCGGGCTGACCGACCCGTGGGAGCCGCTCTATTCCCAGCGCACGGAAACGGCCGTCCATCTCGGACTGAGGGCGGGGCCAGCTCACGCCAACTCTCGCGGCTTCGTCCACGGCGGCCTGATCGCCGCACTGGCCGACAACGCCATGGGCCTGAGCTGCGGTGTCTTCCTGGAAGGCGTGACAGGCCTGGTCACCGTGGGCCTCTCGGTCGACTTCATCGCCACTGCGCGCCTCGGCCAATGGCTGGAAATCCGCCCAGTGGTGCTCAAGGCCGGCCGAACCCTCTCCTTCTGCGCGGCCACCATCCACGCCGACGAAACGCTCTGCGCACGCGCCAACGCCACCTTCCGCGCCACGCAGCCGCCCGCTGAGGCGACGCCCTGACGTCCAGCTCCCGATGGCTTGGCTATGTCGGCGGGGCGCCGCATTGTCCAGCGCCCATGGCAAGACCCCTACCCGCCCGCCGTGAGCGCGCTCGCATCAACGAAATCTTCGACCGCTTCGCCGCGGCGCTTCCGGAGCCGCGCACGGAGCTCGAATACGCCTCGCCTTACACACTCCTCGTGGCTGTCGCGCTCTCAGCGCAGGCGACGGACGTGTCGGTCAACAAGGCGACCAAGACGCTCTTCGCAATCGCGGACACGCCGCAGAAAATGCTCGACCTCGGCGAGGCGGGCCTCGCGCGCCACATAGCCTCCATCGGCCTGTTCAACACCAAGGCGAAGAACGTCATCGCGCTTTCGCGCATCCTTATGGACGAGTATGGCGGCGAGGTCCCGCGCACCCGCGAGGCGCTCGAGGCGCTGCCGGGCGTCGGTCGCAAGACCGCCAGCGTAGTGCTCAACGAGCTGGGGATCGACCCGGCGATCGCAGTGGACACGCACGTGTACCGTGTCGCCCGGCGCCTGGGCCTCTCCACCGCCGAGACGCCGGTGAAGGTCGAACACGACCTGATGGCCATCGTACCCAAGGACCGCCTCACCCGCGCCCACCACTGGCTAATCCTGCACGGCCGCTACGTCTGCGTCGCCCGCAAGCCGAAGTGCGCCCAGTGCGTCGTCGCCGACCTCTGCCCCTCGCGGGAGCTGTTCCTCGGCGCCTGACCCGGACCCCCGGATCGTCGCACCACGACGAAAATCTTGCGCTTGCGTACAAAAACGAGGTGAATGCGTCCCGGGCTGACGGAGCGGGACGCGATGCGCCAGGGGCGACTCTTGGATTTCCCGAGGTGAGCTTGGCTGCAGTGGATAGTGGCGGCGTCAGCGGCGAGCCACGCGGTTCGGGCAGCCCGGACGGAGAAGGCGCCTCGGCCTCGCGAAGGAGCGATCCGGCCGACCGCTTTTCCCGCGTCGAAGCCGCCTTCCTTCACGAACGGTTCGCCGACTTCGAGCGCGGCGTGCTGCAGGACAACATCATCCTGTGCGACGCCAAGATGGGCATCCTCGTCGCCTTCGCCGGCGCCATGGTCATCTACTGCATCGACATGGCCGGCCGCACCGGCGCCCTGCGCGGCGGCTCCTCGTGGACGTCCACCGCCGAGGCCTGGGGTTACGCCGCCGCATCCGTCGGCTTCTTCATCACCTGCGCCTTCGCCCTGGCGGCGATCGCGCCGCGCGTGCGGCCGCACCAGGACAACGACGACTACGTCTTCTGGGGCGCGCGCGTGTTCCGTCAGCCCCTGGGTCCGTTCCTCAAGGAGATGCATGCCCTCGACGTCGAGGCCGAGCATGAGAACAAGCTGCGTCACCTGCACATCCTGGCGAGTGTCTGCCGGGATAAGTTCGCTCACCTGCGGCTGGCGATGCACGCCGCCGCGGGAGCTTTCATTGTTCTGGTTCTCGTCGAACTCGCCCGCGCCCTCCTTGGATGACGCGCACGGCGATCTGTGGGGAAACGCCATGACAACGCCTTCGCTTGCTGGGGACTGGGCCTATCGGTTCTCCGGCTTCACCATTATCGATGGGACGCAATGCTACCTCGTGGGCATGGGCGTCCTGGCCCTGAGCGCCGATGGGAAAATCACGGGCAAGCAGTCGGCGACGATCACCGCGCTCACCGGCACGGACCAGAAGCTCCTGAACCGCGTCATGGAACTTTCGGGGACCTATTCGAGCGAGGGAGTCTGGGGGAAGGCCACGCTCCGGTTTTTGAAGCCCGGGGTGGAAGATGAGCGGGGGACCTTCGACATCATCCAGGTCGATGCGGACCGCTTCTGGATGATCTCCACTGGCGCTAAACAGCTGGATCCCAATTCGATTCCAGACCTCTCGAAAGCGTCGCTCGCGGACGAGGTCAACTCCGGCGAGGCCGTCCGCATCCGCTCCGTCAGCTGACGCGCTCTGGCTGACGCGCTAGCGCGTCCAGGCGCGCCACGGCGGAGTCGAAGAACACCTTGGCCCGCATCGTGCGTGCCAGGGCCATGGCCTCCAGGTAGTCGGCCTCGGCGTCGTCGGCGTCGCTGCGGGCGAGCCTCAGGTCGCCGCGCAGCTGCAGGATCGCCGGCCGGAACGCCAGCTCCTGGGGGTTGGCGACCAACGCCTCCTCCACTGCGGCTGAAGCCCCGTCCGGGTCGTTCAGCGCCTGGCGGATCTCCGCCAACCAGCAGCGGAACAGCGGCTCTCCAGAACGCTCCTCCGCCTCGGCCCGCAAGCGAAGGCCTTCCTCGATCCAGGCGAGGCCTTCGACGGGTTGGCCGGAGCCCGCCAAGCCACGGCCCAAGGTCACCCGCGCGACGTGGGCGAACTGGCTGAAGCCGTAGGCGTCGGAAAGGTCCACCGAGGCGCGCGCGGCGACGACGGCGTCCGCGTCGCGGCCCATGATCACCGCGAGCATCGAGTCCATGAACTGGACGAAGGCCTCGTCGAAGGGATTGCCGGCGCTGCGGGTCAGCTCCAGCGCCGAGCCCATCCGGCTCAGGGCGTCCTCCGGGCGACCGAGCAGCCATGCGACCTGGGCGGCGTTGCCGAACGCCTGGGCGATAAATCCGGGACGGGCCACCAGTCGCGCCAGGCGGAAATGGGCCTCGCCCTGGCGGAAGAAGTCCTCCGCGCCAAGCAGGTCGCCAATGCGGTAGCGCGAGGTCAGCTGGACCATGTGCGCGTGTCCAAGCGCTTCGGGCGCGCCGTCCATCCGGGCCAGCTCCAGCACCTGATCGGCCTTGCGCGTCGCCGAGTGGTGGCGCCCGGCGGTCGACAGCGCCCCCCACTGCGCGCTCGCCAGCTGCACCTGCCGGCGCAGGTCGCCACCCGCTTCGGCCAGTTCCCGGGCCCGGCCGGCCGCATAGATCGTTTCCGTCGCAGAATACCCGCGCGTGATCTGCAGCACGCCGGCCAGCGAGCTTTGCAGGGCCAGCTCGCGGCCGTCCCGCTCGGCCGACGCCGGGCGCGACTTCAGGATCTCCAGCGCCTTCAGATAGGCGGCCTCGGCCTCCTTGAAGGCGCGCCGCGCCTGCGCCGAGTGCCCGGCCGCGCGCCAGGCGGCCAAGGCGCGGTCCAGCTCGCCCGCCGCCGACCAGTGCTGGGCCATGACCTCCGGGTGCGCCAGGGCCTCCTCTGGGAACTTCTCAGCCAGCGCCGTGGCCGCGCGGCGGTGGATGTCGCGCCTCTGACTCTTGAGAAGGGCCTCGTACGCGGCGTCCTGCAACAGGGCGTGGCGGAAGGCGTAGGTGGGCTCGGCCGCCTCGTCGGTGCGCACCAGGATGTCCCCTTGCGCCAGCCGATCCAAGGCCCGCTCCACCTCGCTGGCGCCCAGGCCGCTCACGGCGGCGATCAGCTGGGGCGAGAGGCGGCCGCCGAGGGCGGAGGCGATCTGCGCCACAGGCTTGGCCTCTCCGAGGCGGTCGAGGCGCTCCATCAGGAGGTCCGACAGCTGGCCGGGAACCGCGCGGTCGACCGTTCCGGCGTCGCGTTCGGCGAACAGCCGTGCGAGTTCCTCGGCGAAGAGCGGCACGCCGCCGGCGCGAGCGATCACCGTCTCCACCAGCGGTCCCGCCAGGTCCTGGTTGGCTCCCAGCACCAGCTGCCGGAGGGCGGACGGCTGGAGGCGGTCGAGGACCAGCTGGCGATGGGCGCCGCCCACAGGCCATGGCGCGGCCGCCGCCGTCCGGGAGGTGTAGATGACGAGGAGCCCCGTCTGCGCCCCGCCATCGATGAGCTGGGTGAGCAACTCGAGGCTGGAAGGGTCCACCCACTGCAGGTCTTCGACCGCAATCACGGTCGGCCAGCGCCGCGCCGTCCTCAGCAGCCACTCGACCAGGTGCTCGAGGAGGGCGGCGCGCCTCTGCTCGGGAGCGAGCGCCTGGAAGGCCGCGTCCGCAACGGGCGCGTCGATCAGGCTGGCGACGACAGGCAGGCTCGCGGCGACATCCATGTCGGCCGCACGCAGCGAGCGCTCGAGTGCTTCGGCGAGCTGTTCCGGCCGGACGTGACCGCGGCGCGCCAGCAGCCGCAGCACCATCTGGCCGACTGCGTGAAAAGGCGTGTTGGCGAAGACGGGGGTCCCGCCCCCTTCCACCCACACGTGCGGCTCGCGGGCGATCCGTCGACGGATCTCGTAGAGCAGGCGTGACTTGCCGATGCCGGGTTCGCCCACCAGCCCGACGGCCTGGGGAGAGGCGTTCGCCCGCCCGCGCCAGAGCTCGAGGACCAGCTCCAGCTCGGCCTCGCGCCCCACCAATTCGGAGGGCGGGCTCTGCCTGCGGGCAAGGAAACGATCGGCCAGCCGCTTCTCGCCGACCACCTCCCACACCGGATCGTGGAGTTTCAGGCCCTTCAGCTCCACCGGTCCGATATCGCGGTACTCGAAGGGTCCCGCCGCTAAGCGGCGGGTCGCGTCGGCCGCGACCACCCCGTGAAGCGGCGCGATCGCCTGCAGCCGGGCGGCGAGGTTGGGTGTCTCCCCGACGACCGACCGCTCCTGCGACCAGCCATCGCCGATAAGATCTCCGACGACGACGATGCCCGTGGCGATGCCGACCCGCGCCGCCAGCGACTCTCCAGACGGGGACTTCAGCCGGGACACGGCCTCGACGGCCGCACGGCCGGCGCGGATAGCGCGCTCGGCGTCGTCCTCGTGCGCCGTCGGGTAGCCGAAATACGCCAGCACGCCGTCGCCGAGATACTTCGCCAGGAAGCCGCCCGCCGCTTCGATCTGTTCGGCGCAGGCCCCATGATAGCCGGCGATGACATCCCGCATCTCCTCGGGGTCGAGGCGCGAGGAGAGTTCAGTCGAGCCGGCCAGGTCGCAGAACAGCACGCTGATCTGGCGCCTTTGCGCCGACAACTCATCGCGCAGCGACGCCTCCTTGGCCACGCCGGCGAGCAGGTCCGCACTGGCTGCCGTTCGAGCCGTCATCCCCGAGCCCTTCGTCCTGACGCACCATACACCGCGCGGTTGCGGGGCGCAGGGACGTCAATGTGCATAGGGAAGACGCGCGGTCTCCGCAGCCCGGGCGCGGAAAACGCCCTAGCGCTTTTTCTCGAGCAGTTCGGCGAGGAAGTGGCGGAGTACGGCGTCCGCCTCCTTCGGCGGCACATCCTTGTAGAGCCGGAATCCCGCGGCGGCGAACTCATGCTTGAAGGAATGCAGGGCAGCTAGCTGTTCGGAGCTCAGGTTAGTGATCAAATGTCCCGGGCACGGCGCCTGTCCGGCCAGATCGTGGAACAGGTTGGGCGCAACCATCGGCTTGTCGGACATTTTGCCTCCCTCTTGCGTGCGCCGCGCCTCGCGGGCCGGCTGCAGTCGCACTTAAGGCACGATCGCACGCCGCGTACAACTTTGCACAGTCGCCGCGCCGTGTTGCGCGAGTCTGCGACGCGGGCTCGTCACGCCGCGAGGCTTGGTGTAGGTCCGCCCGTCACTTGAACGACCACGGATTTCGGATGACCGCCGCCTTCGACATTGCCGCGATCGGCAACGCCATCGTCGATGTCATCGCCTCGGCCCCGCCGGCCTTCATTGAGGGCGAGGGCCTCACTCCCGGATCGATGACCCTGATCGACGAGGCGCGCGCGGCGGACCTCTATGTGCGCATGGCGCCCGGCCTCGAGGCCTCGGGCGGTTCAGCCGCCAACACCCTCGCCGGCGCTGCGGGATTGGGCTCGCGCGCCGCGTACATGGGCAAGGTCGCCGACGACGAGCTCGGCGGCATCTTCGCCCACGACATCCGCGCCATCGGCGCGCACTACGCCACCTCGCCCCTGGCCGGCGGCCCCTCCACCGCTCGCTGCCTGATCAACGTCACCCCCGACGGCCAGAGGACCATGTGCACCTATCTGGGCGCCTGCGTGGAGTTCGGTCCGGCCGACGTCGACGCTGCGGTCGTGGAGTCCTCCGCCATCCTCTACCTCGAGGGCTATCTCTTCGATCCGCCCGCCGCGCGCGAAGCCTTCGCCAAGGCGGCTGGTCTGGCGCGCGCCAATGGTCGGCGGATCGCCCTCACGCTTTCGGACTCCTTCGTGGTCGAGCGGCACCGGAAGGGCCTGCTGGGCTTCATCGACACCCAGGTCGACATCCTGTTCGCCAACGAGTCTGAGATCTGTGCCCTGTTCGAGACGTCCGACGTCCGCGCAGCGCAGGACGCGATCCGCGGGCGCGTGGAGATCGCCGCGGTGACCCACGGGGCCAAAGGCTCGGCCCTCCTGACCCGCGAGCGGGTCGTCCAGGTCGCCGCCGAGCCGGTCGAGACCGTCGTCGACACCACCGGGGCAGGCGATCAGTATGCCGCGGGCGTCCTCGCAGGCCTTGCGGCAGGCCGTCCCTTGCACGAGTGCGGTCGTCTCGGCTCTCTGGCCGCGGCCGAGGTCATTTCCCATTTCGGTCCAAGACCGGAGGTCTCGATGAAGGAACGCGCCGCCCGCGCGGGGTTGGTCCTGGCGTGAACCGCACAGCCGACATCGCTCGCGACACCAAGGAGACCCAGGTCCGCGTCCGCCTCGACCTGGACGGGAGCGGCCGGGCGGCCATCTCCACCGGCATCGGCTTCTTCGATCACATGCTCGAGAGCTTCGCGAGGCACGGCGGCTTCGACCTCGAGATCCAGACCCGCGGCGACCTGCACATCGACATGCACCACTCGGTCGAGGACACCGGCATCGTCCTGGGTCAGGCGTTCAACCAGGCCCTCGACGGCTTCAAGGGGATCCGCCGCTTCGGCCACGCCTATGTGCCGATGGACGAGACGCTCACACGCTGCGCCATCGATCTGGCGAACCGTCCCTACCTGATCTGGAAGGTCACCTTCGCCCGGCAGAAGATCGGCGAGATGGACACCGAGCTCTTCAAGGAGTTCCACCACGCCTTCGCCATGCATGCGGGCGCCTGCGTGCACCTGGAGACTATCTACGGCGACAACTCCCACCACATCGCCGAGAGTGGCTTCAAGGCGCTTTCCCGCGCCCTGCGCACGGCCGTCGAGCTCGATCCCAAGACCGGGGGCGCGCCCCCTTCGACCAAAGGCGTGCTTTGACCGTCCGATCCGTCGCGTCCCTCCCCTCCTGGGGAGGGTGGCGCGCCGAAGGCGCGGCGGGTGAGGAACCCTGGGGAAAGACCGAGACGCTCGCGGTGATCCACACTTCCCCACCCGGTCTCGATGCGCTCGACCACCTTCCCCACAGGGGGAGGGACGACTGATCCATGCGCTCCGTCGCGCTTGTCGACTACGGCTCTGGCAACCTTCCCTCGGCGCTGAAAGCCCTGCGGCGGGCCGCTGAGGCCGTCGGCGACACGGAGGTCGAGGCCACCGACGACCCTGAGGCGATCTCCCGCGCCGACGCGGTGGTCCTGCCGGGCGTTGGGGCCTTCGCCGCGTGCATGAACGCCCTTCGCGCGCGCCATGGCGTCATCGAGGCGATGGAGGCGGCGGTGCGACATCGCGGCGCGCCCTTCCTTGGCATCTGCGTCGGCCTGCAGCTGATGGCTGACCAAGGACGCGAATTCGGCCTCACGCCTGGCCTCGGATGGATCGGCGGGGAGGTTCGCCGCCTGCAGCCAGCCGACCCTGCCCTCAAGCTGCCGCACATGGGTTGGAACAGCATTGAGCGGCCCCGAGGGCCCCTCTTCACCGGTCTGTCGAGCGGAGACCACATGTACTTCACCCACGCCTACGCCATCTTCCCGCGGGATGAGGCGATGGCCGCGGGGTGGACCGATCATGGCGGTCCGTTCGTTTCAGCCGTGACCCTGGGCAACCTCGCGGGGGTGCAATTCCACCCTGAGAAATCCCAGGACGCAGGCGCCCGGCTCCTGCGCAATTTTCTGGAATGGCGGCCATGATCCTCTACCCCGCGATCGACCTGAAGGACGGCCAATGCGTGCGCGTCGTCCGAGGGGACCTCGCGACCGCCACCGTGTTCAACACAAGTCCAGCACGCCAGGCCGAGGCCTGGGCCGCCGCCGGCTTCCGCTGGCTCCACGTCGTCGACCTCAACGGCTCCGTCGAAGGCGCCGTGGTCAATGGGGAGGCGGTGGAGGCCATCCTCAAGGCGGTTAGCACGCCGGTGCAGCTGGGCGGCGGGATCCGCAGCCTCGCCGACGTCGAGCGCTGGATCGAGCGCGGCGTATCGCGCGTCATCCTCGGCACTGCCGCCGTGCGGGATCCGGCCCTGGTGAAGACCGCCGCGCGCCACTGGCCCGAGCAGGTGGCCGTCAGCGTCGATGTGCGCGGCGGCAAGGTCGCGGTCGAGGGCTGGACGCAGGACACCGACATCGATGCGGTGACCATCGCGCGCCGCTTCGAGGATGCCGGCGTGTGCTCCCTCATCGTGACGGACATCGACCGCGACGGGGCCCTGCTTGGCTTCAACGTCGAGGTTTTCGGCGCCATCGCCGACGCCGTCTCCATCCCCGTGATCGCCGCGGGTGGCCTGGCCTCCGTGCGAGACATCGAGCGCCTCGTCCAGCGCCCGGGGACGCCGATCGCCGGCGCTGTCCTCGGCCGCGCGCTCTATACTGGCTCGATCACCCCCCTCGAAGCCCTGGCGGCGGCGGCCTGATGCTCAAGGTCCGAGTCATTCCCTGCCTGGACGTTAAGGACGGCCGGGTCGTGAAGGGCGTGCAGTTCGTCGACCTGCGCGACGCCGGCGATCCGGTGGAGCAGGCCCGTAGCTACGACGCCGCCGGCGCCGACGAGCTGATGTTCCTCGACATCACCGCCAGCCATGAGGGACGCGGCGCGATCCTCGATGTCATCGCCCGCACGGCGGAGGTCTGCTTCATGCCGCTCTCTGTCGGCGGCGGCGTGCGCACGGTGGAGGACGCGCGTCGGTTGTTGCGGGCGGGCGCCGACAAGGTGAGCGTGAACACGGCCGCCGTCGAAAATCCCGACCTGATCTCGGCCATGGCCGACGCCTTCGGCTCTCAGGCCGTGGTCGCCGCCGTGGACGCGCGGCGCATCGGCGAGGGGCGCTGGGAAATCTTCACCTATGGCGGGCGCAACGCCACTGGCCTCGACGCCTGTGAGTATGCCGCCCGAGCGGTGGAGAAGGGGGCGGGCGAGATCCTGCTCACCTCCATGGATCGCGACGGCGCCAAGAGTGGCTACGACCTCGAACTCGTGCGGGCGGTCAGCCTGGCGGCGCCCGTGCCGGTGATCGCCAGCGGCGGGGCTGGAGACGCGGCCGACATGGTCGCCGCAGTGAAAGCCGGCGCGGACGCCGTTCTCGCCGCCTCGATCTTCCACTTCGGGCTCGTCTCGATCGCCGAGGTCAAATCCGCGCTCGCCACGGCCGGGGAGCCGGTCCGGCCCGTCTGGCAGGCCGCCGCATGAGCCGTTTCTCCGAAGTCGTCGAACGCCTCGCCGCCGTCATCGAATCCCGGCGCGGCGCGGATCCGAACGCCTCATGGTCGGCGCGCCTTCTGGCCGACCGCCGGCTGGCGGCCAAGAAGATGGCGGAAGAGGCTGTGGAGACCGCGCTCGCCGCCGCCACCGAAGATCCCGCCGCCTTCGTCGCCGAGAGCGCCGACCTCCTCTACCACTTCCTCGCCCTCCTCGCCGCCTCGGGCGTCACCCTCGACGAAGTCGCCGCCGAACTCGAGCGCCGCGAAGGCCGCTCAGGGGTGGCGGAGAAGGCCTCACGGCGGGGCTAGCCGCTCCCGGTTGCGCTTTGGGTATTCGCCTCTATCGGCGTGTAGATCACCAGCTTGAGGCTTGGATTGTCGTTGGCCTGAAAGCTGGTGTGCTGGAAGGCGATCGCGCCTTTCGTCGGGTGGATCAGCCGCTTGATGCCCGATGACGGCCGGCGGACGTCGTGGCGCTCCCACCAGCTGTTGAACTCGGGGCAGCCCTCGCTCAGGCGTCGCAGCAAAGCCCTGAACGCCGGATCGTCCGCCCACAGGTCGTGAGTGGCGCGGAACTGGGCGACCATTCGCTGCGCCTCTGCCGCCCATCCCGCGCCGAAAAGCTCTCGGCTCCGCGGATAGGTCAGCATCGCCACAAGGATGTTGCGGTCGCCCTCGGCAAGCTCGCCGAAGCCGAGGATCTCCTCCGCGGCGGCGTTCCAGGCCACAAGGTCTCGCCGCCGGCCGGTGACGTAGGCGGGCTGTGTGAGGCTCTGCAGCAGGCGGAGCAGGGCCGGCGGCGCGGTCTCCGGTTCGAAGGGCCTGTGGCCGCCCCCGCCCGCCAGAGCGCGCAGGTGCTCGTGCTCGAGGTCTGTCAGCCAGAGGGCGCGGGCCAGGGCGTCGATGGTGGCGAGCGAGGGCGTCACCGGACGGCCCTGCTCGAGCCGGATGTACCAGTCGACGCCGATGCCAGCGAGCTCCGCCACCTCCTCGCGGCGCAGGCCCGGCGTGCGCCGGCGTGCATGGCGCGGAAGGCCGACGCTCTCCGGAGTCAGCCGCCCACGCCGGGCGCGAAGGAAGTCGCCGAGTTCCCGCCGCTTCTGGTCCGCCATGTCGCCTCGCGTTCGGGTGGGCC
>JAFANN010000238.1 GCA_019232665.1 Caulobacteraceae bacterium | reverse complement strand
GCCGCGGCGGACATGGCTCGATGCCCAACGTGACGATCGACCCGGTGGTGGAGGCCGCGCGCTTCATCATCGACGTCCAGACCATCGTCAGCCGCGAGCGTGAGCCCCATCAGTTCGGCGTCATCACCGTCGGGGCCATCGAGGGAGGAACGGCGGGCAACATCATCCCAGACCATGTCGTTCTGCGCGGCACCATTCGCAGTTATGACGCCGACGTGCGGACCAAGTTGAAGGCCGGGCTCGTGCGCACGGCTAATGCGGAGTCTCAGATGTCCGGCGCGCCAGCGCCTGATGTCGATTTCACGGAGGCCGCCACCGCCGTCGTGAACGACGATTCGCTGGTGGCGCGCACGGCGCCGGTGTTCAAGGCCGCCTTCGCCGACAAGGCCGTTCTGATGAAGGAGCCGGGCGCGGCCAGCGAAGACTATTCCGAGTTCGTGCTGGCTGGCGTGCCGTCATTCTACTGGTCGCTGGGCGGCTATGACCCGGCGAAGGTGGAGGAGGCGAAGCGGACCGGCGTTCCACTCCCGGCCAACCACTCACCCTATTTCGCCCCGGTTCCCGAACCGTCGATCAAGATGGGCGTGGAGGCGATGACCCTGGCGGTGATCAACGTCCTGTCGAGCTGAGGCAGCAGAAGATCAGGAGTTGCGCCGACTCCAGGAGGGCGGCGGCGGCGACAGCGCCGGAGTGCGGATCGCGCCCCACGCACGCCGCCTGCGCGGACGGTTTTCGCCGCAGGCGGCGGGCGGGTCGCAGTCTTCGTCCTCGCACGGCGCCGGACCAAATCTCTCCACCAGGCGGTCGCGGCTCCACAGCTCCATCCGTTGCGCGACGCCGCTGTCGAGCGCGGCGATCACCGCCAGCTCGTCGTCTTCGCAGTGGAAGGTTTTGACGCCGGAGATCCAGTCGTCTTCGTCAATAATGTAAAGCTTGTATTCCGCCATGCGTCCCCCGCCTGGTCGCACGACAATACTCTTTGACGTGTGATTTCCTGAGGTCCCCTTCGTACCGAAGGGGGTGACGAAAGCGCGCACTTCCTGCGAATTTTAATGATTAGCTGGATTCGAGCTTCAGCAATTCTCCCAGCCAAGGTTCATAGCGTCGCCAACGCTGAACAGAGGTCCGGTAGATTGGCTGGCGCGCCTGCCAAAGACTGGCGGTGGCGATCCGCCGGGTGTTGCGATGGGGCGAAAGGCAGGCCTCGTCCCACTCCAGGCCGCAGGCGGCGACGAGCCTGCGCGCGTGAGGTTCAGGGTCGGACACCAACGCCTCGTAGTCGACCTCGACGAACCGTTGGGGGGGAAGAACCTGCCGCCAGTGATCCATCAGTCTCTGATATTGGCGGTAGAAGAAGACGAGGTCGCCGCGATCGCCCGCGAAATCGAACGTGACCTCGAAATGGGTGCTGTAGATCGACAGACAGGTGTCGATGGGATCGCGGCGGCAGTGGATCAGGGTCGCGCGCGGGAAGACCCGGCTGACCAGTCCCAACAGCGCGAAGTTGAACGGCATCTTGTCCGTCACGCGGGCCGCGTCCGGCGCGATGCCCCGAAGAACCGCCAGATAGTCTTCGGCGATCCTGCTGACGTCCTCGGGCGTCTGGGTGATGGACCAGAAGTCCTCGCGGGGCTTGTCCTGAGTTCCCCAGAACTGCAGCTCTCCTCCAGCCCCCACATCGGGGTGGCTCGACAGTATCTGCTCGACCAAGGTCGTGCCCGATCGGGGCATGCCGACGATGAGGATAGGCGAGCGGTCTTCGACGCCAGGGTGGGGAAGGCCCTCCAAGAAGCCGGCGGGCGTGGCGGCGATCAACTGCTCGACACGCGTGAGCATCGCCTGACGGTTGAGCCGCGCGCCGGCCGCGCGGATGCGGTTGGCGGCGTCGATGTGGCGGATCGCGGTCGCATACTGGCCGATGTCGTCGTTGGCCTTGCCGAGCGCGAAGTGGAGCGCCTGCCGATGCGAAGGGGTGAGGTCCGGGCGCGCGAGGGCGGCGTTGATCCTCGCGATCGCCGGGGCGTCGGCGGCAGTGAACTTGCGGTTGGTCGCTACCCCATACCAGGCCGCCCCCAGGCTCGGCGCCATGGTCGCCGCCGCTTCGAGATGTTCGGCGGCCTGGGCCGACTCGCCGGCCTGGGCCAGCAGCCTTCCCAGCGCAAGGCGGGCTTCAGGACTCTTGGGGTGACTGTCGACGATCCGCCGCAGGTCGGCCAGGGCCACATCCGCGTCGCCGGCGCATTCGGCCGCTCGCGCCAGGGCGATCTCTTCGGCGACCGTCCCGGCGCTCGCCGCCGCCACTGCTCGGAAGGCCGCTTCAGCCTCGGTCCGCCGGCTGCGGGCCAAGTAGAGGTCGCCAAGGCGGGACTGGGCGGCGACAAGGTCGGGCTGGAGGCGCGCTGCGGTCGCGTAGCTGACCAGGGCCTGGTCTTCCCGCCCCAAGGCGTCGAGCACGTATGCGAGATTATGGTGGGCGCTGGG
>JAFANN010000023.1 GCA_019232665.1 Caulobacteraceae bacterium | reverse complement strand
GGCCGCGGCTGCTGGCCGGGATTGGGCTGAGCGGGGCGATAAGCCTGACCTTCGGCGCCGCGATAAGGCTGGGCCTCCGGACCTCGGTAGGGCTGCGCCTCGGGCTGCGCGGGCTGCCGGTAAGGCTGAGCCTCGTACCCGCGGTAGGGCTGCGCGCTCGGCTGCGGCGGCTGCCGGTAACCCTGCCCCTCAGGTCCGCGGTAAGGCTGGGCCTCGGACTGCGGCGATTGCCGGTAAGGTTGCGCCTCGGATCCGCGATAGGGCTGCCCGCTCGGCTGCGGCTGTCGGTAAGGCTGGGCCTGGGACCCGCGGTAGGGCTGCGCGTAACCTTCGCCTGCAGGGCCGCGATAGGGCTGAGCTGCTGGCTCCGACTGACGATTGCCCGCACCGGGGGGCCGGCCGCCAGGGCGGGCTTGAGGCGGCGGAGCGCGATAGGCGCCGCCTGCGCGCGTGGCAGAGGCGACGCCCGGCCCCTGGAACTGTTGGGGTCGCTGCGTGGCCGCGATTGGCGGCCGACCCTGGTTGGCGCTCGCGCGCAGCTCGGGCTGCTGGCGCGCCATCGAGCTCTGCTGCGCCTGAACCTGTGTCGGGGGCCTGTGCGGCTGACGCGCGAGCGAAAGTTCCTGGGGCGTGGGGCGAGCCTGCACGCCGCCAGGGCCCCCGTTGAAGCCCACCCTCGGTCCCGTCGAGGCCTGCACGGGCCGTTCGTAGACGTTGGTGATGTTCACGTTGCGGACGTTGTTCACTACACTGTTGTAGTAGAACGTCCTTCCTCTCCAGTATCCACCCTCATATCCATGGCCCGTATAGCCGTAGCCATAGTCGACGCCGCCGTAGAAACCGACTTCGACGCCCCAATACCCGGGGATGAAACCGTAGCCGCCGTCCGTCCAGCCCCAATACCCGGGCGTCCACAGCAGGCCGGGCTCAGGTGGGAGGACCCAGGTTCCCGGCACCCAATAGTAATCGCCGTAGTCATCGTCCCACGCCCAGTAGCCGGGGACCCAGATGTATCCGGGTTCAGGGATAGGGGGTTGTTCATAAACCGGTATCGGCGGGGGCGGCGTGTCGGCGTAGACGCTGAACTCTATCCCGAACTCCTGCGCATGAGCCGCCGGGACGGTCATGACGCCGGCGCCAAAGACCAGAGCGAGCGCCGCCGAAGCGCCGATCCACTTGCGCGTAGCCATCGGGAACGAATCCTTCGTCTGTCCGCAGTCTCGCCAGAGGGGCGACTGGAGTGTCCAGGTTGCAATGGTTGAGATGAATGCGGAATGAACTCGAAACAACAGGTATTGTTAATCATTGGTCGAAGTGACCGCGGATCCCTTACTTTCGCAGACATGGGTGGGACGGCGAACAGCGCCAGGAGGTGATCCGGACCACCGCCCTCTTGCGTCGCCGCGCCAGGGCTCTAAGCCTCGACCAAGGACTTAAGGGGGAATCGCCCATGCGGTTGGGACTGACGACGACGGCGTTTGCCGCTGTACTGCTGGCGAGCCAGACGAACGCCGCTCCTGACGACGCGGCGCTGAAGGCGAGGGTCGACAGGGTCCTCGCGCGCACGCCCCTCATCGACGGCCACAACGACCTGCCGTGGGAGATCCGCACGCGCTTCGGCTCCAAGCTGGAGACGATCGACCTTTCGAAGGACACCTCGGGCCTGCCGCACCCGGATGGCCCGGCCTTGCAGACCGATATCCCGCGACTTCGCGCCGGCCATGTCGGCGGCCAGTTCTGGTCAGTGTGGGTGCCGGTGGACTTCACCGGGCCCCGGGTGGTCGAGATGACCATCGAGCAGATCGATCTGGTGAAGCGGATGGCGGCCGCCTACCCGGACGTATTCGAGATGGCCTACACCGCCCAGGATGTCGAACGGATCCACAGGGCGGGCAAGATCGCTTGCATGATGGGTATCGAAGGCGGCCACCAGATCGACGCGGACCTGGCGGTGCTGCGCCAGATGTACGATCTAGGCGTTCGTTACATGACGCTCACCCACACCCTGGACACGCCCTGGGCCGACTCTGCGACGGACAACCCGCAGCACCACGGACTCACGACCTTCGGCAAGGACGTGGTGCTGGAAATGAACCGCCTGGGCATGCTCGTCGACCTCAGCCACGTCTCGCCAGACACGATGAGGGCGGCCCTGGCGGTGACGAAGGCGCCGGTGATCTTCTCGCACTCCGGCGCACGCGCGCTCGACGACCACCCGCGGGACGTTCCGGACGACGTGCTCGCCCTGGTAGCGAAGAACGGCGGCGTCGTGATGGTCAATTTCAATCCGGGTTATGTCACCGGCGCCCGGGCCGCGTGGGACGCCGACCGCGCCGCCGAGCAGGCGCGCTACAACAGCCCGCCCTACGCGGGCCTCTACATCGGCCAGCCCGAGCGTGCCAAAGCCGCCTATGCCGCCTGGCTGAACGCCCACCCGGCGCCGCCGGTCACCGTCTCCGACGTCGCCGACCACATCGAGCACATCCGCAAGGTCGCCGGAGTCGACTACATCGGTCTGGGCTCGGACTTCGACGGCATCGACTACACGCCACAGGGACTGGATGGCGTCGACAAGTTCCCCGCCGTGCTGATCGAACTGGCGCGCCGCGGCTGGAGCGACGAGGACCTCGCCAAGATCGCCGGCGGCAACGTCCTGCGCGTGATGTCGCAGGCGCAGGGAGTAGCGCGGCAATTGCAGGGGACAGAGAAGCCTTCCGAGGCGACCTTAGCCGTCGACGCTTCGCTCGCCCCGTGACGGGTGAAGGCGGAACGGGTAAGCGGTACCGTTTCAAACCTTCCGCGGAGGCGCCTTGACCGCGTCCATCCTTCGAACGGCCCTGCTCGCTCTTGGCCTCCTCGTATGCCCGCTCGGGGGCGCGCTTGCGCAGGAGACACGGCAGGCGCCGGCCGATCACGTGGCCCTCCCCGTCAATGTCGTCCCTGAGCGATACGAGGTAGAGATCACGCCCGACGCGAAGGCCCTGACCTTCGCCGGGCGCGGGCGCATAGCCGTTACAGTCCGCGCGAGCACAGGCGTCATCACTCTCAACGACGCGGAACTGGTGATCGACAGCGCCCGTCTGGAAGGCGAGGCCGCGGCTCCGAAGATCACCTATGACGCCGCGGCCCAGACGGCCAGCCTCGCCTTCGGTCACGCGGTCGCGCCCGGCCCGCACGTGCTCGATCTGACCTATCACGGAAAGATCTACCAGCAGGCTTCGGGGTTCTTCGCTCTCGACTACGTCACGGCGCAGGGGCCCAAACGGGCTCTGTTCACCCAGTTCGAGAACTCCGACGAGCGGCGCTTCATCCCCAGTTGGGACGAGCCGGCGCGCAAGGCGACCTTCCGGCTGACCGTGGTCGCCCCAGCTGGCGAGATGGCGGTCTCGAACATGCCGATTGCAACGACGCAGGCGCTCCCAGACGGACGCCAACGCGTGACCTTCGCCGAAACGCCGAAGATGTCGTCCTACCTGCTATTCCTCGCCGTGGGCGATTTCGAGCGCATCCACCGCATGGTCGACGGCGTGGACCTCGGCGTGGTGGTCAAGCGGGGTGACACCGCCCAGGCGCAGTACGCCCTCGATGTCGAGTCGCAGATCCTGCCCTGGTACAACACCTACTTCGGCGTCCGCTTCCCCCTGCCCAAGCTCGACCTGATTGCGGGGCCGGGCCAGAGCCAGTTCTTCGGCGCGATGGAGAACTGGGGCGCCATCTTCTCCTTCGAACAGGACCTGCTGATCGACCCGCGCCTTTCGACCGAGGCCGATCGCCAAGCCGTCTACATCGTCACGGCGCACGAGATGGCCCACCAGTGGTTCGGCGACCTCGTCACCATGGCCTGGTGGGACGATCTCTGGCTCAACGAGGGCTTCGCCTCCTGGATGGAGGACAAGGTCACCGATCACTTCCATCCGGAATGGAAGGTCTGGCTGCAGTCCCTGATGGCAAAGCAGGGGGTGATGCAGCAGGACGCGCGCGAGGGCACGCACCCCATCATCACGCCCGTCCACGACATCCTGCAGGCGTCCGGCGACTTCGACGACATCACCTATTCCAAGGGGCAGGCAGTGATCCGCATGCTCGAGGCCTATGTCGGCGAGGACGCCTGGCGCGCGGGCGTGCGCCGCTACATCAAAGATCACGCCTACGGGAACACGACGACCAATGACCTGTGGGCGGAGATGGACAAGGGTGCGGCGCGCCCGATCACCCAGATCGCCCACGACTTCACCCTGCAGGCGGGCGTGCCGCTGATCACTGAAGCGGGCGCTGTCTGCGAGGCTGGTCGCACCCAGCTTTCGCTGACCCAGGGCCACTTCGCCATCGATCCGGACTCGACCCATGCGAGCGAGTGGCGCGTGCCGGTCAACGCGGCCACGCTCGGCGGAGCGGTGAGCGGCGAGGTGGTCGAGGGCTTCTCTCCCCGGACGATGAGCGTCGCCGGCTGCGGCCCGACAGTCGTCAACGCCGATCAGACGGGCTACTTCCGGACCGCCTATTCGCCGGAGGGGCTCCGCGCGCTCACCGAGCGGCTGCCCGAGCTCAGCCCGTACGATCAGATGGGCGTCTATAACGACACTGCGACGCTCACCTATGTCGGCAGGGAACCTGTCGAACCCTTCCTGGAGATGACTGTCCGGTTCAGCCAGTTCACGCCCGACCCGGTGGTGATGAGCGGCGTCGTGGGCCGCCTCGCAGGACTGGATCACATCTACCAGGGACTGCCGGGCCAAGCGCGGTTCCGAGCCTTCGCCAGCGCGATCATCCAGCCGACCTACCAGCGCCTGGGCTGGGAGAAGAAGGCCGGGGAAAGCGACAACGATGGCCTCCTCCGCGCGGCGACGCTCAGGGCCCTTGGCGACTTCGGCGACCCGGCCGTCGTGGCCGAAGCTCACCGACGCTTCGCCGGCTTCCTAGCCGACCAGAAGAGCCTGGACGCCGCCACCCGGCGCACGGTGCTCGAGATCATGGCCGTGAGGGCTGACGCGGCGACCTGGGACCAGCTCCACGGCCTCGCCAAGGCGGCGAAGACCCAGCTCGAGCGGCGCGAAGACTACACCCTGCTTGGCCTGGCCGAGGATCCCGCCCTCGCCCAGCGCGCCCTCGACCTGTCGCTCTCCGGCGAGCCGGACGTGACCACGGCGCCTGGCATGATCGCAGCGGTCTCGGAACGCCATCCTCAGATGGCGTTCGAGTTCGCCGCCGCACACTGGGACCGGATCTCGCCTATGTTCGAGCCGACCACCATCGCCGGCGCCGTCCCGCGACTGCTTTCGAACGCCACGGACCTGGCGCTGATCCCCCGGCTCGACGCCTTCGCCGAGACACACATCCCGGCCGACGCACGCCAGGACGTCGCCAAGACCGACGCGACTATTCGCTACCGGGCGGGCGTCCGCACCAAGCGCATCCCCGAAATCGACGCCTGGCTGGCTGCGAACGTGAAGTGAGGGGCACGCCGTCCATCCTTCTCCGCCCCAAAGATCCGTCATCCCGGGCCGTCGCTTCACCCGGCTTACGCCGGGCTCTCTACCGCCCGGGATGACAGAAGAAGGGGGCGATCGAGTTCCGCAACAGTCCCGCAAGGGGAGAAAGGGTCCGTGAGCTGCCAGCCTACTGCGGCGGAGGTCGGCCGTTTTCCTCGGGCTTCTTCTTCTCGGGAGGCGGCTGAGCAGGACGCGCGGCCTGGGCCGGCGGGCGTTCCTGGGGCGGGCGCCCGGCCTCGGGCGCAGGGGCTCCAGGGGGCCGTCCCTGCGGCCGCGCCTCGCCAGATGGCGGACCGGAGGGACGTTCCTGCGGTCGGGCTGACGGCGGAGCGCCAGGGGGGCGACCCTCCGGCCGGGCCGCGGTGGGCGGTGGAGCGGCGGGGCGCTCCTCCGGCCGTGCCGCGGTCGGAGGCGCAGCGGGGCGTCCCTCTGGCCGTGCCGCGGTGGGAGGCGCAGCGGGGCGCTCCTGCGGCCGCGTCGTGGGGCGAGCTTCCGGACGAGCCTCGGGCGCAGGCCGTGCGGCGGGCGCCGCTTCGGTCGGTCGGGCCGGACGAGTGGTAGGCGCCGGACGCGTGGCCGCGCCGCCAGGCGCAGCGCCGGGCTGAGCTGCAGGGCCGCCCCCAGGCCGGGTCGGCGGTGCATGGTAGGTCCCACCCGCACGTTTGGCGGGGACTGCGCCCGGTCCGCTGAACTGCCGCGGACGCGCAGTGGCCGCGATCGGCGGGCGGCCCTGATTGGCGCTGGCGCGTAGCTGCGGCGTCTGCCGCGCGGTCTGGCGCTGCTGGGTCTGTTCGGGGGTCGGTGGTGTGTGCGGCTGACGGGCGAAGGCGACCTGCTGCGGCGTCGGCCGCGCCTGCACCCCGCCGGAACCGCCATTGAAGCTGACACGTGACCCCGTCACGGCAGTCACCGGTCTCGCATATACGTTGGTGATGTTGACGTTGGTGACGTTATTGACGGTTCTATTATAGTAAAATTGCCTTCCTTGCCAGTATCCGCCTTGATAACCGGATCCCGTATATCCGAACCCGTAGTTGATGCCGCCGTAGAATCCCACCGTCGTGCCCCAGTAACCTGGAACGAAGCCGTACCTGCCATCGGTCCAGCCCCAGTAACCAGGCGTCCACAGCAGGCCGACCTGCGGCGGCTGCACCCAGGTGCCGGGCACCCAATAGTAGCCGTACTCGTCGTCCCACTCCCAGTAGCCGGGGACCCACAGGTAACCGGGCGCCGGGATCGGCGGCTGGTCATAGATCGGGATCGGCGGCGGAGGCGCGTCGGCGAAGATGTTGATGCTGATCCCGAAAAGTTGGGCGTGCGCCTGAGGCGCGCTCATAAACCCCGCCGACAAGGCGAGAGCGAGCGCCGCCGGGAGCCCCAACAGCTTGCGTCCGTTCATCACGGCAACCTCCGAGCTCCGGGTCCAGGCCCGGCGCGACCCTAACGGCTACGCCAGGGCTGAGGTTTCCACATTGAAACACTTCCGCTGAACGGAAGCTGAAGCCGACTTTCAGAGGAACAGCAGTTTGGCGGGATCAGGCTGCGCGCGCCAACAAGCCTGCGCGCGCTCCCAGCCGCGCGACCCGATGGGCGACCGCAGGACCGCCGCGAGTGTCGAGAGTCGTCTGCAGGACGCTCATTCCCTTGGCGAGCAGCGCGGCGCGGATCGAGACGTCGTCCTCCGCGTGGTCGAGCTTCGCCACCAGCACGCCGCCGTCCTTGAGAAGCTTGGCGGTCAGGGCGGTGAGGCGACCCAAGGATTCGGGCGGTCCGGTGAGGATGAGCAGGTCGCTCGTCTCGTCGGCTCCGCCGCAGGTCGCCTGCAGAGCGCATTCCACGCGCTCCCACCCGGCGCGGCAGAGGTCGACCATGATATCCAGGCTACCCGGTCCTGCGACCGCCACGGCGTGTCCTGGCCCGATGCCGAGCAGGTCCAGAAGGGGCCTGCACTCGAATGCGGGCGCCTGCGGCGCCTCGCAACTTGGGTCGTCCATCGACTTTACCCGAAACGACGCCAGGATTTTAGCGCCGGCGCTGTTCTAGGAGCCAGCCTGATATAAGTTCCATACCGATGGATGGCCGCGCCGCGAAAACTCTGATGTCTAAGTTCTGGTCTTTACGGCTGCTTTATCGTTCGACATCGAGACCCTAGTCGAGGCTTGATGAATTGCGGGACTAGGCTCCCCGCATGCCTCTTTGTGTCGCTCCACTAGGCCTTGTGCCTCTCCCCGGTCTCGACTGGCCCCCGCCGAGGAAGCGGCTCTGCGCAAGACGCCGCTATGAAGCGGGAGAGCCGATCCTGCGCCTGGACCACGCACGCTGGATCGTCGGACCACGTGAGGGGGCGCTCGAAACGACCGATGGCCGGCGTCTCTTCGACCCGCTCCTTCCACTGCTCGCCCACAGCGATGACCCAAACGTCCGGGTCAGCCCCGAACTCCTCGCCCTCATCGCCCGCCGCGACATCTCCCCCAACGAGGCCCTAACCCGAGACTGGGGACACGGCGGAGGCGAATCCTGGCGCTGAGCCAGCCGCCGGCAAGCGGCGTGTTGATAACCCTCACCCCTCCGACATTTTCAGGATCGTCGACCACTCGTCCGGCGTGATCGGGGTCACGGAGAGGCGGAACTGGCGGAACATCCGCATCTCCGCCAAGGAGGGGTTGGCCTTCATGTCGGCGAGAGCCACCGGATGCGCGAGCGCGCGCACCGGAGAGATTTCGACGGCGACGTAGCGACCTGAGGCGTCGGTTGGATCGGGGAAGGCTTCCCGTGTGACGCGCGCGATCCCGGCGACGCAGAGGCCGGTCACCGAGTGATAGAAGAAGGCCTCGTCGCCCACGCGCATGGATTTCAGGAAGATTGCGGCCTGGGCGTTGCGCACGCCGTCCCAAGTCGTGCGTCCGTCGCGGACGAGGTCGTCATATCCGTATTTCGCGGGCTCCGATTTCATCAGCCAGTAGGCGTTCGGCGCGGCCAAGCTCGTTCCTCCCCGTGCTCGTCAGACGCGGCGTGGTGTAGAAGGCTTCGCGGCCTTCACAAAATCCCGTCTCCCGAAGGGGGCGCCTCGGCGCCATCCCCAAGCGGGCGTTGCATCGAGACGATATCGACCCACCGGCCGGCCTTGAAGCCCACGGCGCGGGTCGTCCCGCACATCTCAAAGCCCATTGCCCGATGCAGGGCGATCGATGGCGCGTTGGCCGAGTCTCCGATCACCGCCAGCATCTGGCGCGCGCCCAGCGCCTCGCAACGGGCGATCAACTCGCCAAGAAGCGCCCGCCCGACGCCGCGGCCCTGACTATCGGGGGCGACATAGACACTGTCCTCGACGGTGAAACGATAGGCGCTGCGCGTCCGGAAGGTCGACGCGTAGGCGTAGCCGAGCAGCCCCCCGTCCTCCTCGTCCTCGGCCACGAGCCACGGGAGTCCCCTCGCCCGCACTTCCGCCAGCCGCTGGCCGAGCTCCTCCGCCGACGGTGGCTCCTCTTCGAACGTGCCGAAGCCATGCAGCACGTGGTGCGCATAGATCTCGGCGAGTGCGGGCGCGTCCTCGAAAGAAGCCTCGCGAAGGATCACGCCGCCCCCTCGCCTTGGATCGCCCAGATGGCGAAGGCGTAGTCGAGGGCGATCTCGCGCAGGTGCTCGTAGCGTCCCGACGCGCCGCCGTGCCCAGCCTCCATGTTGATCTTCAGCAGGATCGGCCGCTCGCTGGTGGTCGCCTCGCGCAACCGGGCGGTCCACTTCTCCGGCTCCCACCAGGTCACCCGCGGATCCGAAAGGCCGCCCGTCGCCAGGATCGCCGGGTAGGGCCTGGGCGCGACGTTGTCGTAGGGGCTGTAGCTGGCGATGGTGTCGTAGGCCGCCGGGTCCTCCAGTGGATTGCCCCACTCGGGCCACTCCGGCGGCGTCAGCGGCAGCGACAGATCGCTCATCGTATTGAGGACGTCCACGAACGGCACCGCGGCGATGATCGCGCCCCAGAGGTCGGGGCGCATATTGGCGATCGCCCCCATCAGCATGCCTCCGGCTGATCCGCCATAGGCGGCGATCCGTCGGGAGCGCGTATAGCCTTCGCTGATCAAAAATTCGGCGCAGGCGATGAAGTCGGTGAAAGTGTTGGTCTTCTTCTCGCGCCGCCCGTCGAGGAACCAGCCCCAGCCCTTGTCCGAGCCGCCCCGGATGTGGGTGCTGGCCCAGATCCAGCCCCGGTCGACCAGGCTCAGCCGAGTGGTGGAGAAGGCCGCGCTCTCGGGAATGCCATAGGCGCCGTAGCCGTAGAGCAGCAGGGGCGCGGAGCCATCGAGCGGCGTCCCCTTCTTCATCAACACGGTGATCGGCACCTGGGCGCCGTCGGGCGCGGTCGCATGCAGCCGGCGTGTCTCGTAGGCCGAAGCGTCATGGCCGGAGGGAACCTCCTGCGTCTTCCGCAGGGTCCGCGCGCGGGTGACCATGTCGTAGTCGAACCACTGCCTGGGCGTCGTCGGCGATTGGTAGACGAAGCGGGTGAGCGTGGTGTCGTACTCGTAGCCCCCGACGAGATTGAGCGCATAGGCGTCCTCGTCGAAGGCAATCACGTGCTCGTGGCCGGCGCGGTCGGTTACGACCAGCCGGTCGAGGGCGTCCTCGCGCTCCTGGCGAACGAGATGCTCGCGATAGGCGGCGAAGCCGGCGATCAGCCGTCCCGCCTTTGGCGGAATCCACGGCGACCAGGTGCTCCGGTGGGGAACCGGAGCTCGGCTGATCATCAGCTGGAAGTCGACCGCCTCGTCGACGTTGGTGCGCACCACCCACCGGTCGGACCAGCGGTCGATATCGTAGCGGACGCCAGCCTTTCGCGGCTCCGCGACGACCGGCGCCGCCAGGGGATCGGACGCCGGGATGAGCCAGGCCTCGCTCGTCTCCTGGTTCGAGGCCTCGATCAGGATGTGGCTGTGATCCGAGGCGAGGCCGACGCCCAGGAACATTCCCTCGTCTTCCTCCTGGTAGACGAGCACGTCCTCGCCGCCACGCGCCGGCCGCCGATAGACTCGCGCCGGCCGGGCGTTATCGTCGCGCCAGATCCAGAACAGCCAGCGCGAGTCAGGCGAGAAGCAGAAGGCGCCTGAGGCGCTCTTCGGCCCATCCGCGAGCCGCTCGCCGGTGGCGAGGTCGCGGACGACGATCTCGTGGTACTCAGAACCCTGCTCGTCCACCGCCCAGGCGTAGAGGCCGTGATCTGGCGCATGGTGGGCGGCGTCGACGGCGTAATAGGCCTTGCCCTTCGACTCCGCGTCCTCGTCGAGCAGCACCTCTTCCGGATGCTCGACCCCGCGCGGCCGGCGCAGGTGCAGGGGATGCTGGGCGCCGGTCTCATAGCGGCTGAGGTACTCGAACGGGCCGTCAGGCGAGGGCACCGAGGCGTCGTCGGCCTTGATCCGCCCCTTCATCTCCTCGAACAGCTTCGCCTGCAGCTCTTCGGTGGAGGCGAGCACCGCCTTCACGTAGGCGTTCTCCGCCTCGAGGTGCTCGCGCACCTCCGCCTCGGCCTGCTTGGAGGCCACGAGCCCCTTGCGGATCGCGGGCGTCTCGACCCGGGGGAGCGCCTGGTCGATCTGCTTCACGTGCGCCTCCGAGCGCGCGATCTCGCTGACCAGGTGGAACATCTTCTCGCTCATCTCGGGCGGCTTCGGCTCGAGCGGCGGGTCCGCGTAGATGGCGTCGCCCTCCGCCTTCCCGTCGG
>JAFANN010000006.1 GCA_019232665.1 Caulobacteraceae bacterium | reverse complement strand
GGCCGGAACGATCAAGAACGTCGCGCTGGAGCTGGGCGGCAACGACGCGGCGATCGTCCTCGCCGACGTCGATCCCAAGGCCGCCGCGCCGAAGATCTTCCGCGGCGCGTTCCAGAACAGCGGCCAGGTCTGCATCGCGGTGAAGCGCGTCTACGCACACGACAGCATCTACGACGAGCTGTGCGCCGAGCTGGCCAAGCTGGCCGACGAAGCGGTGATCGGCGATGGCCTGCAGCAGGGCGTGCAGATGGGTCCGCTGCAGAACAAGATGCAGTTCGAGAAGGTGAAGGAGCTGCTCGAGGACGCCCGCAAGCACGGCGCCATCATCGCCGGCGGCGTCGTCCCCGATCAGCCCGGCTATTTCATCCGCCCGACCATCGTGCGCGACATCTCCGACGGGACCCGCATCGTCGACGAGGAGCAGTTCGGCCCGGTGCTGCCGGTGATCCGGTTCTCGGACGCCGAGGACGCCCTGACCCGCGCGAACGCCTCGCCGTGGGGCCTTGGCGGGTCGGTATGGTCGAACGACCTCGATCGCGCGCAGGCCCTGGCCGAGGAGATGGACTCCGGCACGGTGTGGATCAATCACCACGCCGACCTGGCGCCGAACATCCCCTTCGGCGGCGCCAAGCAGTCTGGGATCGGCGTGGAGCTGGGCGAAGAGGGGTTGGCCGAGTTCACCCAGCTGCAAGTGATCAGCCTCTCGCGCCAGGCCTGACCAGAACCCAGCGGCGGCCGGTTCACCATGCGTGACCTGGCCGCCCTTGCCTGCCGCGCGGGCAGTCCCTTATGGCGTTTGGGCTGCCATGCCTGACATCTTCCTGTCCTATAGCCGCGAGGATCAGGCGACGGCCCGGCGTTTCGCCGAGGCCTTCGCTGCTGAAGGGCTGGACGTCTGGTGGGACGTCACGCTGCGTTCGGGCGAGGCCTATGACGAGGTCACCGAGGCGGCGCTGAAGAGCGCCAAGGCCGTGGTGGTTCTCTGGTCCGGCGTCTCGACCACCTCGCGCTGGGTCCGCTCCGAAGCCACCCTCGCGGACCGCAGGGGCGTGCTCGCCCCGGCGATGATCGAGGCCTGCGAGCGGCCGATCATGTTCGAGCTGACCCAGACGGCCGATCTCGCCCACTGGCAGGGCGAACCGGACGACCCTGCCTGGCGCGGTTTCGTCGCCGACGTTCGCCGCTTCATCGACCAGCAGGAGGGCGTCGCGCCCGTCGCCTTGGCCCCTGTCGCCGCGCCGGCGCCGCCTAAACGCGGCAAGCGAGGCGGAGCGCCCTCCCTGGCGGTGCTCCCCTTCACCAATCGTTCGGGCCTGACCGAAGACGAGGCCTTCGCCTCCGGCATGGTCGAGGACATCGTCGAAGCCCTCTCGCGCGGGGTGGAGGTACGGGTGATCGCCAGCTCCGCCATCGCCCGCTTCCGCTCCGGCGGCGTGGTAGATCTCGAAGGCCTCGGCCGCCAGCTCGGCGTACGCTACGCCCTCGAAGGCAATGTACGGCGCAGCGGCCAGACACTCCGCGTGACCACCCAGTTGGTCGAAGTCGCCGAAGGCGCGGTGATCTGGTCCGAGCGCTTCGACCGCCCCCTCGATCAGCTCTTCGACCTGCAGGAGGCCCTGGTTCTCGAGGTGGCCGGCCGCCTGCGCGCCCAGACGCATCGCGCCGAGATCGAGCGGGCTCTACGAAAGCCCGGCGATCTCACCGCCTGGGAAGCGGTGCACCGCGCGGTCGCCGCCTACCGCAAGATGACGCCGGAGGCCCTGATGCTGGGCCTGCAGGAGGCGCGGCGGGCGCTCGAGATCGCGCCGGACTACGCCGTGGCCATGGCGCTCGTCGCCCAGGCGGAGGGGATGATCTACAACCAACTCGTCCCCGACAATCCGGCCGAGGTCGAGCGTATCCACGGACTCGCCGAGCGGGCGATCGCTCTGGATCCTGACAACACGGTCGTCCTCTCCACCGCCGCGGGCGCGCTGCACAACATCGGCTTTCCTGAGGAGTCGCTCGCCGCCGCCCAGCGCGCGGTGAAGCTGAACCCGGAGAACGAGTTCGGACACCAGCAGTGCGGCATCTCACTGACCCTCTTGGGTCGCCACGACGAGGCCCTGGCCGCCTTCGCGCGGGAAGTCGAGGCGGCGCCAGGCCACCCCGCCATCTCCCACTCATGGCTGTGGAACGCCTTCTGCCACGTGCGGGCCGACCGCTGGGAGGAGGCTGTCGTCGTCTATGACCGCCTGCTGGATCTGACGCCCAACAACGCCGCGCCCAACATCGGCAAGGCCGTCTGCTGCCAGCATCTCGGCCGCCTGGAAGAGGCCAGCACGTCCATGCAGCGCGCGCGACGCGCCGAGCCGATCACTCCACTCGTCACCTGGCGCATGCGATGGGGCCGCGCCCTGCGCGAGAGCCCACTGCGCGAAGAGTTCCTCGCCTGCCTCGACGCCGCCTGGGCGTCAGCGGAAGCCCAGGCGGCCTGAGACAACCTCAGAAATTCGCCTCGATCGCCACCACCACCGTGCGGGGCTGGCCGAAGGCGTGGGAGAAGAAGGCGGGTTCGGCGGCGCTGTAGGTGAGCTGGTTGAACAGGTTCCGGGCCGTCACGCTGAGCCGATAGAAGCTGCGCGCGTAGCCGACCGAGAAGTCGGCGACGTGTGTCGGGTTCTGGAACGCGCCCTGCGCGCCGAGGTCCGCCAAAGCGTAGGCGCCGGTCCAGGCGTAGGAGGCGTCGACGAGCCATCTGCCCGGGCCCACCGGATGCTCCCAGTCGGCGCGAAGGACCGCATTGTACTTCGGAGCGCGCACGAGCGGCATGCCGGTGAGGTCTGAGCTCTCGCCTGCCGGTCCCGCGGCCAGGGTCGGGGCCACCGGGACCTGACCGGCCGGGACGAAGCCGTCGGCGACGTGCGCGTCCTGCCATCCGCCCAGCGCGTTGAGGGTCAGCCCGGGTGTCGCCAGAGGCTTATAGGAGATGGCGCCTTCCGCCCCCTTGTCGTCGACCCGGGGCAGGTTCAGCACGTAGGTGTCGAAGGCGGGACCGTAGCCAGGCGTGAGCACGATCTGGCTCGACTGCAGGCCCCACACCCGCATGACATACCCCGTCAGCCGCCCGGTCAGCCGCCCGTCCAAGGCGCGCAGGGCCGCGCCCGCTTCGTAGGAGACATCGTTTTCTGGCCCGAAACTGGCGAACTGCGCGCCAGGGTCGGTCGGGTCGAAGTTGCTCTGACCCGGCACGCGCTCCGACAGGGTCGAGGCGAGCGAGGCGCCGCCGGGGCGGAAGCCCGTCGTGCGGTCGGCGAACAGGCGCACCTGGTCGGTCAGCTGATAGTCGGCGGCCAGGCGGCTGAGCAGCCGGTTCGTATGCGAGGCGCCGCCGAACGCCGGATCCAGCGGCCCGGTCCAGGCGCCTGGAGCGACCGCGAGGTCATAGTCCTCGTGCGCGTCGACAAAGCGGGCCGTTCCCTCGAGCGTCAGCCGGCGCGTCGGATGCACGTCCAGGCCGACGAACGCCGCCCAGCTCGTCTCGCGCGCCGCCGCGGACTGGCTGGCGGCGGCCGTTGGCGCTGCGGGGTTGGCGGCTGTCCGCGTCAGCTGCGCGCGATCGGTGTCGTC
>JAFANN010000349.1 GCA_019232665.1 Caulobacteraceae bacterium | reverse complement strand
CCAACTCGCCGATCAATCATTTTGTTCCGGCAGGGCTTTCCCTGAGGGGAACGATGGACCGCGGGGTATGTTGAGTCGCTAGCTGGGAGGTCGGCGCGAGCTCGCCACGAGCAATGCGCACGGCTCTAGAGGGCGCCCTCTCTTAGTAAATGACGAGGACTCCCATGCCTGGAAACGTCGAATCGACACTTCATCTCTTATCCGGATGGCAGCCCCGAAAGGACGGCACCGCGGCGAGCGACGCGAAGATCCTGAATGAGGCGCTCGGGAGCGAGTTCGAAGCGGTGGCGGCCTATCAGGTCGCTGCGGACAGCGGGCTCCTGCAAAAGCCGGTGCTGGATGTCGCAATGAACTTCCAGGGTCAGCATCAAGCTCATGCAGATTTCCTCGCCAGGACGGTCAAGTCACTTGGCGGGAACCCGGTCGAGCTCAAGAAGATGGGCGACTACAATTTCCCGACCGGCAATCTGAAGACGCAGATGGACGTGTTGCGGTTCGGCGCCGGCCTCGAACAGGGAGCCGCGCGCGCATATCTCGGCATGGTTGCGGCTCTCGACGACCGCAACCTGGCCAAGGCCATCGCCAGCATCCTCGGCGACGAGACGATGCATTGGGCGATCCTCCGCCAGGCGATCGGCGAGGAGCCGGTGCCTTCGGCCTTTCCGATCACCTGGGAAGATCCGCGGGCGAGTCAGCACTGAAGAGCTGAAGTTCGCGGGCTCATCAAGGCGTGTGCGGCTTTACCAGCTCGCTCCGAGCCTGAGGCCGCACATTCCGGCGATGATGGCGGCGGAGACGATCGCGCTGGCGCTGACGCCTGCTATCCACATTCGATCCGCAAGGCGACGCTCGAAACCGTGGGCCAGCAGGATCACCCTGAGCCCGGTGACGAGGTGGCTGAGGACGAAGAAGGCGCCAAGCGCATAGTGCGGCAGCAGGCGAATGCTCCAGGCGCCGTGGATCAGTCCGTCCGGCGCGCCGATGGCAAAATTCCAGCCGGTCTGGATGTGCTGGTACCAGCGCGCGTAGACGAACACGGAGTTCATGTGGCCGGGGATGTAGACGCCCAGATAGAAGCCGGATGCGATCTGGTAGGTGCGGAAGAAGTCGAGGATGGAGGAGGCGCTCCAGCGCCAGGCCAGATAGAGGCCGCTCGCCGCTTGAAAGAGCATCAGCGTCACCAGGATCGGCTGGATCACAGGTGCGCGGTAGACCGTCCGACCGAGCTTCATGACGGCGGCGTGAGCGTCCGGCCCGATCAGTCCAAACAGGTGATTTGCGAGGTGGAAGGTTACGAAGAGGACGATGATCGCCGCGCTTATTCCATGCGCCATGCGCATGCGGCCGACCTCGGGCGGCGCCTGCGAGCCTCCATCGCCCCGTCCCGCGGACCAAGCCCATAAGGCGCCCGCCACCCACACGACGCACCAGACAAGCTCATCGGGAAGTCGACTCCTCGCCATGGTCTGGATGACGCCCAAGAAGACATAGAGCGTCGGAGAGGCCACGCTCGCGAATGCGAGGCGGCGCAGGCTCGCCCGAATTTCAGGGCGGCCGGCCAGCGCCAGGCCTAGCGCCGGAACCGAGAAGGCGGCGATGAGGACAAGCGTCGCGCCGGCGATCGCGGGCGCGGACGGCTTAAATCCCGGCGGCCCGGCCAGGAAATGGAAGGCGTCCAGCAGGAAGGGATAGCAAGCAGCGCCAAGGGCTGGAGCGAACGCCGAAAGGCCGAGCCGCCGTTCAGTCGCCTCCCCGCCCGCAAGATCTCGGGAAGGGAGCGGGGTCATTGGGCTAACCGGTAGGGGCCGCCGCGCGCGAGCGCCGCCTGGTAGGCCGGTCGCGCATGCAGACGGCGGACCCAGGCATCGAGGTTCGGATAGGCGCTCCGATCGACGCTGACGCCGGCGAGTTCACCCACGAAGCTCATCTGCACGTCGGCCCCGGTGAGGCTGTCGCCGAGAAGGAACGGGTGGTCGGCCAGGCGCTGGTCGATGTACTCCAGGTGCAGAGCGATCTCCGCCTCTGCGTGGCGCCTGAGTGGAGCGAGCCACTTGCCGGCGCGCTCGGCGACCGACTTCATCACCAGCGGCAGAACCGCCGAACCCTCGGCGTAATGCAGCCACTGCACGTAGTCGTCGTAGGCGGCGTCGGCCGGGTCGGGCTGCAGGCGGCCCCGGCCATGGCGGCGGACAATGTAGTCGATGATTGCGCCCGACTCGGCAACCACGCGATCGCCGTCGGTGATCACCGGCGACTTGCCGAGTGGATGGACGGCCTTCAGGTCCGGCGGGGCCAGATTGGTGCGCGGATCGCGCTGGTAGAACGTGATGTCGTATGGGACGCCGAGCTCCTCCAGCAGCCATAGCACCCGCTGCGAACGGGACTCGTTGAGGTGATGCACGACGATCATCGGTTCACTCCTCAAGTCGTCTGCGACAGTCGATGGCCGGCTTGGCCGGCCGGAGCTTCCCGGTGGACCGCGCGCCAGGTCCTCTAAGATCGGCGACCGGCTGTCGTTGTTCGACGCCGGCTAGGAGGCGCGCAGCGCCTGATGCAGCATGATCCAGTGCGAGATGCGCGCCTGACGCGCCTCTTCGACGGGGTCTCCGATCGGGCCGAAGCGGGTGGCGACGTCGCTGCCGTTCAACACCGAGTTTACGGGGCTCCTTTCGGCGGCGGCCACGAGTTCCGTGCGCTGCGCGTCCGACAGCTCGCCTTCGCAAGTGATGGTCCTCTCGAACCGAACTCGGCCTGTTTCGGGCGCCGGGCTCGTGCTGACGGCGACGCGGATCCGATGCACCGGCCACTGACGGTCATTGACGTACATCCTGAGCGTCTGGGCCGTGCAGGCGCCGAGCGCCGCGGCCACGACTTCAAATGGATCCGGGCCCATGCCCATGCCGCCGGCCTGAACGGGCTGGTCGATCAGGACCCGCCTGGCCGAGGTGATCGCCTCGTTCTGGAACGGCCCATTTAGGGTTTCAGACACGATCACGGCGTCGCCGCCGGACTTGGGCATAGGACCCGGGCTCATTGTGGCCCCTTGATCGGCGTGGTCAAAACTTTCTCATTGGTGTCGAGGACGAAGACAGCGAGCAGCTTTGCCGGCCTGGTCTTGCTCGCGTTGCGGCTGATTGAATGGATCGCGCCCGGCTGTTCGGACCAACTCTCGCCTGCCTGATAAATACGCGTCTCGCCGTTATTCACTTTCGACTCGATCGCGCCCGAAATCACATAGGCGTAGATAAAAGCCGACTTCGCGTGGGTGTGAGGCGCGGACGCCGCGCCTGGCGCATAGTCGACTTCCAGGGCGATCAACGATTTGCCGGGGATATTGGGAATTGCCGCCTCAAACTTCTTCGCAACGGTTTGCGCTGAGACGGGGCCAGCAATTGAGACGGCGAGGGCCACGCAGGTCGCGGCGATGATGGTTCGGTTCTTCATGGGTTTTTCCTTATGAGTGACGGCTGACCTTCGTTCTCCCAAACCCTCTCTAGACCGCCGTCACTTGCAACCCACGCTGCACTGCCGGACGAGCGAGGCCGCGATCGAGCCACGCCTGCACACGAAGAAATCGGTCGAAGCCGACGATCTCACGTGCTTCGTAAAAGCCGATCAGATTTCGGACCCAGCCGAGCAGTGAAATGTCGGCGATGGTGTAGTCGGCGCCCATCACCCAATTGCGGCCCGCGAGCCGTTCGTCGAGGACACCGAGCAGCCGCGCTGATTCAGCCGCGTAGCGGTCGTGCGGACGCTTGTCCTCGTAGGCCTTGCCGGCGAATTTGTTGAAGAAGCCGACTTGGCCGAACATCGGCCCGACTCCGCCCATCTGCCACATCAACCACTGGATTGTTTCGTAGCGGGTGTTCGGATCGGCCGAGATGAACTGTCCCGTCTTGTCGGCGAGATAGAGGAGGATCGCGCCCGACTCGAACAACGCGAGTGGGGCGCCGCTCGGCCCGGCGGGATCGTAGATCGCAGGAATCTTGCCGTTCGGGTTGAGCGTGAGAAACGCCGAGTCTTGGCTTTCGTCCGCCATGATGTCGATCCGGTGGGGCTCGTAGGCGAGGCCCGTTTCCTCGAGCATAATGCCCACCTTCACCCCATTGGGCGTCGGCGCGGAGAAGAGCTGCAGCCGGTCCGGGTGTTGCGCCGGCCAGCGCGTGAAAATCGGATGATCGAGCGTCACCTTGTCCCTCTGAGCGGCGCACACATGTCAGGCGGGCTGTCGCACCGCGGTCCCTTGATTATTATCGATTATGTATCGCCAACGTCCGTCCGAACCACGGCGCAGTACATCGGCTGCCGAGCCTCCGAGATGCACGTGTTTGCCATCGGGACCTGTGCCATCGATCGACCAATCCAGTACGATCTCGGCGATATCGTCGGCGACAAACACGTGGCGCGCCTTGGCCTCCAGTGGCAGGCCGAGCTTGAGATCGCGCTCGAGTTCGGCCGCGATCACGGCGTGACCCGTTATGGTTCGCCCGTCTTTCGCGATCAGAATCGCTTCGGGGGCATACATGTCCATCATCGCGCTCACCTTGCCGGAGTTGAATCGTTCAACCAGCGTCGCCGCCATGCCTTCGGGTTCCGTAGGGAGTGAATGGAACTCGGCCATCATTGATCTCCAGTTCAGGGGTTAAGCCGCGTCACGGATGAACGCGGATGACGGTCTTCCCGGCGTGGCGTTCGGTCGGGTTGAGGGTGGCGACGGCGTCGTCGAGGGTCGAGACGGCGCCTATGTTCGTCCGCAGTCGGCCATCCTGGACTCGCCGGACGATCTCACCCAGTTGGGCGCGATCGGACTCGACAACGAAGAAAACCGCCTGGCCGTCGGCAGGTCTCGCCTCGGACGGCCCGACGATGGACACGAGCGTTCCTCCGGCTCGAACCAGGCGCGCGGATCGCTTGCCGATATCGCCGCCGATGGCATCGAACACCAGATCGACCTCACCGACGTCTTCGAGGGCCTCGCTTTCGAGGTCGACATACTCGTTCGCGCCGAAGTCGAGCGCCTTCTGACGGTCGGCGGCGCGTCCGGCGCCGATCACATAGGCGCCGAACTCACGTCCAAGTTGCGTGACCATCGACCCGACCGCGCCGGCCGCGCCGTGCGCAAGAACGCTCTGCCCAGCCCGAAGGCGGCCATGCTCGAACAGACCCTGCCACGCGGTCAGACCCGAGATCGGCAGGCTCGCGCCCACCGTGAAATCGACGTCGCCCGGCAGCGGCGCGAGGTTGCGCGCCTCCACGGCCGTGTACTCAGCCAGGCCGCCGTCGCGGGTCCAATCCGTGATGCCGAACACGCGCTGTCCCAATGACAGCCCCGTGGTCCCATAGCCGAGAGCGGTCACGACCCCCGCCAACTCGTGCCCGGGAATCGACGGTGTTCGGTCCCGCTCGAGGCGATCGGTCCAGGTCTCGGGCCACTGCAACTCGGTCCCGACGAATCCCGACGCATAAACCTGAACAACGACGTCGTTTGTCGATGCTCGCGGCTCGGGTCGCTCGACCAGCTTCATCCCGGCCGTTCCTGCGGCCCGGTCCGTCACCACTATCGCCCTCATGCGATTTTCTCCGCAGTCAACTGTCTCATCTGGTGGGAATTTTGCAGGCCTGGGCGCGTCTCGGCGGGACGAATGCGGATGATCCTCTTCCCGTTGATCCGCTCGGTCGAATTGAAGGCGGCGACGGCGTCTTCGAGCGTCGAGACGGCGCCGATGTGCGGTCGCAGCCGTCCGTCACGCACCCGCTGGATGACCTCACCCAGTTGGGCGCGATCGGGCAGGACAACGAAGTCGACCGTCAGGCCGTCGGTAGGCCGCGCCTCGGTCGGGCCGGCGATCGTCACCAGCGTTCCTCCGGCCCGGATCAGCCCCGCAGACCGCGTCCCGATATCGCCGCCGAAGACATCGAACACCAGATCGACTCTGCCGACGTCTTCCAGGGTGTCGTTCTCGAGGTCGACGAACTCGTGCGCGCCGAAGTCGAGGGCCGTCTGACGGTGGGCGGCGCGCCCCGCGCCGATGACGTAGGCGCCGGCCAATCGTGCGAGCTGGGTCACCATCGAACCGACTGCGCCAGCCGCGCCGAGTACGAGGACGCTCTGCCCTGCCTGAATGCGGCCATGCTCGAACAGCCCTTGCCATGCGGTCAGGCCCGGCATCGCCACGCTCGCGCCGACCGCAAAATCGACGTCACCCGGCAGCGGCGCGAGGTTGCGCGTCTCGATGGCGATATACTCAGCCAGGGTTCCGCCGCGATACGAGTCCGTGAGGCCGAACACCCGCTGTCCCACCGACAGCCCTCTCGCGCCATAGCCGAGAGCTCTGACCACTCCGGCCACCTCCTGCCCGGGAATAACCGGGGTCCGATCACGGCCGAGGCGATCATTCCAGGTCGACGGCCATGTCAGCTCGTCCCAGGTGAATCCCGACGCGTGAACCTGAACGACGACATCGTTTATCGCTGC
>JAFANN010000288.1 GCA_019232665.1 Caulobacteraceae bacterium | reverse complement strand
AGCCGGAAGAGCGCGAGTAGCTCCGCTCTCCTACTCGGCCGCGGCCGCCCGCGCCGCCAGCCGCTCGAGGGTCTCGGCATGACTGGCCCGGGTGATCCGGTAGCCTCGCATGAGCAGCAGGCCGGTCGCATATAGCGTCAGCACGATCGGCGCGTAGACGAGGGCCAGGTTGCGGACGATCTCGGGCGGGACCTGTCCTGGTTTCGCGCCCGCCGGGAAGTGGATCAGGGACAGGATCAGGCTGGCCGCAAAGATGCCGACGCCGGACACTGCCTTGGCCACCAGGCTTGAGGCCGAGAAGAACAGGCCCTCGGACCGCCGGCCCGTCTTCAACTCTCCATCCTCGACGACGTCAGCGATCATGGCCGATACGAGCGTCGTCCCGGCGATCCCAAGAGCCACGGACAAGATCGCCTGGCCGAAGATGATGATGAACAGCGCTGGGCTGTGATTGGGCGGCATCAGGCCCGCCAGGCGCAGGAGCATCGGGCAGATCCCGGTGACGACGGACGTCACGATGAGGGAGATGGCGGCGGCGCGCTTTCCCAGTCGGCGCGAGAGCGGGGCGGCGGCGAACAGCGCCAGGAACGCCGAGACGAAGACGCCGGCGACGAGCGTCGCGATCTGCCGGGAGGAGAACTCCCAGAAGTAGGTGTTGAAATAGATGTTCATCGAAGCGCTCAGCCCCGCCGCCATCGATGTGGCGAGGCCGGAGAGGGTGAGGAAAAGAAAAGAGCGGTTCGACCAGGTGGCGACCATCTCCTTCAGGGTTGCGAGCAGGCCGAGCCTACGCCGCGGCGGCGGGTGGAAGGCGGCCGCGCGCTTCTGGGTGCCGAGCGACGAGACCAAGATGGCGGTGAACATGATCGCCGACGCCAGCATGCCGTACCGGCTGAAGCCGACGGGATTGGTCTGGCCGACCCGGTGGTGAGCGTCGGGCGCCAGCAGGAAACTGAAGGTGATCAGATAGAGGAGAAGCCCGCCGACCCAGCCAAAGAAGTAACGATAGCTGAGCAGAACGGTCCGCTCGTCGTAGCCCTGGGTGAGCTCGGCCGACAGCGCCGAGCTCGGGACCTCGTAGAAGGTGATGAAGGTGCGGATGACGATGGCGATGACCACGAGGTAGAGGAACAGCGCCGTCGGCGGCCAGCCGTGCGGCGGATTCCACAGCGCCAGATAAGACAGGGCCACGGGCGCGGCCGCCGTGTACATGAACGGATGGCGCCTGCCCCAGCGGGAGCGCCAGTTGTCCGAAATCTGCCCCACGACCGGATCGAGGAAAGCGTCGAAGATCATCGCGATCATGATCGCCAGGCCCACAAGGGGGGCCGAGAGCCCGACGACCTGATTGTAGAAGAGCAGCAGCAGATAGCTGAAGCCGTTGTCCTTGACGCCGAACGCCACCGAGCCGAGGCCGTAGAAGAGCTTGTCGGCCAGGCGCAGGGGAGGGAATGGGGTCTTGGCCGCAGCGCTTTCCTGACCCGCCGACGCACTAGGGCCGTCGGATAGCGCGACGGTCATGGCGTCACCTCCGCTCTTCGCGGGCGGCGCCGGCCCGCACTGTGTCTCGGGGCCAACGCCCGACGACGTAGAATCGCTGTCTGCGTCAAAGACGGCAACCGTTGCGCGTGCGAACATGTTAGCGTCAATCCCAGCAGGATGAGGTTTGCTGGGCGGGAGATCCCGAGTGTTCTGGGAGCACATGCCATCGGCGCCCCGATCGGGGCGGGTGTTGGAAGTCCGGGAGTCAGCCGAGGGCCATCTGCTCGACCGTGTGCTGGGCTGGAGCGCGATCGCACCGCTGATCGGGTGCGCGGTTGCCGCTTGGGTCACCTATGGGTCGATCCGGGCCGTGGCCATGAGCCTCGCCATTATCTGGGCTGGGGCGATCCTCGTCTTCCTCGCCGGCGTGAGGCGCGGCCTTGGGTTTCGAACGCCCGGCGGCGCAAGCTCGGGCCAGATCGTCTTCATCCTCTGGACCTTCGTCCTGGCCTTCGGCTCGATGATCGCCTTGCGACCCCTAACTTCCCTGTTCCTGCTGATACTAGGCTACGCAGGAATGGCGGTCTCCGCTCGGGCGGCGGCCGTGCGCGCCGAGGTCCCGCTCTTCTTTTCCGGCTTCAGACCGGTGCAGATGAGCGTCGCCGTGCTGAGCCTGTGCGCGGTCGCGGCGCGCCTGATGTGGAGGTTCTGACCTCGGACGCTGTGCCGATTTGGGGTTGAATTCGGCGCCCAAGCGTCGAGATAGACCTCATGGTGCGGCTCACGATCAACGGCGAGGCGCGGATGGTGCAGGGCGCGCGCGATATCGCGGGTCTCATCGCCGTGCTCGAACTGGACGCGCGCAAGGTCGCGGTGGAACGAAATCTCGAGATCGTTCCCCGCTCGGCCTATGGCGCGACGGCGATCGCGGACGGAGACCGGATCGAGATCGTTCACTTCATTGGAGGCGGCTGATGGATGGCTCCACGCAGCTGGGCGAAGACATCTGGACCGTTGCGGGCCGCACCTTCCGTTCCCGCCTGATCATCGGCACCGGCAAGTACAAGGACTACGCGCTCAATGCGGCGGCGGCGGAGGCGGCCGGCGCGGAGATCGTGACGGTCGCTTTGCGGCGGGTGAACCTGTCGGACCCGAAACAGCCGATGCTGACCGACTTCGTGCGCCCGGATCGGTTCACCTATCTGCCCAACACCGCCGGCTGCTTCACCGGCGAGGAAGCAGTGCGCACGCTCCGGCTCGCGCGTGAAGCGGGGGGATGGGACCTGGTGAAGCTCGAGGTGCTGAGCCGCACGGCCCACCTCTATCCCGACATGGAGGAGACGCTCCGCGCCCTGAAGATGCTGGTCGCCGAGGGCTTCCAGGTGATGGTCTACTGCACTGACGACCCCGTCTATGCGCGCAAGCTCGAGGACGCCGGCGCGGCGGCGATCATGCCGGCGGGCGCGCCCATCGGCTCAGGCCTCGGCATTCAGAACCGCCTTAACATCCATTTCATCGTCGAGCAGGCCAAGGTTCCGGTCCTCGTCGACGCCGGGGTTGGCGCGGCCGCGGATGCAACCGCGGCCATGGAGCTGGGATGTGACGCAGTGCTGATGAACACAGCGATCGCCGAGGCGCGCGATCCGGTCCGCATGGCGACGGCGATGAAGCACGCGGTCATCGCCGGACGCGAAGCCTGGCTTGCCGGGAGGATGCCGCGCCGGATGTACGCCGAGGCGTCCTCGCCGATGAGCGGTCTGATCTGAGCCGAGAGCCGCACGCTTGCCCTGACGGGTGAGGGGACGCATCCTCGCGGCTACACACAAAAAAGGGACGCCATGGCCAGGCTTGAAGGACGCGCGGCGATCGTCACGGGCGCCGCGTCGGGGATCGGCCGGGCCAGCGCCGAGCTGCTGGCGCAGGAAGGCGCCCGCGTGCTGGCGGTGGATCGTCCAGGTTCGGACCTCACATTCGAGACCCAGGGCGTGAGCCCCCTCGAAGCCGATGTCACCCAGGACACCAGCCCCGGAACCGTCATCAGCTCGGCCCTCGAGCGCTTTGGAAGATTGGACGTCCTGTTCAACAACGCCGGCGTCGGCGCCAACGCCCTTGCCGCCGACATGACCGACGAAGCCTGGGACTACGTCCAGGCGGTGAACCTCAAGGCGGTCTTCCGGCTTTGCCGCGCGGCGATCCCGCACCTGATCCAGTCTCCGGCAGGCCGGATCATCAACACGGCCAGCGTGATGGCCGAGGGAACGGACTACGGCCTTGCCGCCTATTGCGCCTCCAAGGCCGGAGTGGTGGGTCTCACGCGCACCCTGGCTCTGGAGCTCGGCAAGCATGGCGTCACCGCCAATGCGATCATGCCGGGAGCCATCCTCACGGGGATGACCGCCGCCAGCTTCGCCCGCGCTGACGTGGCGGAGATCTGGGCGAAGAAGTCGGTCCTTCGCAGGCTTGGACAGCCGGTCGACATCGCCCGCGTGGCCCTCTTCCTCGCCTCCGACGACGCCGGCTTCGTCACCGGCCAGGCGATCGCCGCCGACGGCGGACTGACGCTTCGCGTCTGATGAGCCGGTGAAAGGGAGGTTATTCGCCGTACGGCGGCTCGGGGATCGCCGTCAGTGTCGCCTTCAACGCGCTGGACCACCGCTCGACAAGGTCGCGAAAATAGAGGTCGTCCGCCTCGATTCGTCGACTGACGATCGGTGCGGCGGGAGTCCTGGGCGCGACCATCAGGTCCAGGGGCAAGCCCACCGCCAGGTTGGAACGCAGGGTGGAGTCGAAGGAGACCAGCCCGATCTTCACCACGTCCCACAAGGGGCTACGGAAGGTGACGGCGCGATCGAGCACGGGCTTGCCATACTTGGTCTCGCCGATCTGCAGATAGGGCGTCTCTGGTCCGCACTCGATGAAGTTGCCGGCGCTGTAGACCAGATAGAGGCCAAGCGGCCCATCGCCGACGCGGCCGCCGAGCAGCAGGGCGACGTCGGAGCTGACGCTATCCGCCTCCAGCGAGGGAGCCATGTCGCCCCGCACCTTGCGCACGGCCTGGCCGACCAGGCGCGCGGCGCGGAACAGGCTGGGCGCCTCGTCGAGCGTCTCCACCTGTCCGGTGTCTGCATTCTCGATCCCCTCGCGCAGCAGATTGAGCGTCGCCTGGGTCACCGACAGATTGCCCGCGGTCGCCAGGGTGACGAATCCGCCGCCTCCCAGGTCGAAGCGGTGCAGCTTGCGATAGGTGGAGACATTGTCGACCCCGGCGTTGGTGCGGGTGTCGGCGATCATCGCCAGCCCGCCCTCGACCAGAAACCCTACGCAATAGGTCACGTCCGCTCCCTTCGCCGCCCGCTCACGCCTGAGACTGGGCCTGGGCCTGGGACCGCACCTTCGCCGCGTCCGCCACGCGGAGACTCACGCTCAGCCGCTCCGTTCCGCCGCCATAGACGGCGCCGCGGACGGGGGCTGAGGCCGCATAGTCCAGCCCGATCGCCACCCGCAGGTGTCCTTCCGTCGCGCAGACGCCGTTGGCCGGATCGAAGGCGACCCAGCCGAGGTCCGGGATATGAGCCTCGGCCCAGGCGTGGGCGGCCTGCTGCGCCTCCGTGTCGGTCCGCACCAGGTGGCCAGAGACGTAGCGGGCTGGTGCGCCGAGGCTGCGGGCGGCGGCGATAAATAGGTGGGCCATGTCCTGGCAAACGCCGCGCCGAAGCGCGAGCGCCTGGGCGGCCGTGGTCTTCGTGTCGGTCACGCCGGGGGCGAACGCGACCTCGCGGCGGATGGCGATCATCAGCAGATGCAGCCGGCTCAGCAGGTCCGGGCCGGCCTCGCGCGTCGCGTCCTGGGCGAAGGCGCGGATTTCCGGGGCCGCCGCGGTCAGCCCGGTCTCGCGCAGATAGAGCCTGGGCGGCAGTCGCTCGACGGCGCCGCGCACTACGCCGGCCGTGTCGAAGGTCTCGACCTCGCCTTCGACCTGCACCGCCAGCTCGTGGGGGGCGCGCTCGACCTGCAGCATGTGGACGATGTTGCCGAAGACGTCGTGTTCGGCGCGAAGGCGCACGTCCGCATCGGTCTCCAGCCGCCAGGCGACGAGGTGCTGGCCCTCGTGCGGCTGGGGCGTCATCCGCAGAGCCTGGAGCATCCAGCGCACGGGCGCGTCATAGAGGTAGCGGGTCGTGTGGGCGACTCGGATGCGCATCAAAAACGCCCATGAATGACGACCATCGGCTCACGACAGGTATTGCTCTGCGATCGCCGCGGCGAGCTTGTTGTTATCCGCCAGGAAAGCCTGAATGAACTCATGCAGCCCCCCCTGGAACAGGGTTTCGATCCGTGTCGCGGAGAGGCGCGAAAGCATGCCCGAGGCCAGCCTCTGGCTCAAGCCGCGCCGTCCGTAGGCCTCGGCCAGGTCGTCGAGGTGGCCGGCGATCGCCGCCTGGCAGCAGGCGAGCGAACGCGGCAACTGCCGGTTCAGGATCAGCATGTCGGCGATCAGCCAGGGTCTCACGCTCTCGCGGTAGAGCCAGCGGTAGGCGGTGAAGGCGGAGACTTCGCGCAGCAGTGTGGTCCATTGGAAGTAGTCTAGGCCGCCGCCCACGCGCTCGTCCGGCGGCAACAGAAGGTGGTACTTCACGTCCAGCAGCCGGGCGGTGTTGTCGGCACGCTCGATCTCCCCGCCCAGGCGCAGGAACCAGTACGCGTCGTTACGCAGCATGGTCCGGTGCGCCGCTCCGTCGAAGGCGAGCGCCACCGTCTTCAGCCATTCCAGAAAGCGGGCGAAGGCCTCGCGGTCGTGGCGGGCGGCCTGCAGGCGCTTGAGCTCGTCGTAGGCGCCGTTGACCGTCTCCCACAGCTCCGCGGTCACGGCCGTGCGGATCGAGCGCATGTTGGAGCGCACGGCAGTCAGGCAGGCCAGGATCGAGGACGCGTTGTCCCGGTCGAAGGCCATGAACTCTCGAACTTCCGCTTCGTCGGCGGCGCCGTGGCGGGCGTGGAAGGCCGAGGCGACTCCGGCGGAGGAAATCGCGCTTTCCCAGGCCCGGTACGGGTCGGTCTCGCGCATCGGCAGGGTGGAGAGCCGCTGGGCGGCGTCGAGCAGCCGGGCCACGAAGTCGGCCCGCTCCATGTAGCGGCCGCTCCAGAACAGCGAATCGGCGGTGCGGGCCAGTAGCGTCACGGCCTACTCGTCCAGCACCCAGGTGTCTTTCGTGCCGCCGCCCTGGCTGGAATTGACGACGAGCGAACCGGCCGTGAGCGCGACCCGGGTCAGCCCTCCGGGAATCACTTCCGAGCCGTGCGCGCCGGTCAGGACGAAGGGGCGAAGGTCGACATGGCGCGGCGCCACCCCCTCCTCGACCAGTGTGGGGCAGGTGGAGAGCGCCAGCGTCGGTTGGGCGATGTAGCCGTCCGGATCGGCGACGAGGCGGGCGCGGAAAGCTTCGATCTCGGCCAGCGTCGCCTTGGGCCCCACCAGCATGCCATAACCGCCCGAGCCATTGACCTCCTTGACCACCAGTTCGGGCAGGCGGTCGAGCACTTGAGCGAGGTCGTCCGGCTCCCGACAGCGGAAGGTCGGCACGTTCTTCAGGATCGGCTCCTGGCCCTTATAGAAGCGAACGATGTCCGGCACGTAGGTGTAGACCGCCTTGTCGTCGGCCACACCGGTTCCCACCGCGTTCGCCAACGTGACACTGCCCGCCCGGTAGGCGCTCATCAGGCCGGGCACACCGAGCGCGGAGTCGGGGCGGAACGACAGCGGGTCGATGAAGTCGTCGTCGGTGCGGCGGTAGACGACATCCACCCGCTTGGCGCCCTGGGTCGTGCGCATGAACACCTGCTCGTCGCGCACGAACAGATCGCTCGCCTCCACCAGTTCCACCCCGATCTTGTCGGCGAGGAAAGAGTGCTCGTAGTAGGCGGAATTGTAGGGGCCAGGCGTCAGCACAGCCACGCAGGGATCGTTCACCCCCTCTGGCGCCACCGAGCGCAAGACCGCGCGCAGGGCGTCCGGATAGACTTCCACCGGCTGCACGTGGTGCTCCATGAACATGTCCGGGAACAGCCGCATCATCATCTCGCGGTTCTCGAGCATGTACGACACGCCCGACGGGGTGCGCAGGTTGTCCTCCAGCACATAGAAACCGTCCGTCCCGGTGCGCACGAGGTCGATCCCGGCCACGTGGACGTAGACGCCGCTAGGCGGCTGAACGCCGATCATCTCCAGCCGGAAGTGCGGGTTCTGGAAGATCAGATCCTCCGGGATGACCCCCGCCTTGAGGATCTCGCGCGGGCCGTAGAGGTCCGCGAGGAAGGCGTTCAGCGCCTCGACGCGCTGCACGAGGCCCCGCTCGAGCTCGGCCCATTCGCTGCGGCTCAGGATGCGCGGGATGATGTCGAAGGGGATCAGGCGCTCGGTGGAGTCGGCCTGACCGTAGACGGCGAAGGTAATGCCGATGCGCCGGAAGAACAGCTCCGCCTGACGCCGCCGCGCATCCAGCAGGTCCGGCGGCGCCTCGGCCACCCACCGGGCGACGCGCCGATAGGCAGGCCTCACGGCTTCCGGCAAGTCCGGTCCCGGCAGTCCGTGCATCTCGTCGAAGATCGCCATTTCCGCTACCCCGAGCGGAGCTTCGCTCAATATTTTGAGCAAACCACAACAGTAATTTCGCAAATGCGAGGTTTCGGCCGGCGTCGTGCCTCCGGCCAGTCAGCCAGCCTGCGCTTTAGTCACGCATCGGAATGACGATTGAAGTTTGACCTGAATGCCTCGTATTCTGGTCGGCGAGAACAGAAGCGGCGTGACCATGGCGAAGCGGCAGGTTCAGGCGCGAAGACGCACTTCAGCGAGGTGATCGAACGCGCTTGCTACCGAGGGGCCGCTGCGGCCGGCCTGTGTCTGGCGACGGCGCTCGGCTCGGCCGCCGACCCTACGCCGCCGCTCGCCGAACTCCTTGCGCGCGCCCCGCCGAGCGACTGGCGGCGGATCGATCTCCAGAGCCTGCTTGTCATGCGCCTCCCGCAAGGCCGCATCGTCATCGAGCTCTCCCCGGCCTTCGCGCCCAACCATGTCGCCAACATCGAGCGCCTCGCCCGCGCACGGTTCTTCGACGGCCTCTATGTCGTGCGGGTGCAGGACAACTATGTCGTCCAGTGGGGCGACGCCCAGGCCAAGCGGCCCCTGGGCGAGGCGCAGCGGACCCTGGCGCCGGAATTCGACCGCGCGATCGCGCCGGACTTGCCATTCGACCCGCTGCCGGACCCTGACACCTATGCGCCAGTCACGGGCTTCTCGGCCGGCTTTCCCGCGGCGCGGGATCCGGCGAGCGGCCGCGCCTGGCTGACCCACTGCTACGGCATGGTCGGAGCGGGGCGGGACAACGACGAGAATTCCGGCGGCGGTCCCGAACTCTACGCCGTGATCGGCCAGGCCCCGCGCCAGCTCGACCGCAACGTCACGCTGGTCGGGCGGGTGATCGAGGGAATGGATATCCTCTCGGCATTGCCCCGCGGCCACGGCGATATCGGCTTCTATGAGCGGCCCGACCAGAGGATCCCGATCCTCTCCATCCGCGTCGCCGCCGACCTTCCGCCGTCGGAGCAGCCGCATCTGCAGGCCCTCCGCAGCGACAGCGCCACCTTCGCCGCCCTCGTCCAGGGCCGCCGCTTCCGCCACGACGCCTGGTACAAGCGCCCCGCCGGCCACGTGGACGTCTGCAACGTGCCGCTGCCGGTGAGGGCGGCTCGCCCCTAAATTCCGTCATGGCCGGCCGAAGTGCCGGCCACCCATGGCAAGGCTTGGAGAGCGACTCGCGATGGCCGCGTTCCTGGCGCGGCCACGTCGCGCGGAACGTCGCGCTCGGGCGCCATCCTCGCGTGACCGCGGCGCCCGGCGCGGTCAATGCCAGCGCTTATCGGGCCTAACCATGGGTCGCCGGCACTGACGGCCGGCGATGACGATTTTTGAGGGGAGGCAACTGGCTTCCGGCCCTCACTCCACCGGAGCCGGTCTCGCGCGCTGGTTGAACAGCAGCTTCATCCGGCGCTCGCGCTCCTCGGGTGAGAGGGTCGCGGGGTCCTCGACTGGGCCGGCGGTCACGGCCATGCCCTTTTGCACGGCCTCGCGT
>JAFANN010000277.1 GCA_019232665.1 Caulobacteraceae bacterium | reverse complement strand
GATTGCCGGCATCATCGGTATCTCGCTGATGAACGGGCTGAGCCTCACCACGACTCCGCTCATGAACGGCGCCTGGTCGGACGAGCTGGGCCTTCGGCCAAGCCAGGTGGGCGTGCTCGTGACACTGCAGATCCTCATCAGCGCGCTCGCCAGCATTGTCTTCTCCTCCCGGATGCATCGGGTGGCTCCGAAGAGGCTGGCGGTGTGGTCCGGTGTGGCCTTGCTCGGCGCCAATGTTTGGCTCGCGTGGGCGGCCAGCTACTGGGCGCTGGTCTTCGTCAACCTGATCGTCGGTCTCGCCCTGGGATGCCTTTTGGTCTCCGCCACCGCCGCGATCGCGGCAACCGGACGCGTCGATCGCAACTACGCGATCGTCGCCTTCGGCGTTGCCATCCTCGTCGCCGGCCTGACCGTGCTCATTGCCCACCTTGGGAACGCGGGCGGGCGCAAGGCCCTGTTCCTCAGCCAGGCCGCCGTCGTTGTCGGGTCGCTCGCGCTGACCAGTTTCCTCCCGGGCCGCAGCGCATCGATATCGTCGCCTCGCGCGATGAGCGTGATGGATGCGCTGCGATCCCCGTACGTGTTTTCCGCCGTGTGCGCCCAGATCGGCAGCAACGGGATCTGGGCCTTCAGCGAACGCATCGGCGCGAAGATCGGCATGCACGAAGGGTTGGTCGGCGACGCGATCGCGGCGTCCGCCTTGCTGGGCGTCGCCGGCGCGCTCGTCGCCGCGGTCGTGGCGCGGCCAGGCCGGGAGCTCGCCTGGGCCCTGTTCGGGTTGCTGACGTTTGGAGCCGCGACGACCTTGATTCCGCTTTCGGCGTCCGTGCCGGGGTTCTTCTTCACCCTGGGCGCGCAAGCCTTCTTCTACGTCTTCTCCACGCCTTTCATCACCGCGGTCGGCGTGTCGAGGGATCGCTCGGGCGGCCTGGTGGCGGCCTCGACGGGATGGTCGACCCTCATCGGCGCCGGGGCCCCGGCTCTGTCCGGATTCCTCGTCAGATCGGGGGACTTCCGCAACCTGGTCTGGCTGAGCGGCGTCTCGACTGCGCTCTCTGTCGTCGCGATGATCCTGGTCGGGCGCTCAGCGCCCAGAAGGTCGTGACCTTACCCTGTTGAAGTTACGAGGGCGGCTGAGACTGCGATACGCTGGAAAATAAGGCTTGAGCCGGAACCTGGGTCCGGCCCCATAAGTGGGCGCGTCCAATGGAGACGCCAAAGAGGATGTCCGAGCGCCATTTGAGTCCCAGCGAGACCGCGCGGCGCCTCGGCGTCGGAGTGCGGGCATTGCGCCTGTACGAGCGAAGAGGTCTGGTACGCCCGGCGCGGACGCAGGCAGGTTGGCGGGTCTACGGCCCAGACGAGATCGAGCGCTTGCACCAGGTGCTGACGCTGAAGTCGCTCGGGCTTTCGTTGGCCCGCGTCACACAGCTACTTAGCGGACGCGTAGCGGACCTGCCCGCCCTCCTCGCCCTGCAGGAGGATGTGCTCACCGCTCGCATCAACGACCTGCAGCGAGCCCGCAAATCGGTTCAAGCAGCCCGCGCCAAGGTCTCGCGGGACAGGCGGCTCTCCCTGGAAGACCTCGTTCACCTCGTTCGGGAGACCACCATGTCCACGATCAACGAAACCAGGCTGGCGGCCAGCGCCCACCAGGTGCTGCGGGAGGCGATCGACCCGCGCCTGCCCGGCCTCTACCGCGGCAAGGTGCGCGACAACTACGACCTGCCGGACGGGCGGCGCATCCTGGTCACCTCCGACCGCTTGTCGGCCTTCGACCGGGTGCTGTGCTGCATCCCATTCAAGGGCCAGGTGCTCAATGGCGTCGCCCGCTGGGCCTTCGAGCAGACCGCCGACATCTGCCCCAACCACGTGCTGGACTACCCCGACCCGAACATCGTCGTCGGCCGGCGCCTCGAGATCCTGCCGGTGGAGATCGTCGTGCGCGGCTACCTGGCGGGCACGACCAGCACCTCGATCCTGACCATGTATCGGGCCGGTCGCCGGCAGATGTACGGGCAGCGGCTGCCCGACGGCCTCGCCGACAACCAGGCGCTCGAGACGCCGATCATCACCCCCACCAGCAAGGCCGCCGACGGCGCTCATGACGAGCCGCTGACCGCAGACGAGATCCTGGCGCGCGGCCTGCTCAGCGAAGCCCAGTGGCGGCAGGTGAGCGAAACCGCCCTCGCCCTGTTCGCCCGGGGCCAGGCGCTGGCCGCCGAGCGCGGCCTGATCCTCGCCGACACGAAGTACGAGTTTGGCGTCGACGCCGAGGGAACCATCCGCCTTGCGGACGAGATCCACACCCCCGACTCCAGCCGCTATTGGCGAGCGGACACCTATCCGGAGCGCCTCGCCGCCGGCCAGCTCCCGGACAGCTTCGACAAGGACGTGATCCGCGCCTGGGTCGCCGCGCGATGCGATCCGTACAAGGATGAAGTCCCGGAAATCCCACCGGAGCTGATCTGGAAGACCGCCCTGACCTACGTCGAGGCCCACGATCGGATCACCGGACGCGCGTTCGAGCCGCCCCGGCCCACGCCGCCGGTGCACGAGCGCGTCATGGCGGCCCTGGGGGAGTTCCACGGGCGTTGAGGCCCAACTGAGCTGAATTGGGGCCTTCATCGCTCACGGGTCTGTGCGTCGCGCCCCGCGGCGGCGTTCCGATCGGCGGAGGGACCGTTATCCTGACTCTGCAGTTTCGGCTCACTCGCCTGAGCAAACCGTGATCCCTCCCTTCAGGAGAGGGCAGTGTGCCATATAACCATTCCGATTTTCACACGAACTTCACGAAAATCACGAACGGTTGGCTGGTCCCCCGGCCTCGTATGTTCAGTTTAATCGCGCCGAAGGCGCATAAGAAATCTTTCTGTTAGTGAAATTGGTGAGGTTCGTGGTTAATTCATTTTCTCAACTCCGATTCGTCATTGCTCACTTCTACTCCACCGCCCCGTGATCCAGCATGTGTTGGGCGGCGGAGGTGACCATCTGGATGAACATGTCGTCGCCGCGGGCGGTCTGGGTGACGATCATGGCGGCGAAGAAGCCGGTCAGGAACAGCAGGTAGCCGCCGCGGGCGTAGTCGCGGGCGAGCTCGTCCTCGGCGTAGCCGCTCACGCCCTCCGCGGTGAGGGTCCGGTGGTAGAGCGCCAGCAGCTCCGGCTCGGCCTTGCGGCGCGTCTTGCGGGGCAGGGCGCCGGCGAGGAAGTAGGCGACGTCCGTGGCGCCCACGCCATAGGCGAACGACTGCCAGTCGAGCACTGTCACCGGCGCGCCGCCCTGCGCGCTGGCGAACATCATGTTGTCGGGGCGAAAGTCGTTGTGGGTCAGGCACCGCGGCCCCTCGCGCAGGCTAGCGATGCGGCTGTAGTTGGCTGCGAGCCAGTCGCCGACGTCGGCGCACTCGCGCGGCAGACGCTCGCCGTAACGCGCCTTGAACGCCTGCCAGAGCGCGACCACCGCCTCGTTGTTCGCCGCGCTGGCCGGCGCGGCCTTGGAGCCGGAGACCCAGGGGAGGGCGTCCAGGCGATCGTTCCCCCAGTGCGAGGCGTGCAGCTTCGCCGCCTCGACGATCACCGCGCGCGCCTGGTCCAGCGAAACGCCCTCGAGCTGATCGCCCTGCTGCGCCGGCGCAAGGTCCTCCATCATCAGCACGAAGTCGTGGGTGGCCTCGTCGACTTCGGCGTACCAGGTTTGCGGCGTCCGGATGCGCGCGGTCGGCGCGAGCTGCTGGTAGAAGCGCACCTCGCGAAAGTAGTTGCCCAGCCGAACGCCGGTGGCGCGGCTCTCCTCGCCGGCGGAGGGGAACTTCCCGACCAGGGAGGAAGGCGCGTCGTCGGGCGCGTGGGCGTAGTCGATCGTGAAGCGAAGGCTGTCGCCGATCTGGCCGGTGCCGATCGGCCGGGCGGTGACCCGCTCGACGACCGCGTCGACGCCGTTTTCCTGCATCAGGGCCGTCAGCCACGGCGCGTCGATGGCCTGGGGCGGCCGGATGTCCGGGAGCGCCAAGCCGCTATGCGCTCAGCTGGTGGACGTAGACCTCGTTCAGCCGGATCTTGTCGCCGTCCAACAGCACGAGGTCGAAGCCGCGCAGGCGCCCGAGCGCGCCACCCTCGCCGATCTGGCAATACCAGCGGCCGCAGAAGCCGCCGGGGATCGGCCAGGTCTCCTCGGGTTCGTAGCTCATCGGCGGGGTCGCCGCGAAAAGGCCGGTCAGGTAGGCCCTCAGGGCCGCGTTGCCCTCGAGACCGGCGACGGTCTGCGGATCCTTGTAGACGCAGGTCTCGCCGTAGAAGCCGCACAGCCGCTCGACGTCCTTGTCGGTCCAGGCCCTGAGCCAGTTGGCGTTGTAGGCGGCGATCTCGGATGGGCTCATGGGTCAGGCCTCCTGCCCGAGCACGCGGGCGCGGTGCGCGGCGGTGAACATCGTTTCGGGCACGGCTTCCGGCCCGGCCAGCACGGCGAAGGCGTGCATGCGAAGGCTCGGATCGGCCGCCGCGCGCTCGAACAGGCTGGCGCGGCGCGCCTTGGCCGCGTCGTCGAATTCCATGTCCAGCGTCGCCTGCAGCTTGGCGGTGAAGCGCAACCGGCGCATGCGTTCGGCGCGCTCCTCGGCGTAGGACGTGAAGTCCAGCGCGGCCCAATCGTCCGACCCGAGCAGGAGCTCGCTGACGATGCGCACGTCGCGATAGGTGATCGAGAGGCCAAGGCCGATGATCGGATCGTTCCAGCCGGCCGCATCGCCGATCAACACCACGCCGGGCGCGTACGGGCGATCGGTCCAGGAATCGTTGTTGAAGTAGCTCAGCAGCGGTCCGGCCGGGCGGCCGGCAGCCAGGGCTTGGTTGGCCGGGGAGCAGTTCACCGCAAAGGCCTCGAGGAAGCGTTTCGCGCCCTCCTCGCCCTTGAACCGCCCCGGCTGGTTCAGCGCGTAGCCGCCGTAGACCCGCACCTTGCCGCCGCCCTGCGGGAAGGCCAGGAAGCCGAAGTCGCCCTCCGTGCCGATCGCCTGCAGATCCTCGCTCCAGCCGCCCGCGTCGTCGACCAGGAGACCGGCGAACCAGTGGTGGGGCCGATCCTGATGCAGGGCGATCCCCGCGGCCTCGCGCACTTTGGAGATGCGTCCGTCGGCGCCGACAAGGAGCCGCGCTCCGGCTTCGAAGGTCTCGCCGGCGTGCTCGAAGCTCACCCGCGGCGATGGGCCGGCTTCGAGGCCGCTGACGGTCACGCCGCGCCGCACATCGGCGCCCGCGGCCGCCGCGGCCTCGATCAGGGTCTGGCAATGGCGGGGATGGCCGATGCACAGCGGGCCGGGCACGCCCTCCTTGAAGATTCCGAGCGGCAACGTCGCGGATTCCGCCGCCGCGGGATCGACGGACTCGTCATAGGTGACGTGTCGGGTCAGGTGATGGCCGCCGGCGCCGATCAGCAGGTCGTAGAGCCCGACCCGTTTCACCTCGGCCACGCCCCAGGGCGCGATCCATTCGCCGCGCACGCGGTCCTCGAAGACCTCCGACCTCTCGAGCAGAAGCACGCTGCGCCCCGCGCGCGCCATCACGGCCGCCAGGGACGAGCCGCCGATGCCGCCGCCGGCGATGATCAGGTCGTGGGTCCGCACAATGCGCAGCCTCCATCTTTCGCCGCCCAGGATCGTCCGCCCTCCGTCGCGGAAGCCTAGTCCCGAGAGGGGACGTACGGAGGTTGCGGCCCTATGCGTGTTTGCGGTCTGAATCGCGTTCGCCCCTGAGGTTCGTCATGGCCGGGCGAAAGTCCCGGCCACCCATGGCAAGGCTTGGCGAGCGAATTGCCGTGGCCGCGTTCCTGGCGCGGCCATGACGGGTGGGATGACCGGGTGACTCATTTCACGAAGCTTGACCGCGCAGCGGCGCGGTCAATGCCGAGGCTCAGCCAAGCCGTCCGATGGGTGGCCGGGACTGACGCCCGGCCATGACGGACCATAGGGGTCTCAGGGCTTGTGGCCGGTGCGTCCGAGGCGGAAGGTTCCTGCGACACGCAGACCGGAAGGGCTCAGGCGATGGGCGCGCTTCTCGACGATCGGGCGATCGCGCAGCGGATCCTCGATCACATCGACAATCAGACGACCGACCTTGGCGAGAGCTGCTGGCGCGAACCGGTGGAGAACTACCGCTC
>JAFANN010000314.1 GCA_019232665.1 Caulobacteraceae bacterium | reverse complement strand
AGCACCGGCCGCCCGCTGTGGTCCACGAGGATGTTCGCCGGCTTTATGTCCCGATGGATCACGCCCGCATCGTGCACGCGCTCGAGCCCGTCCGCGATCGGCCGGAGCAGGGCCATCAGGCTCGCCTCGTCGAAACGCCGACCCTCGTGCAGCATCTGCGACAGCGAAAGTCCCTGCTCGAAATCCATGACCATGTAGGCGGTGCCGTGGACCTCGAACAGGCTCCGGACGCTGACGATATTCGGGTGTCGTTGGGGTTGAGACAGCGTCCAGAGGATCTTCGCTTCCTCCAGGAATTTCTTTCGGCCCAGTTCGTAAATCTCTTCGGACGAAGAGTCCGTCGGCGTTACAGTGACACCGTCGATCCGATCGCTGATCGCTCCGGGGAAATATTCTTTGATTGCGACCAGTTCATCAAAATAGACACCGCGCCCCCGATAGACGATCCCGAAACCGCCCGCCCCGAGCACGTCCTCCAGCCGCCACTCGCGAAGCAACACGCCGGGCGGAAGGGCTTTGGTGTGAAACGGGGCGTTCAAGGTTTCCGACCTCCGGATCACCCGCGGACAAATCAGATCGCGTTCCGCAAAAGTGGGAACCGGCTTTGCGATCAGAACGCGCTCAAGCTCATGAATCTAGAGCACGTTGGCCCCGCTCAGGCGATTCCGCCTGAGCGGGACGTACTCTCAGTGTATCTTCCCGCAACTACGGTCCGCCAGAGGGTGGTCCGCTCGCGCCGAGATCGACGGATGAAGATCGACCATGTCGTGCGGACCCACCGGGGCAGCCGCCTGCGCAATGAGGACGCCGTTCTGGCGCGACCGGACAAGGGGCTCTGGGCGGTCGCCGACGGCATGGGCGGCCATCAGCACGGGGACGTGGCGAGCGCCCTGCTGATGGAGGCCCTGGATACGTGCGCGCCCGACGGCGACCTCCACGCCCGGGCTGACGCAGCGGCCGCGGCGATCGAGGCGGCCAACAGGCGGCTGTTCGAGATGGGACGAGTTCAAAGCGGACGCACCATCGGCAGCACGATCGTCGCGCTCCTGACCGACCCCTCCGCCTTCGTCTTCCTCTGGGCCGGCGACAGCCGGGGCTACGTCGTGCGCGGAGGCGAGCTGCAGCAACTCACCCACGATCACAGCCTCGTCCAGAACCTCGTGGACACCGGCCAGATCACGCCTGAGGAGGCGCTCACCCACCCCGATGGGAATGTCATCACCCGCGCTGCCGGCGCTTCGGCGCGGCTGGAGGTCGACCGCAGTGAGGGCCAGATCGGACGCGCAGACACCTTCGTTCTCGCCACCGACGGGCTCACCCGCGTCATGAAGGACGCCGAGATTGGCGAGACAATCGCGGCGAGCGATCTCGAGGCCGCGGCGGACGAGCTGATCCGGACATGCCTCGCCCGAGGCGCGCCGGACAACGTATCGTTTGTTCTGCTGCGGTTTTCCTGAAGGGCGCACGCAAACTCGATCGGCAGGCGGGTCAGCTCCCGCGGACGAGCATCTTGGCAGTCTCTCGCCCTTGCGACTGCAAGGCTCGTCGCAGTCAACGTCCATTGACATAAGTCAACGACAGTTGACTAATAGCCGTCCTGACGCCTGCGGGTGTCTTCGACCAAGTCCTCAATCTGGCCATTGGCCAAACACCGACCTGCAGATCGGCGGTATTCCTCGGCGGTATTCCTCTGCGCGACCTTTAGGACAACGCCGCGCTTAGCCCCGACCCGCCGTCACTCAACCTTCACATAATCCGGCGGCCCGCACGTTCCCGCAGTGGCGCCGGCCCCTTTCGTCGATCGAGGAGAGCGCAATGACAGACGAGAGTGCGACTTCGCCCGCGCAGGCGCCCACCGAGCCCGGCCGTTTGTTCCGCCGCGGCCATGCGGCCGGCGATTTCCTCGAAGCGTGGGATTGGGATCTCCTCGACCAGAGCGACGGGTTCCTGAGGGTTTCGGCCCACGTCCCAGACCGCGCACGCAATCCCCGCGGGCAGCTCTTCGGAGGCTTCACCCCCACCTATGTCGATCTCATCGCGCTCGCGACGGCGCGGCGGTGGGCCGAACGCAACGCGTCCGCCGGGCGGCTCTGGCTGGCGACGACAAACATTCATGTGGACTACTTCAAGCCCATAGTCGGGCCACGCTTCATCATGGAGGCTCGTCATGAGACGAGGAGCGGGCGCACGCACCTCGTTCTGACGCGCTTCCTTCAGGACGGCGAGTTGGCCGTGCACGCGGCGGCGACGATGCGTGAGCAGGTGCTGGCCCCTGAGCTGCCTGCCGGCTGATTGCAAACGTCGCCGAAACGGATCGAAGCCTTCGCCATCGTTGGTGACGGTTATACGGTGAGCGCGGCAGGGGAGCTCGCGAGGCCGACGACGATGGTTCGGCCCTGGCGTCACCGCTCGCGCGACGAAATTCCTTTTCGGATGATCTCGTCGCTGGCCTGCGCGGCGATGAGGTCGGCCTCGGCGGCCGGAACGCCAAAACCCTTAAGAATGAGAGTCGTCATCTGCTGGCCCAGGGAGACGACTAAGGGCTTCGTCGATTCCTGGACGACGCGGACCAGGGCGAGCTGTGTGACCCCGAGGACGTAGAGCACGCCGGATTCCACAGTGGCGACTGCGAAGCGGCCGCTGGCCAACCCCGTCTCGATGTCGTGCACCAGCCCCTGGTTGAGCGGCGCAGAAAGGGAAGTGTGGCCGCTGTGGATGTGGACCAGCACGCCGGCGGCCTCCGACTCGTCAAGGGCGAAGCGGAGGTAGGCGCAAACCGCCCGCGCCACCCGCCGCGCCGGATCATCGACCCCTGAGTTGGCGCGCGTCACAGCGGCTTCGACAGTCGCTCGGATGTCCCCCGCGATGGCTCGCACCAGCGCCTCGCGGTCGGCGAAGTGGTTGTAAAAGCTGCCTTTGCCGACTTCCGCCGCCTGAACAATTTCATCGACGGTGACTGCGTCGATTGGCCGACGGCTATACAGTTGGCGGCCAGCCCCGATGAGAGCCAAACGGGTTCGCTCCGCCCTCGGACTCGCACGCCGCGCGGTCACGCTGCGAGGCCTGTCTGCAGGCATTTCCTCCAAGCGTCCACGAGCGAGCGAGCGTCCCCGCTTCCGAATACGTAGCGGTCTGGACGCACCAGCACCGCCTCGGTTGAATGTTCGACTAGCCATTTCGCGAGGTCCCGCCGGAACGGAGCAAGGCGCTCGCAGCTCAGACTGAGCGTGCGCAGGCCCACCGCCTTGAGCGCTCGACCGCGGGTCAGCAGCCAAGGCTCCGGTCCCATGATGTCGTCCATCCGCTGCAGCGACTCGCCTTGCCCGCTCACCGGCTGGGGAAACATCTCGCCAGCCCCCGGGCTGCCAGCAAGCACGCATCCCGTCGTGAAGGGACTTGGCCTCATCGGCGGGAGGGGTGGGGCGCCACGGGCCACGGCGGCCCGCATGTCGGCGTCACGACGATCCGCCTGCGCCGGGTCGCGCGTGCAAACGATCCGTCCCATCCCAATTGCGAGTTCGATCAGGGCGCGGGAATGCGGCTCTCGTTCCGCCTGATAGGTGTCCAGAAGGGCGTCGTCGGCCTGGCTTTTCAATACGGCTTCGAGTTTCCACGCGAGGTTGGCTGCGTCGCGCATCCCAGAGCACATGCCTTGTCCCGCGAACGGCGGGGTCTGGTGCGCGGCGTCGCCGGCGATAATGGCCCGGCCTGATCGCCATCGATTGGCTACCAGGCCATGGAAACGATAGACCGCTTTGCGCTCGACCTTGACCGGCCCGCAGCCCCACGGGCGGATGAGTGCCTCGATTACCGCATCGTTCGTCATCGCCTCGGGCGTCTCGCCGGGCAGCAGCATGAATTCCCATCGATGCCAGCCCGGACCCCCGAAAACACAGGTGGTCGGCCTGGCGGGGTCGCAGACCTGAATGTTCGAAGTCGGCAGCCGACAGGCGTCGGACGTGCTCACGTCGACCACCAGCCACGGCTCATCGAACTTATAGTCGTACAACCCTCCGCCGATCGCGCCTCGCACCAGGCTCGAGGCGCCGTCGCAACCGATCAGGTAGCGCGCGCGCACGCTTTGCGGTCCCTCCGGCCCCACAAGACTTGCTGTCACGCCTTGGGTATCCTGGACGAATCCTTCGAACAGGACGCCGAGCCTCGCCTCCACTGAAGGGAGACCGGCGATCAGATCGCGCAGCACCTGCTCGAGACCCGGCTGGTGGAACATGTAGCCCGCACGCCAGCCGGAGGGGCTTTCGCCCCCGCGCGGCAGTTTCATCAGCAGCGTTCCGTCGGCGGCGCGAAACTCGTAGTCCGGAACGTCGCGGGCATGTCGCCCCACCTCCTCCGCCACGCCGAGTTGCTGGAAGAGGCGCATGATCTCGTGATCGAAGTGCACCGCGCGAGGTAGCGGGTAGATCGTGCTGTCCTTGTCGATGGCGATCACCCGCAAGCCCCTCTGGGCGAGCAGGGCCGTCAGCGCCGCGCCGACCGGGCCAAGACCAATGACCAGAACATCGCAGTCGAATTCTTCGTGTTCCACCTCACGCCTCCGCCACGCACGGATTATCCAGCGCGCCCAGGCCTTCGATTTCCACGCGCACGCGGTCGCCAGGCTTGAGGAAGCGCATCGGCTTCATCGCCGCGCCGATCCCGCCGGGTGTGCCGGTGAAGATGAGGTCTCCCGGCTCCAGGGTCATCGCCTGGCTCAGATGTTCGATCTGCGCCCAGACATCGAACACCAGATGCTGCGTGTTCGAGTCCTGTCGCACCTCCCCATTCACGAGACATCGGATCGAGCGGCCATGGGGATCGCCGATCTCGTCGGCAGTCGTGATCCACGGCCCGAAGGGGGCGTGGGTGTCGAAGGACTTGCCCAGAACCCATTGCGGCGTCCGATGCTGCCAGGCACGTTCTGTGGCGTCGTTGCCGCAGCAGTAGCCAAACACCGCGGCCGGTGCGTCCTCACGGGTAATGTGTCGCCCGCCCCTTCCGATCACCGCCACGAGTTCCGCCTCATAGTCGAGAGTCTGGGAGACCTTGGGGACGTGGATCGGGTCGTGCGGCCCGTTTGCAGCTGTCGGCGCTTTGCTGAACCAGACCTGGTGCTCAGGCGTCCCAAGTCCGCTTTCGGTGATGTGGTCGGCGTAGTTGAGGCCGATCGCCATGATCTTCCCCGGCCGGCGTATGGGCGCGAGCAGTCGGACCTTGTCGAGGGGCATGGCGCCGACGCCTGCCTCGGCGATGCGCCGAACCTCGACCTCCGCGCTGGGCCAGGCGGCGATTAGTCCGATCATTTCGCCAGGCAGGCCCGGCGCGGTCTCGGCGAGGGGAACGATCCGTCCGCCCATGACGACGCCGAGTTGCGGCGCGCCGTCCGCCTGGAAGGTGGCCAGTTTCATCGGATCAATCCTTTCAACCCATGGTCGGGGGCGCAGCCGGCCCCCACTGCACGCCCAGCAGGTCCTGCAAGGTGGCGACGTTCGATCCGTCGGCGGCGGTGAAGAGGTCGCCGTCGGTCCAGTGCTCCACGGTGTGACCCCAGGGGTCGCGCCAATAGTCGAAGACCTGGCTTCCCAGGAGATGGCGCCCCACGCCCCATTCAGCGTGGCGGCCAGCGGTCTTGAGCTGCTCGTGGCCGCACATCAGATCGTCGAGGTCGGCAACCTCGAAGGCCGCGTGGTTGAAGCCGGGACCCTTCGGCGATTGCGCCAGAAAGAGCGTGTGGTGGTCTGTCGGCGTCTCGCCACGGTCACAGCGCAGGAAAGCGCCCAGGGCGAATTGCGGCGTCACCTGGATCTCATCCGAGGTGATGAAGCCGAAGCGGTCCTTGTACCACCGCTCGGAGGCGCGGAAGTCCGACACGTTCAGGACCACGTGGCCCAGACGCACGACGTGCGCCGCCCCCGGAGCAATCCGCTTCACCGTCCGCAGGCGTTCGCGCACGGCGGCGCGGTTCCAGGGCTGGGGAGCGCGGATCGCTACGGTTTCGGCGGGCGCCTGGCCGGCGACGACCTCGACGCGGTGGCCGTCGGGATCGCTCAGCGTCATGACGACGCCTCCGCCCGGCAGGTCGAGGGGTTCCACCGTAACGCCCTCGGCGGAAGCCAGCCGTTCGACGTCCTCGACACTCGCGGCGCGGAACGCGAGGCCGGCGAAAGCCGGGTCTCCCCGCTCGGTCACGTGCGCGACCGGCGCAGCGCCTGCGCCGCGGGCGACTAGCCGCCGCTCGTCCGCATGCGTCACCGTCAGGCCGAAGTCCTCCAGGAAGGCGCGCATCGCCGCGAGATCGGGCGCGCGGAACCGGACGTAGGCCACGTCCTCGATCTTGATGCCGTTCATGACGCGGTCCTCAAGCTGACGATTTCGTCAGATAATTGCTCGCGAAATGTGCGTTCGCAAGCCAAAAAGGCCAATTCACAGGCAAGTCTCCTCTGATAAGGACTTCACGAATTGGTGACCACTTCGTCAAATAGGAGATTCGCTCGGAACGCCGCGTTTGGCGGCTGACGCTGAGAATTCCATGCTCAGCGCCGATGGTCATCGAGGCTCGATAAGTGTACAACTCGGTCCGTTAACAGGGAAAGCGAGCGAGGCGAAGCTTGAGAGTCCGCACCGAGGCCCGTCGTCGGGCGATCGTGGAGGCGGCGCGCTCCGTCTTCGCCGAGCAGGGATTCGACCGCGCCACCATGGCGGAAATCTCCGCGCGGCTCGGGGGGTCGAAGAGCACCCTCTACAGCTACTTCCCGACCAAGGAGGATCTCTTCGTCGCCTGCGTCCAGGAAGATATCGACGCCGACACCGGCGAGATGATGGATCAGCTGCGGTCCACCCAGGACGTGCGGGAGGCGCTCGAGCGCTTCGGCAAGCTGTACCTCGCCACGGCGACGGCGCCGAGGCCGATCGCGAACTACCGGATGGTCGCGGCGATGCCCCCGGAAAGCGGCGTTGGCCAGCGGTTCTACGACCAGGGACTTCGCCGTGGCTGGCTCAGGCTCGCGGCCTTCCTGGAGGAACTTATCGCCGCCGGAAGCCTCCGCGCCGCCGACCCCTGGGTCATGACCATGCATCTCAAGGGGATGCTCGAGTCGGAACACATGGATCAGCTGCTGCTGAATGCTGGTGCGGCCCCTGATCGGGCGACCATCGCCAGGCGCGCCCGAGACGCCGTCGAGGCGTTCCTGCGCGCGTATGGCCTCGACGGCGACCCCCAGCTGGCGTCGGCAACATCGTCTGAACCCGCTCTAAAGAAGCGACGCGTCTGAAGATCGCTCAGCCCAGGGACAGTCGGATCTGCTCCTTCAAGGCGCGAGAGTGATCGAGCAGGCGCGCGACACGCCTGTAGTACCCGAACCAATTCTCATTCTGATGATCGGGCGATTCCACCCACGCCTGGAACGCGTCATCGCGAAACTCCAGGAGCGTCATCGCGTCCAACGGCGGACAGAAGTCGTGGACTTTGAGCGTCATGGCTCGGGCCTTTCGTACGCGGGTGGCGTTCACGCACCCATAATTAAACCGTACCGAACAGTATGATTATCTCTTGCGGACGTCAAGCCAAAAATGTACAAGTCAGTCCAGAAAAAGGAGGTGGCCATGACAGTCGGCCTTTCCTACCCCTGGGGCGCCATCACCGCCGTCACCGCGCTCGCGGTTTCGCTGATCGGGGCGTTTACCTCCCTCTCGGTGGCCCACCGGCAGTTCAAGGCCGACGTGCTCTCGACCAACCGCCAGAGGTGGATCGACACCTTCCGCGACCGGCTGGCCGAGCTGATCTCGGTGGTGAACGCGGCGCAGGTGATCAAGCGCGGCCACGTCACCGACTGGCGCGGCGGCGCCGGACCGGTCATGGAAAACCTCACTCTGCTCGACAAGCTCGAGAAGAGCTTCATGGCGATCGCCCAGATCCAGCTGCTGACCAAGACGGCCGAGCCGTCGCATCAAGCGCTGAACGAGGCGATCGCCGCCGCCGTGGGCCTTCTCCAGCAGGACGAGTTGCACGAGGGCAGGCTCTCGGACCACCTGAAGGAAATCGTTTCCCTTGGCCGCGGCATCATCCGCGACGAGTGGGGCCGAGTGAAGCGCGGCGAGTAAGACGCCTCCTCAGCCCAGGTAGTCGTGGACGACCTTGCCGAGATCGAGGGTGAGGTCGCAGAGGAGATGCTCGGCGGAGATCACCTCGAGCACCGGGAGTTCGGCCACGGGGGCAAGGGCGTGCGGCGAGAGGAAGAGGGCGCCGGGGCCCGTCCACGCGCCCTTCAGGCGGATGTCGGTGAGGTGATACTCCACCAGCTCACAGATCCTGGGCGTGCCATCGACGTGGGGGATGATCTTCAGAAGGTAGTTGGGCGCCTGCAGCGCGGCGAGGGTCGCCGCGGCGTCGGCGTCCCGGTGCTTGTATCCCATGCTGCCGAGGGCGACGCGGACCGGACCATAGTCCAGGGCGCCGACGAGCGTGTCGATCTCCGCGCGCAGGCTCGGCTGCGCCAGTTTCTTAGGGAAGCCCCACAGCTCCCGTCCGCCGGCGATCGGCGGGTGGTCGTTGAGGAACATGCAGTGCGTGTAGGCGCCTCTCCGGCCCTGATAGAGCACCGGGATGACCTGGCCGGCCTCGGTATAGTCGCCAAATCCGGTGGAGTCGGGCATGCGGATGAACTCGAACTTGACCACAGGAGCATCGACGACGAGCGGCTCCGGCACCAGCTCGCGCAGCTTCTCCGGGTCGGTGCGGTAGGTGATCGTGAGGAACTCACGGTTCACGAACCGATAGGGCCCCGGCGGGTAAGCCGGGTGGGTCAGGGGCATGGCGAACGCGCGTTCGCGGATGTCGCAGGCTTTCATCTGCTACTCCGTTGATTGAGGATGGCTGTGGGGCTGTGGGGGCCGGCGATCACTCGCGGCCGTGGACGGCGAGATCGAAGATGAAGAGGCCCTCGGCATTCCTGGGCCGCTGAAGCACCTCGGGGTGACGGAGGGTGCGCAGGGTGTCGAAAAAGCCCGCGCTCCAGTGCTCCTCCATGCTGCGCCTCGAGAACTCGTAATCCTTGGACCCGCCCTCATAGGACCTGGGCCGGTAGATGAGCTGGATCAGGTTGTAGACCTTGCGATCCGCCTCCGGGGCGAGGAGTTGGTGCTCGGGCGCGTCGCGCAGGTCTTCGGGGAGCTTCGCCAACAGATCAGCCAGCGCGTTCCGAAGTTTTTGTGTCGCGCGGAAGCGATCCGAGTTCGCCCGTGTCCGGCTCGAATACTGGATCTCCTTCACCCGGGTGAAGACCTCGGCCATGTCGCGCGGGAATGCGCCGCGCGCGTTCCACAAGTCCACCTGGAAGGCGAGCGTGTCCTGGCGCGGCTCACACTCCACAACCCACTGGAGGGGCGTGTTTGAGACCAGCCCGCCGTCCCAGTAGTGCTCGCCTTCGATCTCCACTGCGGGAAAGCCGGGCGGCAGCGCCCCGCTCGCCATCACATGCTCGGGTCCGATGACGTGCGTGCGGTTGTCGAAATAGACGAGGTTGCCCGTCGCCACATTGACCGCGCCGACGCTGAAGCGCGTCTCTCCGGAGTTGATCCGGTCAAAGTCGACCAGGCTCTCGAGTGTGCGCCTTAGGGCCGAGGTGTCGTAGTAGCTCGTCGCGTCAAGGGTCCCTGAGGGCCGCAGCCAGGGGCTAAGCAAGCGAGGGGCGAAGAACGCCGGAGCGCCGAACGCCGCGGCGACGGCGGAGCTCAGCTGGTTGGCGACGCCGCGAGCGAAGTCGCCTCCGGAGGGCCAGAAGTCCTCGGGCGCCGGCCACGAACCGCCCCCGGCGGTAACGCAGTCCCAGAAGAGCTTGAGCTTCTCCAGCCGCGTCTCTGGCGGATTGCCAGCGATCAGCGCGGCGTTGATCGCCCCGATCGAGATCCCGGCGACCCAGTCGGGGTGTAGATCCGCCTCGGCGAGCGCTTCGTAGACACCGGCCTGATAGGCGCCGAGCGCTCCGCCGCCCTGGAGCAGCAGGGCGACGCATTCAAAGGGCGGCCGGTCATCCACCGAACCAACCCTTCGGGAGGGGATGAGCCCCTCCGTGGCATGCACATTCATCTTCGTGGATCCTCGCGACTACTGCATGCACCAGCCGTGGCTGACCACGATGGACTGGCCGGTGAGGGCGTTGGTGGGGAAGCCGGCGAGGAACACGACGGTGCGGGCGACGTCGTCGAGGCTGGTGAACTCGCCATCGACCGTCTCCTTCAGCATCACGGTCCTGACCACCTCCTCCTCTGTGATCCCAAGCTCCCTGGCCTGTTCGGGGATTTGCCGTTCGACGAGCGGCGTGCGCACGAATCCGGGGCAGACGAGGTTGCTGCGGACCCCGTGCGGAGCGCCTTCCTTGGCCACGACCTTGGCGAGGCCCTCCAGGCCGTGCTTGGCCGTGACGTAGGGCCCCTTGAGGCGCGAGGCTTCCTTGGAGTGGACGGAGCCCATGTAGAGGATCGAGCCGCCCCGCCCCTGGGCGTACATGCGGCGGAGCGCGGCCCGGGTCGTCAGGAAGGCCCCATCCAGATGGATGGCGAGCATCCGCTTCCAATCGCCGAAGTCGAACGCGTCGAGGGGCGCAACGATCTGGACCCCGGCGTTGGAGACCAGGATGTCGAGCCCGTCGAGGCGATCGGCCACTTCGTCGAAACCAGCCTCGACCTGTCCCTCGTCGGCAACGTCCATGGCGACGCCGATCGCTCGGGCGCCCGAAGGATCGAGCTCGCGGGCGACGCAGCTGGCGGCGTCGAGACGGAGGTCGGCAATGGCGACCTTGGCGCCCTCGGCGAGGAACTGGCGGGCCACCTCCTTGCCAATGCCGCTGGCCGCGCCCGTAACCAGGGCGGTCTTGTTCTCGAGAGTCATGAAGGTCTTTCCTTGTAAGTGTCACAGTCTGCGGAGGGGTTCGGCCGGGTCCGGACGAACGGAGGCTTCCGCTGTGGCTAGTGAGCGCCCGAGGTGTCGATCGGGCCCTTCGGCTTGGGCACCAGCCAGATCAGGGCCGCGGCCAGGCCAAGGCAGATGGCGATGGCTGCGAACATGTTGTTGGTCGCCAGCATGACCGCCTGGCCATCTATTGCCTGCCAGAGCGCTGCTCTCGCGCTGTCCAGTGGGATACCGTGCGCGAGCATTGCCTCGATCGTCGCCTGGCCGTGCCTCATGGCGTTGACG
>JAFANN010000145.1 GCA_019232665.1 Caulobacteraceae bacterium | reverse complement strand
TTACCGGGAAGAGGCGGACCTCAACCTCTTCGGCCGCGTCTCAACGCGCTGGGATACTCTGCGCCTGCTCAAGAACCTGCTGATTCTGCGGGACCGCGAGCGCCAGGATCCTTTGATCCTCGACCGTCCCGTGCCGGCGCCGATCTTTGTCATGGGCCTGCCGCGCAGCGGGACCTCGTTCCTCCACGCCCTTCTGGCCGAGGACGAGGACAGCGAGGTGCTTCGCTGCTGGCAGGCGATCCACCCCTATCCGGACCATCCCGCCGCCGGACACGGCGCAGGCCCGGACAGCGTCCAGCGCCAGTTCCAGCTATTTCACTGGATCACTCCCGAGCTTCGCAACTTGCATCCCTTCGAAGCCCGCACCCCGCAGGAGTGCACCGAACTGACGGCGCACAGCTTCCAGAGCCTCAGGTTCGACACGACCTACGAGATCCCCTCCTACCGCCGCTGGTTGAGCCAGTCGGGACACCTGCCGGGCTACAGGGTGCACAAGCGGTTTCTGCAGCACCTGCAGGGCGAGACGTCGGCGCGCTGGGTCCTGAAGGCCCCCGATCACGTCTTCGCCATGGATTCGCTTCGCGCGGTGTACCCGGATGCGCGGATCGTGTTCGCCCATCGCGATCCGCTGAAGGTGCTCCCCTCAGTGGCGCGGCTGACCCAGGTCCTTCGCCGACCATTCTCGCGCAAGGTCGATCCGATTGCGGTCGGCCGGCAGATCACCCAGGACTGGGCGATCGGCGCGCGCCGGATGATGGAGGCGCATGTCGAACACCTCTGGCCGGCGTCGCAGGTCTTCCACGTCCACTACAAGGCCGTGACCTCCGACCCGCTCGGAACGGTCTCGCAGCTCTACGACCACTTCGGAATGAAGCTGACCCCAGCGTTCCGCGAACGGCTGCTGGGGTACGTTGAGGCCAAGCCCGATGGCGGCTACGGACGCAATGTGTATCGGTTCGAGGACTTTGGCCTCGATCCCCGCCATGAACGGGACCGATATCGGGATTACATGCGCTGCTTTGACGTCGAGGAAGAGTTCGCGGCGGCGTGAAACTGCGCACGGTTCTGACGGCCCTCATTGGCGTAGGGCTGCTCGCCTGGCTCCTCTGGTCCGCCGGACTGCTCGAGGTGGCGCGCGCTGTCGTGCGCCTGGGCGCCTGGGGTTTCGTGGCGATCGTCGCCTTCCAGCTCGGACTGGGCGTCCTGCTGGGCATTGCCTGGGCATTGCTCGGGCGAGGACGGCCAGACTCGCCCATCGGCCGTTACATCTGGGCCAGGTTGGTGCGCGACGCCTCCGGACAGGCCCTTCCCTTCAGCCAGGTCGGGGCCGTGCTGCTGGGCGGGCGGGCGCTTTCGCTCGAGGGGGTCTCGGGAGGGTTCGCGACCGCTTCGACCGTGACGGACCTCGCCGTGGAGTTCACCGGTCAGGTGGCCTTCGTCGGCTTCGGGGCCGCCCTGCTCTCCATACTTCGTCCGCACAATGTGCTGGGTCGGCCGACGCTAGTGGTGATCGGCGCGCTTGTCCTGATGTCGGTGGGACTGGTGCTCGCCCAAAGCCACGGCGCGCCCCTGATCGAGCGCCTCCTACGGCGTGTCCTCAAGCGGGACGACGGCCCAGGCGGAGCGCCCGTGGCCGAGGGATTCGGCGAGATCCGCAGCCGCCCTGCCTCCCTGGCGACGGCCTGGGCGCTGCATTTCGCCGGCTGGATGCTCGGCGGGGTCCAGACTTGGATCACCCTGCTGTTCCTGGACGTTCACGCCACCCTCGGCGGGGCGCTGGTGATCGACAGTTTGACGGCCGGGGCGAAGGCGGTGGGTTTCCTGATCCCCGGCTCCCTGGGCATACAGGAGGGCGCCCTGGTCCTGCTCGGACACTTCTTCGGCGTGGCCTCGCCGGCCGCCCTGGCCCTGTCCCTGGCGCGGCGCGGACGCGACCTGGTCATCGCCGTGCCGATCCTGGCCATCTGGCACACCCGGCACGGCGACCGGATCTGGCGCCTAGCCCCTAAGGCCCAGGAGACTTCGTCCGCCCGTCAGGATGCATTGTCCCCCTAAGGTAAGCGCGCGAACCGACCCTCAGCCGGGAAGATCGCTCGTCCCCATGAGCTGCTCGTCGACGGCGCGCGCGCACTGCCGGCCTTCGCGGATCGCCCAGACGACCAGCGACTGACCCCGCCGCATGTCCCCGCAGGCGAAGACATTCCGGCGCGAGGTGCGGTAGTCTTCAGTGTTGGCGGAGACGTTACCGCGCGGATCGAGCGCGACCCGAGCCTCCTCGAGCAGCCCATCGTGATGGGGCCCGAGGAATCCCATGGCGAGCAGCACCAGATCCGCCTTCAGCTCGAAGCGGCTGTCCGGAATCTCGGTCATCCGCAGGCGGCCGTCGGGACCCGACGTCCATTCCAGCCGGGCGCATTCGAGCGCCTCGATCCGACCGTCACGGCCGAGCGCCTGACGTGTCGCTACGGCGAAATCGCGCTCGCAACCTTCTTCCTGAGAGGAGGAGGTGCGCAGCTTCAGCGGCCAGTCCGGCCAGGTCAGGGCCTTGTTCTCCCGCGCCGGAGGCTGGGGCATGATCTCAAGCTGAGTGACCGATGCCGCGCCTTGGCGGTTGGATGTGCCGATGCAGTCGGAGCCGGTGTCGCCCCCGCCGATGACCACGACGTGCTTGCCCTCGGCGCTGATCGTGCCCGTCGGGGCGGCGACCGCCTCGGGGTCTCCGGCGAGACGACGGTTCTGCTGGGTCAGGAACTCCATGGCGAAGTGGATGCCGGATAGGCCGTGGGGCGGCAGCTCCAGGTCGCGCGGCCACTCCGCCCCGCCGGCCAGCACCACCGCATCGTGGGCGGCGGCGATCTTCTCCAGCGAGACATCGCGGCCGACGTGCGAGTTGGGCCGGAAGCGCACGCCTTCGGCCTCCATCTGCTCGAGACGGCGGTCGATGAGGCGCTTTTCCATCTTGAAGTCGGGGATTCCGTAGCGGAGCAGGCCGCCGATGCGGTCGTTCTTCTCGAACACCGTCACCTCGTGGCCGGCGCGCGCGAGCTGCTGGGCGCAAGCGAGGCCTGCAGGCCCCGAACCGACCACCGCCACGCGGCGGCCGGTGCGGACCTTCGGCGGCTGCGGGACGATCCAGCCTTCCTCCCAGCCGCGGTCGACGATCTGGCATTCGATCGTCTTGATGGTCACCGGCGCCTCGTCGATGTTGAGGGTGCAGGCGGCCTCGCACGGCGCCGGGCAGACCCGGCCGGTGAACTCGGGGAAGTTGTTGGTGGAGTGCAGGGTCTCCAGCGCTTCCCGCCACTCGCGCCGATAGACGAGGTCGTTCCAGTCTGGGATCAGGTTGTTGACCGGACAGCCGGTATGACAGAACGGCACCCCGCAGCTCATGCAACGACCCGCCTGCCGCTCAGCCTCCGGCGCCGGCAACGGATGGACGAACTCGCGCCACGTCTTCAGGCGCGCCGTCGGGGGATCGTAGGGACGCTCACGCCGCTCGATCTCGAGGAAACCTGTGGTCGAACCCATCGGGCGGCTCCTACTCAGCCGCCACGGCGTGGGCGGACGCTTGGCGCGCGGACTGCAGGGCGCGCCGGTAATCGTGCGGGGTCACCTTCACGAACGACTTCAAGGACTGGTCGAAATCCGCCAGCAGGGCCGCCGCGCGGGCGCTCCCGGTATGGCGATGGTGCCGCTCGATGAGGATCCGCAGGCGCGCGGCGTCGAAGCGCAGCGGATCGCCCATCCCGGAGTCCCAGACACTCGGCGCCTGCGGCAGCGGGGCGCCCCTCTCGAACGCTTCCCCGGCGGATGGGCCGAGGCGCTCGAGCCCGACCATCGCCGTGTTGCATACGCTCTCCATGCGATGGTCGGGGTCATAGACATACGCGATCCCGCCCGACATGCCGGCGGCGAAGTTGCGGCCGATCTGCCCGAGCACGACGACCACGCCTCCGGTCATGTATTCGCAGCCATGGTCGCCGACCCCTTCTGCGACCGCCACGGCGCCGGAGTTGCGCACGGCGAAGCGCTCGCCCGCGACCCCTTCGAAGTAGGCCTCCCCGGCGATGGCCCCGTAGAGGACGGTGTTGCCGACGATGATGTGCTCGGCTGGGTCACGCCGTGACTCGGATGGCGCGCGCACGACGATGCGTCCGCCCGACAATCCCTTGCCGACATAGTCGTTGGCGTCGCCGGTGAGCTCGAGGGTCACGCCCCGGGCGAGGAAGGCGCCGAAGCTCTGGCCCGCCGAGCCCTTGAGGGCCACCTCGATGCTTCCATCGGGCAGGCCCGCGTGGCCGAAGCGTCGCGCGACCTCTCCGGACAGCATCGCGCCGACGCTGCGGTTGACGTTGCGGACCTCGGTCTCGAACCGCGCCGACCCTCGCCCGTCCAGCGCCTCCGCCGCGGCCTCGATCAAGCGATGGTCGAGCGCGCCGCCCAGTCCGTGGTCCTGGCGCTCGCTGTTCCACAGCCCGCGCGGATGGCCGGCGGGCGCGGCGTAGAGGATGCGCGAGAGATCGACCCCCGAAGCTTTCCAGCGGTCGACCGCCGGCCGCGCGTCGAGCCGATCCACCTGCCCGATCATCTCCTCGACCGTGGCGAAGCCGAGCTGGGCCATGATCCCGCGCAGCTCCTCGGCCACGAAGAAGAAGTAGTTGATCACGTGCTCGGGCTGACCGGTGAAACGCGCGCGCAGCACCGGGTCCTGGGTCGCCACCCCCACCGGGCAGGTGTTGAGGTGGCACTTTCGCATCATGATGCAGCCGGCGGCGATCAGGGGAGCGGTGGCGAAGCCGAACTCGTCCGCGCCCAGCAAAGCGGCTATCGCCACGTCACGACCCGTGCGAAGGCCGCCGTCCGCCTGGACAGCGATGCGTGAGCGCAGGCCGTTCAGCAGCAGGGTCTGCTGGGTTTCGGCCAGGCCGATCTCCCACGGAGATCCGGCGTGGGTCAACGAGGTCAGCGGGCTCGCCCCGGTGCCGCCCTCGAAACCGGAGATCGTCACGTGGTCGGCTCGGCATTTGGCGACGCCGGCGGCTACCGTGCCGACGCCCACTTCCGACACCAGCTTGACCGAGATGCGCGACGCCGGGTTCACGTTCTTCAGGTCGTGGATCAGCTGGGCCAGATCCTCGATCGAATAGATGTCGTGGTGCGGCGGCGGAGAGATCAGGCCGACCCCCGGCGTCGAGTGCCGCACGCGGGCGATGTTCTCGTCGACCTTGTGGCCGGGCAGCTGACCGCCTTCGCCGGGCTTGGCGCCCTGGGCCATCTTGATCTGGATGTCGTCGGCGTTGACCAGATACTCGGCGGTCACGCCGAAGCGGCCCGAGGCGACCTGCTTGATCGCCGAGCGCATGGAATCTCCGTTGGCGAGCGGCTGGAAGCGATCCGACTCCTCGCCCCCCTCGCCGGTGTTCGAGCGCCCGCCGATGCGGTTCATAGCGATCGCCAGGGTCGTATGGGCCTCACGGCTGATCGAGCCGAAGCTCATCGCGCCAGTGGAGAAGCGCTTGACGATCTCGCTCGCCGGCTCGACCGCCTCGATCGGCAGCGGCGTGTCGGCCCAGCGGAACTCCATCAGGCCGCGCAGGGTGAGAAGACGGCGGTTCTGGTCGTTGATCGAACGCGAGAACGCCTCGTACTCGGCCGGGATATTTCCACGCACCGCGTGCTGCAGGCTGGCGATGGACTGGGCCGTCCAGGCGTGGTCTTCCCCGCGTAAGCGGAAGCCGTAGACACCGCCGACATCCAGCATCTTCCGGTAGACCGGGGCGTCGCCATAAGCGTCGGCGTGCCGGCGCACGCACTCTTCGGCGATGTCGATCAGGTCGGCGCCCTCGATCATGCTCGCCGAGCCGGTGAAGTAGCGGTCGACGAATTGGCTCGACAGGCCGACGGCGTCGAAGATCTGCGCGCCGCAATACGACTGATAGGTGGAGATGCCCATCTTGGACATCACCTTCAGCACGCCCTTGCCGATGGCCTTGACGTAGTTCTTGGTCAGGGTCTCGGCGCCAGGACCGTCGGGATTTGACCGGGCGATCGCCTCCAGGGTTTCAAAGGCCAGGTAGGGATTGACCGCCTCGGCGCCGAAGCCGGCGAGGACGCAGAAGTGATGCACCTCGCGCGCTTCGCCAGTCTCGATCACCAGGCCGGTCTGCATGCGCAGGCCCTGGCGGATCAGGCGGTGATGTACCGCCGCCGTGGCGAGGGCCGCCGGGATCGGGATGCGATCGGGGCCGGTCGCGCGGTCCGACAGGATGAGGATGTTCATGTCCTGCAGGACGGCGTCCGTGGCCGCCGCACACAAGGTGTCGAGCGCTCGGGCGAGGCCTTCGGGACCTTCCGCGGCCGGCCAGGTCGCATCGAGGGTCACCGTGCGGAAGGCGCCGTCGAGGAGTTCGGCGATGGCGCGGATCTTCTCGAGGTCGCCGTTGGTGAGCACCGGCTGGGAGACCTCGAGCCGCTTGTGGGTGCCTGCCTGGCGGCCGAGCAGGTTGGGCCGCGGGCCGATCATCGAGACCAGGCTCATCACCAGTTCCTCGCGGATCGGGTCGATCGGCGGGTTGGTGACCTGGGCGAAGTTCTGCTTGAAATAGTCGTAGAGCAGGCGCGGCCGGCGCGAGAGCACGGCGAGCGGCGTGTCGGTGCCCATGGAGCCCACGGGATCCTCGCCGCCGCGGCCCATCGGCTCGAGGAACACCTGGATGTCCTCCTGGGTGTAGCCGAACGCCTGTTGGCGATCGAGCAGGACGGCCGGGTCGTCCGCGCCGGCGGGGTCCCAATGCGGCGGCTCGGGCAGGTCCTCGAGCTTGAACTGCGTGCGCGCCAACCATTCGGCGTAGGGCTCGGCCTGGGCGAGGGTTCGCTTGATCTCCTCGTCGTCGATGATCCGCCCCTCTTCCATGTCGATGAGGAGCATCTTGCCGGGCTGCAGGCGCCACTTGCGCACGATCCGCTCTTCCGGAATCGCCAGCACGCCGACTTCCGAGGCCATGACCACGTGGTCCTGGTCGGTGATGACGAAGCGGGCCGGCCGCAGGCCGTTGCGGTCAAGGGTTGCGCCGATCTGCCGTCCGTCGGTGAAGGCGATGGCGGCGGGACCGTCCCACGGCTCCATCAGGGCGGCGTGGTACTCGTAGAAGGCGCGCCGCTGCGGATCCATCTGCGGATTGCCTGCCCACGCCTCCGGGATGAGCATCATCATCGCGTGCGAGAGCGAGTAGCCGCCGGCGAGGAGCAGTTCGAGGGCGTTGTCGAGCTTGGCCGTATCAGAGTCGTTCGGGTGCAGCAGCGGCCACATCTTGTCGAGGTCGGGCCCGAGCAGCTCCGACTCCAGCGTGCGGCGCCTGGCGTTCATCCAGTTCGCATTGCCCCGCACAGTGTTGATCTCGCCGTTGTGGGCGATGAACCGGTAGGGGTGGGCCAGCTTCCAGGATGGGAAGGTATTGGTGGAGAAGCGCTGGTGGACCATGGCCAGGGCCGACTCCGTCAGCGGGTCGGTCAGGTCGCGGTAGAAGCTGCCCACCTGATGGGCGAGCAGCAGGCCCTTGTAGACCACCGTCCGGGTCGAAAAGGACGGCATGTAGAATTCGGTCAGGCCCGGGAGACCGTAGCGCTGCGCCAGCCCCGGCAGGGGGTTCTGCGTCTGCTTGCGGATCGCCAGGATCTTGCGCTCGAACGCCGCCTGATCCGGCGTGTGCGCCCCTCGCGCGACGATCGCCTGCCGGATCACCGGCATCTGGGCGAGCACCGCTTGGCCAAGGCCCGTGGGATCGGTGGGGACCTCCCGCCAGCCGACCAGCATCTGGCCTTCCACCCGGATGAAGTGCTCGAACTGGCCGATCGCCGTGTCGCGGGCGGCCTCGTCGCGCGGCAGGAAGCACATCGCCACCGCATAGTCGCCGGGCGGAGGCAGCTCGACGTTGCGGCGCTCAGCCCATTGGCGCAGTAGGGCGTCGGGAATCTGGATGAGGCAGCCCGCCCCATCGCCCACCAGAGGGTCGGCTCCGACCGCGCCGCGGTGGTCCAGATTGACCAGGATCTCCAGGCCGCAGGCGATGACCTCCTGCGATTTCCTGCCCTTGATATTGGCCACAAAGCCAACGCCGCACGAGTCATGCTCGTTGCGGGGATCATAAAGGCCCTGGGAACGCGGGATCGACGGCAAGAATTTTCCTCAGGTCAGCGCTCAGGCGGAGCCTTCGGGGCAAGAAGCGCCCCCAGAGACCGCCAAATTAAGGGTTCCTTCTCATTTATACGGACGGGGCGGCCCTTGTCGACCATGAGGTCGCCGTGCTTGACGCCCACTCTGACGCGTGGCGATTGTGCGGGCGGCCGGGGCTAGGTGAAGGTGGTTCGGAAGCAGGGATGATCAAGGCTGCGACGCGGACCTTCTTTCTTGGGCTTGCGCTCGCCGGCCTTGCCGGCTGCGAACATCACCACTCCCATCACGTGATCACCGCCAAGGTGATCGACACGATCAAGGCCGGCGAGGTTCGCGGCGCCAGCGACGTCAGCAGCGGCGATCCGAGCAAGGTTCTGGCCCATTTCACCGCCGACGCGGTCGTCGTGATCCCGGGCCGCGCGCCGATCGTCGGCGCCGCCGCCCTTCGCAAGGCCGTGTCGGACGACCTGCAGGGTCCGCGCGACGACCTCAGCTTCGCCAGCGACAAGGTGGAGGCCCCGCACTCCGGCGAGATCGCCGCCTCGAAGGGGACCTACAAGCTGACCAATTCGGATCCCTCGAAGTCGAGCGCAGGAACCTATGTCGCGGTGTATCGTCCGGCGAACGACGGCCGCTGGCTCATTGCGTGGCTGATCGCGGCGCCCGGCGCGCCCCAGGCGTCCGCGTCGGGGCCGTCCAGCTGACGGCCACCTTCCAGGAAACGACAAAGAGAGGAACCTTAAGCTCATGGAATTCGCGCCCAAGAACACCGGGATGTCCACCGCGCGACTGGAGCGGATCACCGAGCATCTCGAGAGGAACTACATCGGCCCGAAGAAGATCGCCGGATGTCAGGTCGCCGTCGCCAGGCACGGTCACCTCGCCTACTTCCGCTCCTTCGGCGACATGGATCGCGAGCGCGGCGTGGCGATGCGGGACGACGCCATCTTCCGCATCTATTCGATGACCAAGCCGATCACCTCGGTCGCGCTGATGACGCTCTACGAGCGCGGCTATTTCCAGCTCAACGATCCGGTGAGCCGCTTCTTCCCCTCGTGGAAAAACCACAAGGTTTGGGTCTCGGGCTCCGGCGCCGAGATGAAGACCGAAGCGCCGCACCGCCCGGTCTCCATGCGGGACATGCTCTGTCACACCGGCGGTCTCACCTATGGCGCGGCGCTCGTTGCGCTCGGGGCTCCTGACAGCGGCCATCCGGTGGACAAAGTCTATGCGGACGTCGGCGTGCGCCGTGGCGCCGGCGAGACTCTGTCCGACTTCATGGAGAAGCTGGCCAAGGTCCCGCTTCGTTACCAGCCGGGCGAAAGGTGGATGTACTCCCTTTCGACCGACGTCTGCGGCGCTCTGGTCGAACGGATCAGCGGGCAGCGTTTCGACAAGTACCTGCAGGAGACGATCTTCGAGCCGCTGGGCATGAAGGACACCGCCTTCCTCGTCCCGGCCGACAAGGCTGACCGTCTGTGCGCCAACTATCGCCGCGCGCCCGACAAGCGCGTGCAGTTGATCGACGATCCCAAGACCAGCGCCTACCTCGAAGAGCCGACCTTCCTCTCCGGCGGCGGCGGGCTCGCCTCCACCACCGAGGACTACATCCGCTTCTGCGAGATGCTCCGCCGGGGCGGCGAACTGGAGGGCGCGCGGATCCTCGGCCCGCGCACGATCGACCTCATGCGCCGCAACCACCTCAAGGACGGCCGCGACCTTACGCAGATGGCGATCGGCGGCTTCTCGGAGACGGCCAACGAAGGCGTGGGTTTTGGCCTGGGCTTCGCCACGACGATCGACGGGATCCGCAACGGTGGCCTCGGCGAAGGCGACTACTACTGGGGCGGCGCCGCCTCGACGATCTTCTGGATCGATCCGACGGAGAACCTGGTGGTGGTCTTCATGACCCAGCTGATGCCTTCCGGCGCCTTCAACTTCCGCGGCCAGCTCAAGAGCATCATCTACCCCGCGATCGTGGAGTAGGCATCTTCAGGTCCGCCGGCGTCTGAGGATGTGACGTTTTTTCCTCCCCTACCCCAAACTTCCGTCATCGCCGGCCGTCAGTGCCGGCGACCCATGGCAGGGCCAGGCGAGCGACCGGCAATGGCCGCGTTCCTGGCGCGGCCACGACGCACGGACCGACTGCACCGTTCACCAACGGGTTCGCGTGACCGCGCCGCCAGGCGCGGTCAGTGCCAACGCCTGTCGAGCCTGACCATGGGTCGCCGGCACTGACGGCCGGCGATGACGAGATTAAGGGGGGAGGCGATTGGTCTGGATTAATTCACAGCCTCTCTCGCCGGCTCTTAATTCGGTCGGCCGGTCTATTCGAAGAGGAAGGAAGAGCCGGCGGGACGCCGGCGGACCAAGACAAAGCGGCCCGGCTGACCCCTCACACTCTCCTGACCGTCACGATCGGGACGGTTGGGTCGAGCATCTGGCCTTTCATCACCCCTTCGCCCTCCGTGGGCGAGGTCGGGGAAAGGAGGATCTTGCGCACGACGTCCATGCCGTCGGTCACCTGGCCGAAGGCGGCGAAGCCGAGGTTGTCGCCGGGCTGGGTCGGATCGGCGTCGAGGGACGGGACGGATCCGACGCAGATGAAGAAATCGCAGGTCGCCGTCCCCGGCGCCTCGCGGGCCAGCGAGATCGTGCCGTCGAGGTGATGCAGCCCCGTCTGCGTCGTGCTCTCGTGCGCGACCGGCGGGAAGAGCTCGACGGCCATGCCGCCCACGCCGCCCTGGATCAGGCCGTTAAGCGGCTCGGCCTGGATCTTCATCGCCCGATAGAAGCGCGTCTTGTCGAGCCGCCGGGCGTCCACGTAGCGCAGGAAGTTGGCGCAGGTGAGCGGCGCCTTGTCGTTCGCCAGCTCGATGGTGATCGGCCCATCGCCGGTCGTGAGGACCACCTTGGGCCGCGCCGGCGTCGCCTGGGCCAGCACACGGGAGGCGCCGAAGACGCCCAACCCCGCCAGGATCGTCCGCTTGGTGAATTTGGCCATCGGGGGCTCCGTTGGATCAGGGCTTCAGCTTGTAGCCGGTGGCGAAGATGCGCCAGATCACCAGCAGGCAGACGACCATGAATCCCGCGGTCGCAGCCAGGCTGACGCCCACGGCCACGTCGGCGACGCCATAGAAGCTCCAGCGGAAGCCGCTCACCAGATAGACCACCGGGTTGAAAAGCGTCACCTTTCGCCAGAGCGGCGGAAGCATGGAGACCGAGTAGAAGCTCCCGCCCAGGAAGGTCAGAGGCGTGATGATGAGGGTCGGGACGATCTGCAGCCGCTCCCATCCCTCCGCCCACACGCCGATGATGAAGCCGAACAGGCTGAACGCGAGCGCCGTGAGCAGGAGGAACGCGACCATCATCGCCGGATGGGCGATGTGGTAGGGCACGAAGATCCGCGCCGTGGCCAGGATGATCAGGCCGAGCAGGATCGACTTGGTCGCCGCGGCGCCAACATAGCCGGCCACGGCTTCCCACCAGGAAACCGGCGCCGACAGCAGTTCGTAGATCGTCCCCGACCACTTGGGCATGTGGATGCCGAAGGAGGCGTTGGCGACGCTCTCGGTCAGCAGCGAGAGCATGGTCAGTCCCGGAACGATGAACGCGGCGTAGGTGACGCCGTCGATCGCGGTCATGCGCGAGCCGATCGCCGAGCCGAACACCACGAAATACAGCGAGGTCGAGATCACTGGCGCGGCCAGGCTCTGGGTCAGGGTGCGGAACCAGCGCGACAGCTCGAACCAGTAGATCGCCCGTACGCCAAGCAGGTTCATGGCGAGCCTCCAGGAGGAAGTTCGCGGGCAAAGAACGCCCGCGCCTCGTCTACGGCCAGGACGTGGACGGCGGCGCGATCCACCCCAGGACGATCCACGCAAAGCAGCGGCAAGGCGCTCGCGCCCTGCGGCGTACAGACATCGAGAAAGGTGTAGTGCCCCGCGCCCGGGACGAGGGTGACCTGCGCCGCGGGGATGAAGCGAGCGATGCGCAATATGTTCGTCGCCGGCGGCGCGGCCTGGTCCTGTGCGCCAGCCAGCATGGCGACCGGGATATGGACGTCGGCAAAGGAGTCCGCCGCGAAGGCCTCGCCCAAGGCCGGGGCGATGGCGAAGACGGCTTTTACCCGGGGATCCCG
>JAFANN010000120.1 GCA_019232665.1 Caulobacteraceae bacterium | reverse complement strand
CAGGAAAATCGCTCCCGACACCGAAAGAGCGCCCAGGAACAACGTCACGGCGACGGTTACATTGAAGCGAGAAAGAAGGCCGAATCCCAGGAACAGAGCCGTGATCCAAAAGATCAAAACCGCCAAAAAAGGCAACGGAACCTGGTTCTTGTAACTCTCGAACATGAGCAAGCGCGATTTGCCGATGCCGTCCGCCAAAGCGAACGCACGACTTTTCAGCTGTTGCTGCGTATCCGTTCTGGCCACGAGAGAAGCCACCTGCAATCGCTTGGCCCGGCCGGCGTTCTGGAGCGCCGTCGAATTCAGGTTCTCTGGGCGCACCCCTGCCGGCGTCCAGATCGCGTCATGCGTTCGCTGCACCTCCTCACGCAGGCTGTCGCGCACCGGCTGGGCCTCGGATCCGTAAAGGGCCAGCGTCTGGTCGAGCAGAATGATGTCGGCCGACAAACTCGTCAGTTCGCTGGCCTGCCGCTCGTGCGACGCGTTCGCCGAGGCGACCAGCAAGCCGACCACGAGCGCGGCCATGGTGGCGACAAGGCCCATGACCAGCTTCACGACGTCTCGCGAATCCCCGTCCAGGTGACCCACAGGCAACCGCCTGCGAAGGAGCATCCCTAGGATGGCGGCTCCGAAGGAGCAGCCCAGCATGACAATCGCGACGGCGAGCGAATCCATCTTCATTCGGGAGGCTAGCCGGCCGCCTCGATCAGCGTGAATCGACGACAATCCATCGGCAGAGAATTCCAGGTTCTGCCCGTCATTATCCGCCTGACCGTCCCCGGCCCATTGGGGAAAACCCTGGCTGTTCACCGGATACCTCGAACCGGACGCCACACCCGACGCGGTGAGCGCAGAAATCGTCGCCCCGTGCGCCTTCGGGGTTTTGCCCAATTGAGCTTGGGCGGCATTTGATGAGGCTCCGGAGCGCTCGGAGCAGAGCGCGTGCCAATGGCGAGCCCGCATGACCGCTGCTGATGTCCCCATTCCGCGCGAACGGGCGCTGGCCGGTAGGCACGTCCGTGAGATTGTCGAAGGGCTGGGCGACGGATTCATCAGCCTGGGCGCAGACTGGCGCGTCGCCGATTGCAATGCTGGCGCAGAGCGGTTGTTGCGGTGCGAGCGCGACGAGTTGCTCGACCGCCATATCGCGAACATCGCAGGCTTCGCCCAGGACAGCGCGTTCGCCGAACTCGTCCGCCGCGTAGCCAGCAGCCGCAAGCCGGAAGAGGCGGAACTCGCGTTTCGCGCGGACGGACGCGCTCGGCTGCTGCTGGTGCGGGCCTTCCCGCTCGCCGGCGGGATCGGGGCGGTCTGGCGCGACATAACTCGCGTGCGGGCTGCGGAGCGTCGCCTGGCGACGAGCGAGTCGCACCACCGCGAGGTCGCCAAAGACCTGCCAGCCGCGGCCTGGCTCAGCCGGGCGGACGGACAGCTGATCTTCCTAAACGAGTCCATGGTCGAGGCTCTCGGCCGGCCGCGGGAGGAACTTCTGGGAGAGGGCTGGCTGGACTCGATCGACCGGGACGACCGGAACGGAATCGATGTCGTTCGGGCGCAAGCGCGCGCGAACGCTGCTCCCGTGCAGTACGAGGGGCGATTCCGTCGCCCGGACGGGACGTTGAGGATCATCCAGATCTACGGTCGTCCACGGTTCGACGGCGCCGGCCGTTTCAGCGGCCATGTCGGCATCGCCACTGACGTGACCGAGATTCGCGCCGCTGAGCACCGGCAGCGTCTGCTGATCAACGAACTTAACCACCGGGTGAAGAACGCTTTGGCGATGGTGCAGGCGCTCGTCCGTCAGACCTTGCGCGAGCACCACTCGCCCAAGGAGCTCGCGACGGCGATCGAGGGGCGGATCATGGCGCTCGCGGCGGCTCACGACGTGCTGACCCGCCAGAGGTGGGCGGGCGCGGAACTAGGCGCCCTCGCGAAGGAAGCCACGAGGCCCTACAGCGACGACGGCGCCTTCACTTTCTCCGGACCCGTCGTCTCGATCGCGCCGAAGAGCGCCATCGCCCTCTCGATGGCTCTGCACGAACTGGCCACCAACGCAGTCAAACACGGGGCCCTGACCAGTCCGGACGGGCGGGTCAGTGTCGCATGGAGCGCCGCCGCGGGCGCCGTATCGCTGGAGTGGCGGGAAACGGGGGGACCGCCGGTGGCGCCGCCCGGGCGCGCCGGGTTTGGGTCGCGGCTGCTGGGTCGCGTGTTGGAGGGCGAACTCGGGGGCCCGGCCGAGGTCGATTATGCGCCAACTGGCCTCGTCTGCCGGATCCGAGCTCCTCTGGACTCCCCCTGAAGGGCGAGTGACATCACGTGTTTCAGGTCATTGCAGCATCATTTCTGAGGTGTTGACCTGATAGGGGGTCGACAGCGCACTCCCGCATCCTGGCTGAGGATGAGTGATCGCAAGTCGGGATGTAGCGTATGGACATGCGTTCGGAAGGCGCTCAGGCGCGGCCCGGCGCGGGGTTCATCCCCGCGGTGCTGGACTTCTCGGTCACCGACTTCTGCAACGCCGACTGCGACTTCTGCGGCTTTGCCCGCAGCAAGATGAAGCGCAAACCGCGGAAGTTCGCCGATGCGACCGCCTTCGCCCACGCTCTGCCGATCATCGCCGGCCGCGGGATCCGGTACCTCAACTTCCAGGGCGGCGAGCCCCTGCTGCATCCACAGATCATGGACATGGTCGCCGCCACCCGGCGGGCTGGGATCAAGCCCAGCCTGATAACCAACGGATGGAAGCTGCCGGAACGGGCGGACGCGCTCGCCGACGCCGGGCTCCACAACCTTCTGGTCTCCGTCGACAGCCACGACATGGCCAAGCACGACCAGAACCGCGGGATGCGCAATCTCAGCCGGCGCATGGAGCGCGGGATCGAGCGCATGAAGGCGCGCCGCGTGCCGGTCATGGCGTCGGTGACGGTCTCCAAGCTGGTCGATTTCGATGCCCTGCCGGACACGCTCCGGCGGCTGGGCTTCGACGCTGTGACCTTCTCATACCCGCGCCAGGAGCCGTTCGGCTCGAGTTCGCTGGTCTACGACGAGACCTCGGAGATCATCGACTTCACCGATGACGAGCTGCACGCCGCGCTCGAGGCGGTCCTGCGGCTCAAGCGGCGCTTCCGCGTGCTCAATCCTGCCGCCTCCATCCGCGATATCCAGCGTCACATCCGCGGGGAGCCGGAGCGCTTCCCGTGCGTGGGCGGATTCAAGTATTTCTACATGGACTGGCGGCTCGACGTCTGGCGATGCGAGGCGTGGCACGCGCCATCGGGGTCGGTGTTCGAGCTGGATCGCATCCCCGACGACCGCGGGCGCTGCACGGCCTGCATCATGTCCTGCTATCGCGACACGAGCACCCTGATGCACGCCGGCGTCGCGGTCGCCGATGCGGCGACGGCGCTGGCGAGCGCCAAACCCCTCGCAGCTGCGCGGGCGATGATAACGCCGAGCATGGCGCAGTCCCTCGGCGCCACCCTCTCGGAGATTGGACTGCTGACCACCCTCGGTCGCTGACCCCCTCGCTATGCGGCCGCGCGCCCCCTCGCGTCGGCGAGCTCGCGCGCGAGGGCGGCGACGAGCTCGGCCGCAGGCAAGCTGCGCGCCAGCGGCGCGCCCTGCCCGGCCCATTGGGCGCCAAAACCGCCTTCCCCGCCCGCCCGGCCGGCCGCCGCAAGGGCTTTGCCGGCGTCGTAGGTGATCGGATAGTCCGGAATCGCGAGGCCCTTCAGCTCCTCGTCCTCCAACGCTGTGATGCGGTTGGCGAGGCACCGGGCGGGGCGCCCGGAGATCACGGCGCTCATCCGCGTCGCCATCGCTCCAGGACCAAAGAGCGCCCGGCGGTAGTAGTCGTCCGCGTTCGATTCGGGGCAGCCGACAAAGGCAGTGCCAAGCTGCGCGAGCTCCGCCCCCAGGTCGAGGACCGCCGCGATCCCGGCGCCGTCCATGATCCCCCCCGCGGCGATCACCGGAAGGGAGATCCTGCTGACCAGCAGACGCGTGAGGGCGAAGACTCCCAGCTTTGCGTCAGGCGCGTCTGGATCGAAGACGCCGCGATGGCCGCCAGCTTCGTAGCCCTGGGCAACGATCGCATCGACGCCGGCCGCCGCCGCCTTCTCTGCTTCCTCGAGGTTCGTCGCGGTCGAGAAAAGGATGACGCCCGCCGACTTCAGACGGCCGATCGTGCGGGCGGACGGCAGGCCAAAGTGCAGGCTGACGACGGCCGGCCGCATTTCGACCAACAGATCTTGCATCGCCTCGTCGGCGAGGAAGCTGGTGTAGATTTCTCCGATCGCAGCCGGCGCCTGGGCCCCATATCGCTTGAACACAGGCTCGAGCGCGGAGAGCCAGGCGCGCTCCCGATCAGCGTCCGCGGTCGCCGGACGATGGCAGAAGACATTGACGTTGAACGCGCCGTTGGTCCGGCCGCGAAGGGCCTCGACCATGCTCCGCGCACCCGCCGAGTCCGTTGCGCCCACGCCAATTGAGCCGAGCCCCCCGGCATTGGTGACCGCCGCCGCCAAGGCGGGAGTCGAGGTCCCCGCCATCGGCGCCTGCACGATCGGGAGCTTCAGCCCAAGACGCTGCATGAGGCTCGCCATGACTTACCTTCCTTCTTCCGCCCTGAGTCCTCAGGCGAGCGTCGCCGTCAGTGAGACTTCTGCATTCAAGACCCGCGAGACCGGGCACCCCTTCTCGGCCTTTCCGGCGAGATCATTGAAGGTCGCCTGGTCGAGGCCGGGAACCTGGGCTCGCAAGGTCAGCACGGATTTGGTGATCTTGAAGCCGTCGCCGTCCTGATCGAGCGACACGGCCGCCTCGGTTGAAAGCTCGGTGGGCTCATAGCCTGCGGTCTGGAGCTGGAAGGCCAGCGCCATGGTGAAGCAGCCGGCGTGGGCCGCGGCGATGAGCTCTTCCGGGTTCGTCCCCGGCTGATCCTGAAAGCGGGTCTTGTAGGAATACGCCGTTTCCTTGAGCACGCCGGAGTC
>JAFANN010000306.1 GCA_019232665.1 Caulobacteraceae bacterium | reverse complement strand
AGCTCCGACCTGGGGATCTGATCGCGCGTGCTCGATCAGCCAAATGGGACGATTGGCTTGCCGGCGAGATCGTCGTCGCGGTGATCGTGGCGTTGTGGCCAGCCTTGTTTGCATGGGGCGGTTTCGAAGGCCTCAAGTCTCTGTCGTCTTGGATCATCGAGAGGCGCGAAGAGCGTGGGTACCGCGTCCGGCGTCATCATCTCCGCGCACAGCAATCAATCGAAGAAATAGAAGCAGCAGAGAGGGTGACTGACCCGTTGGGCGCCGTGCCCGACCTGCCGTTCGGCCACCTCCACGAGGCATGGCGAACGTTCGTGTCGGCGATCCCGCCAGGGGCGACGGTGCGTCGGTTCTCGGCGCGATGGCGGCCTCACCGCTATCGGGACGAACGGCTGGAGGGATTCGTGGTTCAGCAGGGGCGCCGCCTGGGAGCGCATTGGGTGTCTTCGAGGGTGAGGGTGGAGGAGTCAAAATGAGCGACGAAGCGACTGCGCCTGAATCGCACGTCATGCTAGCTGGAGACGGCGGCAGCGGGTCTCATTCAGCCTACTTCGAGGACGGCACGCTGGTGGTCGAGTGGTACGACCACGGGCCCCACGCACCTTACGAATCAGCCAACATGCTCAAGTTCGATCGTGAGCAACAGGCGGCGCTTGCCGACGCCCTAGGGTTCGCGTGCGACGAACGGACAGGTGCGGGTCTTCTCCGGGCGATCCAACGTCGTTTCGCCAGCTATTTTGAGGTGTCCGAGTTCGTTGAGCGGGCTGGACTGACCTACGCCAAGGCGGTCGATTTCCTGCCGTAGGTCGTCCATGCGGCCGATGGAGTGGATCAGGCCGACGCCGTAGTCGGTGAGCAGGCGCGAGACCGGATCGAAACAGGCCTGGTGGTTGGGCCGGTCAAATAGAAGCAGGAAGCTCATAACGGCGGGTCGTGATCGTCTCGTCCTCCGCGTCTGCGAGCGTGATCTCGAGAACCTTGTTGATAAGGTCGGAGTCGTTATCGATCTCGTCGAGGGCGACGGCAAACAGCTCCGATTGAGCGTCGAGATCGAACCCGCTGCTTGGACCGTTCAAGCAAACGAGGCCGGCGTGCAGGCTCGCCTTGGCGTACTCGCCCCTGCTGCCAGGCGCATCTCGCGGTCCGCGGAAGTCATAGGCGTTACGGGTGACGAAGGTCCCATCGCCATCGAGGATGACGGGCATGAGGTTCCAGTCCTTCATCCCGGCCCTGCCGATCCATCGAACGTGGGAGCTTTCGGCATGCCCTCGCTCGACCGCCAAGCCGACCAGCTCGGCGCTCAGACATTCGTCGATAAGGAACTTCAAGCGCGCGGCCGCCGCCGAACCTTGCGCTCAGTGATCAGCCGCAGGTCAGACGACATCGCGCCAGCTCCCCGCGGGCGTCCGCGTAGCGGGTTGGCCTCGGCATAGAGCGTGGCGAGCTCGATCTGTGTTTCGGTGAGACCGGGATAGGCCGCCTTCAGACGATCTGGACTGACGCCGGCGGCGATGGATGCGGCGATGTCGTAGACAGGTACACGGGTCCCCCGGATTATTGGCGTGCCGCCAAGGATCTCGGGGTCTTCGATTATGAGCTCCCGAGCTTGAATCAGCTTGTCATGCGCCGCCTGGGTCGCTTCGAAGAACTGCTCGAGGTGCACAGTGAGAAAGTCTTCATTGTAGGTCCAACGTCGGGTCTCAGCTGTGGAAAGGGTATAGATGACGTGGAGCCGCTCATCCGCAGTCAGCTTGTCCGCAGCGCCGAAGTAGAACCGCACGAACGTGCAGGCGCCCGCCTTGAGCCAGCGACCACCTTTCACGCTGTAGAGGCCCTCCGGCACGATATGCTCGTCAATGACGCGGTTAACGTCTCGCACGGTGACGCCCGCGACGGCTGCGGCTTCGGAGATGGTCAACAGGTCGTTTTGGCTGGTCATGGAACGCCGATAAATCTTCCGATGAAACGGACGATATAATTATCGGATACATCCGATGAAAGCGAGAGGTGACGGGAGCAATGTGGCTAACGCCCGAGCCGCGGCAGCCCCCTCCACCACTTCGTGGTCCCCCTCCCCCGCACGCGAGGGAGGATCCGGCTGCCGCCGCCCGATTGACGATTAACCACGCCACGGATCGTGGGCTTGAAGAGCGGCGTAGGGCCCCAATGTTGAGCACGTCGCTGACAGAGAGGAGCGTTATTTTGACACTCTCTTTGGATGCGCCCGAAGAAGTCCGTGATGTGAATCGGCGAGAGTAAGAGCCCGCCGATATCTCGACACGACATTTACGGACTCGCCTCCGCTCAGGGCGTGCGTCGGCTTGCGCAATGAGCGACAAGGGGCGTCGTGTAAAAACCTAGGAGCCGCTAGGTCGGAAAAGCCCCGTGCAGGTCACGGGGCTTTTTTGATCTCGGGCCGGAGCTTCTTGGAGTGACAGGTCAGGGGGTCGCAGGGCATCGCCGGCCAGCGCGCGGATGTAGGGTTGGCGCGAAGGAAGATGCGGACGAGGACGTCCGCACTCCGGGGCATCGCGGCGGCGGCGCGGAAGAAGGAGCCGGCGAGGGCGCCGGCGCTCCGTGTACGTCCGGCCGGCGTTCGGGCGGCGGCTTTCCCCATCCGTCCCGGCGCTGTGCGCCGGGCCACCTTCCCCGGGAGGGGAAGGAGAGTGCGTGGGTGTGCGGTGACTACGCCACCCTTCTCTCCCCAACCCCCAACGCCTCCTCCGCCTCCGCCATGTACCCCCGCGTCACCGGCAGGGCGGCGGCGCGCTTGGTCAGCTGCAGCTGGAAGTTCATGTGCTTGCCGTAGCGGAAGCTCATTTCGGCGGCGACCAGGTAGAATTCCCACATCCGGCAGAAGCGCTCGTCGTAGAGCTCGGCCATCTTGGGGCGGGCCTTGGCGAAGCGCTCGGACCAGGCGTGGAGGGTGTCGGCGTAGTGGAAGCGCAGGACCTCGATGTCGGTGACCCAAAGGCCCGCGCGCTCCACCGCCGGCAGCACTTCGCTGAGGGCGGGGATGTAGCCGCCGGGGAAGATGTACTTGGCGGTGAAGGGGTCGGTGCGGGCGGGGCCGTCCATGCGGCCGATGGAGTGGATCAGGGCGACGCCGTCGTCGGTGAGCAGGCGCGCGACCTGGTCGAAGTAGGCCTGGTAGTTGGGCCGGCCGACGTGCTCGAACATGCCGACCGAGACGATGCGGTCGTAGGGCCCTTCGATGTCGCGGTAGTCGGTGAGGCTGAAGCTGGCGAGGTTGGCCAGGCCGCTGGCCTCGGCGCGGGCCCTGGCCGTGTCCAGCTGTTCGGTGGAGAGGGTGACGCCGTCGACGTGGGCGCCGGTCCAGGCGGCGATCGAGAGGGCCATGCCGCCCCAGCCGCAGCCGATGTCGAGGACCCTGTGCTCGCCGGAGAGGGCGAGCTTGGCGGCGATGTGGCGCTTCTTGGCGGCCTGGGCCTCCTCCAGGGTGATGCCGGGGTGGTCCCAGTAGGCGCAGGAGTACTGCAGGTCCTCGTCGAGGAAGGTCCGGTAGAGATCGAGCGAGAGGTCGTAGTGGTGGTGGATGTTCCTGCGGGCGGTGGAGCGGGTGTTGTGCTCCCTGAACGTCGAGGCGACCCAGCGCCGAAGCGCGCTCCGGGTGAGGCCGCCGGGCCTGGCGCCGGTGTTCTTGCAGGCGAGCTCGACCAGCTGCTGGATCGTCCCCTGCTGGAGGGTGAGGCGTCCGTCCATCCACGCCTCGCCCGCGCCGATGCTCGGAGAGGCCATGATCTTCGCCAGGGTGTAGTGGTCGGCGATGGTGACAGTGAGGTGGGGAGGAGAGCCGTCGCCTAATCGGAGGGTGTGATGGCCGGGGAGGCGGACCTCCAGATCTCCAGTCGAGAATATGCCGCGCAGGAAGGATTCTATGCCCAAGGCCGGGTTCCTCTCTGGCCGGCCGGCCCCTGGCCATACGCACCCCAGCCGAAGGGCCGCCGTCTTGACGCCTTAGCGGCGTTCGCCTATCTCGTTTGGCACTCGGACCTGGGGACTGCTAACAGCGGCAGCCTCGGCCCACGTTCGATCTGAACGCTCCTAAAATGTAGCTACGACGGAGAAAATATCCATGGCGTTTCGTCCACTGGGAGACCGCGTCCTCGTCCGCCGGGTCGAGGAAGAGGAAAAGA
>JAFANN010000332.1 GCA_019232665.1 Caulobacteraceae bacterium | reverse complement strand
TAGTTCGGCCCCACTCTCGACGTGGATCGCGATCCTGTCGATCCTGACCAAACGAAGAAAACGTCGATGGCTCCTCCGCTCGCGCCCCCCGTCATCGAAGGTCCGGCGGCCTGGAAAGCGGTCGATCTCGCTCCGCAGGACTGGATCCACACCCTCTCGGACGCCGAAGTCGACGAAGTCGTCTGCGCGGCATGGCGGGCGGCGGACCACCTCGCCGATCTTGCGACGCTGACGAAAGAGGACTTCCCCCTGCCCTCGCTCGCGGCGCGGTTGAAGCAAATCCAACATCAGGAGGTGCTGGAGGGTCGTGGCTTTGCGGTGATCCGCGGGTTGGACCTCGGCGCGCTCGATCGGCGCCAGTGCGCCGCCGCCTTCCTTGGCATCGGCGCTCATCTGGGGAACGCCCGTCCGCAGAACGCCAAGGGGCATATCCTCGGTCACGTGAAGGACCTGGGGCGCTCGTCGGCCGATCCGACGGCGCGGCTCTACCAGACGCACGAACGTCAGACCTTCCACACCGATTCCTGCGATGTCGTCGCGCTCATGTGTCTGCGCCCGGCCAGGCGGGGCGGGCGCTCGAGCCTGGTCAGCTCCGTCACGATCCATAATGAGATGCGCCGAACCCGCCCCGATCTCGCCGCCTGCCTCTTCCAATCCATCGAGACAGATCGCAGGGGCGAAGAGGCGCCGGGTGAGCGTCCATTCTTCGATATCCCGGTCTTCAACTGGCATGAGGGATGCTTCGCGGCGATCTACCAGCGTCAATACATCGAGTCCGCCAGGCGCTTTCCGGACGCGCCGCCTTTGACGGCCCAGCAGGTCGAGGCGCTCGATCTCTTGGACGCGCTGGCCAACGATCCCCGCCTCGAGCTCGAGATCGATTTCCAGCCGGGCGACATCCAACTGGTGAACAACCACGTGCTGTTCCACGACCGGACCGCCTTCGAGGACTGGCCCGAACCGGAGCGGCGCCGCCACCTGCTGCGGTTGTGGCTGGCCCCTCAAGGCGCCCAGCCGCTTCCCGACGTGTTCAGCCAGAGGTTTGGCAGCGTCACCGTCGGCGAGCGTGGCGGCGTTTCTGTGCCTCGCGAAAGGTGGACCGTACCGCTGGAGGCGGAGTGAGCCTCGGGAGGTCGGTCCGGATCAGCGCTTTCGAAGGTCGGGGAACAGAACCAGGATCAGCGCCGAGCCGCCCAGCGTCACGCCAAGCAGGGTCAAAGCGATCAACGTCAGTCGGCTCGCATGCGCCTGCTCGTCGCGCCCGATGATCCGGTAGAGGCGGTTCACTTCGAGCATCTCGTCCTCGGACAGCTCTCGCTTCGGCACCGTCCGATCGGTGTAGAAATACTTAGTCATCGGATTGAACTCGAGTTCAGCTGCGATGAACATCTCCTTCGGGTTGAGGTTGGACGTGACGTACCGATACCCTTTGTATGGAAATATTTGACTCTGACGAATATCGACCTTGTTGAAGTCCGGTTTGATGGCGCCCGGGTGAAACCAGCCGGGTGAGAACTCGCCGGCTTCGTCCGTGCGCGCCAGATGCGTGATCGGCTGATTGACGATCTCGATGACACGCTGCTTGGCCGCTGCGGCCTCCGCGTCGAGCTGCGCGATCGTCTCTTTCTGCCCCAAAGGCGTCTGCACGTCCTGCGCGAGGGCTGCCGCCAGCGGCGAGCCGATGACAACCAGCACGGCGAGGCACGAGACGATCGTCTTCATGGCGTTGGCCCAGGTCTGCTCGGAAAGGGACTACGCTCAGTGGATTGGCGAGCGAGTTTGCCGCCATTCGGCTCTAGCCGATGAACTGGTAATCGGACGCTGTGGGTAACGACACGGCAGTCTATTCTACATAACGCAGAGCGTCACCACGAATAAGCGGGCGAGTATCGTCTATCAATTCAATTTTGTACAATCAAATCAAGACTATAGAATTTATCGCGGCCGCCTTGCTCGGTCCATCCAGTAACTCGCACGCCCGCCACGAGGTCAAGCGCGCGCCCCTACTTCCTCCCCTCCTCCGGCAGCAGGCCGCAGGCGCAGGCCGCCGCGAGTTCGGCGATCTGCCGCCCCGCGAGACCGCCGAACGAGCGGTCCAACGCGAGGATGCGGCTTCGCGCGTCGGAACTCTTTCTGGCGGCCACCGCGGCGTTGGCTTCGTCGACCTCCCTGGTCAGTCGCGCGTCGAGGGTCGCGCGGCACGCGTCGAGTCGGCGCTGGTCGGCGGGATGATCGCGTTGCAGGTCGTCCAGCGTCTCGGAAAAGACGGCGGGCGGAACAGCGGAGTGTCCTGTGTCCGGCAGGTTGATCGTCCGGTCATTAAACACGCAAAGCTTCGACATCGACTCCGCGGTGGCGGCGTCCGAAGCACGAGCATTGGTGTCCAGGGCGCCGGTGACGAAGAGGATGCGGGAGCCCTGGAATCTGGCGAACAGATCCGCCGAGGGCAGAATGTCGGGCGGCGCTCCGATCGGGTCGGCGCCGGCGTTCAGCAGGACGGCGTGGAAGACGTCGGGATAGGCGAGCGCGAGGCGCAGCGCGACCCGCGATCCGCCGGAGAACCCGCCGACGAAGACCCGGTCGGGGTCGATTTGGTAGCTCTTCAGGGCCTCGCCCGTCGCGACCAGCGCCAGCGGAACGCGCTGCGTCAGCACGTTCTTGTCATTCCCGGAAGCGACCGCGCTCACATAGATGAATCCGGCACGGTCCAGGACGGCCGCCCAGCCCGTCGGCAACCGGGCGTCGTCCCAGGGCGGCACGAAGACGATGAGACCATAGCCTCCTGCGGGCTTATGAGAGGGGACGTAGACGACGAACCTGGCCTTGGCGAGGTCGACCGACTCCTCCGCCACCACGGTCCGCGAAGCCACGAGCCGGCGCCTTATGACCTCCTGGGTCAGCGGGCTGAGCATGCGTCGCAGGATCTCGGAATTGCGGGCGAGCGGCGGGAATTCGGTGAAGATCGCCACGGACATCTGGCCTCCCTGCGTCGCCTGTCCCGCCACTTTTGGGGCGGTGATCGCCAGGATCGCCAGAGTGCAGAACAGAGCGAAGCGGTAGCTCATGAAGCACGTCCGGTCGGCCGCAGCGCACGCCTAAACGATGGGCGCGTCCTTATGCTTCGATCAACATCGAAGTATGGCCGATCGGTCCGTCAACCCCGCGAAGCGCGCGTCACGCCGCCTCTTCCCTCTCTTCTTCTCCAAGCCGCGCCATTGCCGCCGCCAGCTCGGTCTGGCGGAAAGGTTTGGCCAGGCGTGGCAGGTCAGGGGCGATGTCATCGACATCGGCGTAGCCGGACACGATCAGGATATGCAGGCCCGGCCAGCGCTCGCGGGCGAGCCGCGCCAGTTCGGTCCCGCTCATCCCCGGCATGAGGTGGTCGGTGACCAGCACGCGGAACTCACCCGTGGAGAGGAGTGGAAGGGCGTCCTCGCCTGAACTGGCTTGTCTGACGTCGTAGCCGAGAGCGGTCAGCATGTGCGCCGCGCTCTCGCGAACGATGTCCTCGTCATCGACCAGCAGCACGCGTCCGAGCTGTCGGACTGGGGCGGAGGGGATCTCCTGCGTGCGATCGGCCTGCGGGGCAGCCTTCGTCGGGCGCACCCACAGACGAATGGTCGTGCCTCGGCCGAGCGCGCTGTCGATCCGCATGCCGCCGCCGAGCTGGGCCATCAGGCCATGGACCATCGAGAGACCAAGGCCCGTCCCTCGTCCCAGACCCTTGGTGGTGAAGAAGGGCTCGACAGCCCGCTCAATCACGGTCTGGGGCATGCCCACGCCGGTGTCCGTCACCGCAATCTGGACATAACGGCCGGGCGCCAGGCCGTCGGGATTTCCTGCGCCGACCTGATCGATCCCGGCGACGATGGAAAGAGCGCCTCCATCCGGCATCGCATCCTTGGCGTTGACCACCAGGTTGAGCAGGGCGAGCTCGAGCTGGTTGCCGTCCGCGGTGACGAAGGGCAGCCCTGCCTGCGCCTCGATGCGAAGCTCGATCTGCGGGCCGACGGTCGTGGCCAGCAGCGGATGCATCTGCTCCAGACAGGCAGCCAGGTCGAGGGATTCCGGCTTCAGAGGCTGGCGGCGGGCGAAGGCCAGCAATCTCTGCACCAGCATCCGCGCACGTTCTGCCGCTTCGAGGGCGTTCACCACCATTCGCTCGGCCCTCGCATCCGGCAGGCCGCGCTCCTGCAACAGGTCCAGGGTGCCGATGATTGGCATCAGCAGGTTGTTGAAATCGTGGGCCACCCCGCCTGTGATCTGACCGATCGACTCCATCTTCTGGGCCTGACGCAGAGCGTCTTCGGCCGTTTTCAGGGCCTTGGTCTGTTCCCGTTCCGCGGTGACGTCGCGGGCCACGCCATAGATGCGTCCGCCGTCCGGGACAGCGGTCCAGGAGAACCACCGATAGCTCCCGTCCTTGGCGCGGAAGCAGGTCTCGAACCGCTCGGTCCCATACCCTTGGGCTAGACGGCGATCTTCAAAGCGGGCGCGAGCGACCTCATCGGGATGCTCCATCCATTCCGAGGTTCGGCCGAGGAATTCCTCCAGTGGGTAGCCGAGCACGGCGCTCCACGCCGGACTGGCCGCCAGCCACACGCCATTCGAATCAGCGATCACGAAGGGATCGCGGGCGATGTTCCACAGCCGATCCCGCTCGATCGTCCGCTCCTCCACCGTGCGTTCGAGCAGCTGGTTGAGGCGGCGCAAAGCGTCCTGCGCCTCGTGCTCGGCGGTGGCGTCCCAGACGACCCCCAGCGCCCCGATCAGATTCCCCTGGTCGTCGAGCACGGGCCTCCCCTTCGAAGCCACCCAGCAGGTCGAGCCGTCGGGCCGGACGACCCGATAGGTGCTCATCGAAGGTTCCGAGAGCCGCCTCGCCCTCTCAAGCCGCTCGAGATAGGCGGCCCGATCGTCGGGATGGATGACCTTCACCACCTGCGCGAACTTCAGCGGGCTCTCGACATCGGTCAGGCCGTGCATCTGCCGGAAGCTCTCCGTGGCCCGCCCCTCGTCGCGCACGGCGTCCCACTCCCACGCGCCGACGCCGCCAACCTCCTGGGCCAGATCGAAGCGCTCGCGGATGGCGTCGCGGTCGGCGATCGCCTCGGCCAGGAGGGCGCTGAGCGAGCCGAACTCCTCGAACTGGCTAGGCTCGAATGCAGGCGGGTCGCCTTTTCGGATGCGGCTTGCCCCCAGTCGCAATTTGTCGAGGTCGTCGACGACCGAGACGACCGCATACCACGCGGTGGCGACCGCCATGGCGAAGAACAGGCCGGCGATCACGGCACCCGCCCGAAGCGCTCGGACCGCGCTTCCAGTCAATTGGCTGCGACGCACGGCGATGGCGAATGTCCAGCCGCTCCAGGGCGAACGGCTGAACGCCACTTCAGTAGGCACATTCTCGAAGGAGTGGGTCAGCGCCCGCCCTTCGGGCCCTTTGCGGAGCTCGGCCAGCAACTCGGGCGTCGCCATCTGACCGACATACCGTTCAGGCGTCAGGTTGCGCCAGATGACCCTGTCGTTGCGGTCGAGAACGCCGGCGAAGCGGTCCCGCGGAATTCTTTGATCGCCGATGATCCTCTGCAGAAGCCGCGGACGAAATACCACGCTCAGCAGGTAGCGGACGCGACCGTTTACCCTCACGGGAACCTCGACGCAGAGGATGTGCGGCTCTACCCAGCCGTTGATCAGGTCGCTGACATGCGGCCCCCCATTGGCGAGCCAATCTACGATCCGGGGGTCCAGTCGTCCTGAAGTGAGGCTGGCGTGCGGCGGCAGGCCAGTGTCGACCCTCTGGCGACCTTCGCGATCGACAAGGCTGATCCACGCATCCGGATCGTGCATGGCCGCACGCGCCTGGCGATCGATCGCGGCGAAATCACCTTTCTGGACAGAATCCGAGGCCGCCAGAGCCTGGAGCAACTCCTGGTAGCCTCGTAGTCGGGCGTCCACCAACTGGGAAAATGCCCGCGTCGTGTCGAGCAACTCCGCCCGGATGCGATCGCGGGCGGAGACTTCCGCCTGCGCTACCAGCGCCGCCGCCGCCGCGATCAGCAGGCAGACGAAACATGCGGCGAGCGCCAGAATGAAGTTCCGCAGCGACCTCAAGACGTATCCCCCGCTGCGCTCACTGCGCAGCCACGACTCGTATCGTCACGCTTGCCTACGCGCCGTCAGTTAACAAGCGTGACCAACGGCGAAAGTCCTAAATCGTCCAATATTGCGAATTGCTGAACGCGCGAAGGGGAGAAGACCGCTCCGACTCTACTCCGGCGGGGTCGGCGCGCGGCCGATCCAGATCTGGCGGCTGCGGGCGAGCAGTTCGCCCTCGGCGGTGAAGAGGGCGGTCCCGGAGAGGCTCTTGCGGCCGCTGCGCTCTATCGGCCAGGCGGTGACGATGCAGGCCTCGCCCGCGCGCGGGCGGCGCAGGACCTCGCAGGTCATGGTGCCCAGAAGGCCCCCTCCCCCCTCCTGCACTACCCAGGCGACCGAGCCGGGACAGTCGAGCGCGGCCCACACGACCTCGAGCGGGGCCAGGCCGTCTTCATCGGCGAAGTTGCCGTGGGGCGTCCACGGCGAGGCCACGTGTCCCGCCGGCGCGCCCTCCACTTGACCGGCGAAGACGCGGCAGCCGTAGCCGTCGTCCAGCACGCCGCAGGTGAAGCAGACCGGATGAAAAGGGCGCTTCAGTCCCACGAAGCCGAGCGCGGCGGCCGCAGCCGCTTCTAGGCTCGGCCGAACCGGAGGCTCTGGCAGATCGGCCGGATCGCCCGGCCTGGCCTCGCCGATCAGCACGCCTTCCAAGCTCACAAGCCGCGCGCCGCCTTCGGTCGCGATCAGCCGCATCGGCTTTTCCAGGGGCACGGGCGCGCGGAGGACGGCGGTGGCGACGCCTCTGATTGGCCCTGCGAGCAGGCCGCCCACATAGCCGCCGTTGCCCGAATTGGGCGGGCCGCGGAACTGGGTGGCGACGACGACCTCGCGGTCGACGTCGTCGATCGCCGGGGCGCTCAGACGGAGATCGCCGCGCGGGCGCCTTTCCCTCGAACCGTCTCAGTCGCCTCGGCCTCATCGAGCCGATCCAGCAGGGCGCGGTGCTCGTCCCACAAGGCCGTCGGCAGACGATCGCCGAACCGCTCGTATGCCGGTGGGATCAGCCGCGCCTCTTCGCGCCAGGTCGCGACGTCGACACTGAGAAGCAACTCGAGGTCGTCCTTGGAGAGGTCGAGCCCGCTCAGGTCGAGATCGCCAGCCTCGGGCAGACGGCCAATGGCCGTGTCGCGAGCGCCGACCTCCTTCTCGAGGCGCTGAACGATCCACTTCAGGACGCGGCTGTTGTCGCCGAAGCCGGGCCACACGAACCGGCCCTGGGCGTCCTTGCGGAACCAGTTGACGAAGAAGATGCGCGGCAGCTTCGCCGGGTCGGCCGCCTTGGCGCCGACGTCCAGCCAATGGCCGAAATAGTCGCCCATGTTGTACCCGCAGAACGGCAGCATGGCGAAGGGATCGCGCCTTAGCTCGCCGACCTTGTTCTCGGCCGCGGCCGTGCCTTCGGAGGCGACGTTGGAGGCGAGGAAGACGCCATGCGCCCAGTCATAGGCCTCGGTCACGAGCGGTACGGCGCTGGCGCGGCGGCCGCCGAAGAGGATGGCGGAGATCGGCACGCC
>JAFANN010000301.1 GCA_019232665.1 Caulobacteraceae bacterium | reverse complement strand
GCGGGCGATCAGCGAGATCTGCGGCCACCCGGCGAGCGTCTCCTGCCGGTTCACCCACGTCTATCCTGACGGACCCGCACCGTACTTCTCGTATTCGGCGGTCGGAACGCGGGACGGGAAGCTGGAGGACTCGCTCGCCCGCTGGCGCGACATCAAGGCGGCCACGAACGAGATCGTCGTCTCTCTGGGCGGTACGGTCACCCACCACCACGCCGTCGGCCGCGACCACCGTCCCGGCTACGAAAAGCAGATCCCCCCGCTCTTCCGCGCTGCCCTGGCCGCAGCGAAGACTGCTCTCGACCCCGCCGGCGTCATGAACCCCGGCGTCCTAATCGACCCCGCCGGCCGCAAGGTCGGCCAGCGCGGGGTGCTAGGTGGCGGTGGTTGAGGGACCAGATTCCTCGAAAAAGGAACTGCCCGACTTTCAGCTTAGCGTCCGCGTTCTTACACTGCTTCAAGAAAGGCCGATATCGGAGTCAGGTGCGTGGGCGAAGGTGCAGGTTAGCCGCCTCTTTCACGCTGACTAACTGCATGTAACCTGGTTTGTCTTTCGAAATCGGGCAGACGAGGAAGTCGCCAAACAGGTCACTCGACCACATCGCGTCGTTGCCCTGAGCGTCCCAAAGCTGACGGATGTTCGCGGGAAGGTCGTCAAATCTTTCGTCTTGTTGGACTACGCCCAGCATCCGGTGGGTCCCGACGATCCAAATCCGAACTGATGGTGTCCCGTTGAACAGCGACATCCGGCCATGAACAGTACGGCAGGAACTCTCCCCCGCCAGGGCAGGTGAGGTAGCAACATAGCACAGGACTGCGATGATTAGGGCGCGCATGTCTGCAGTCTAGCATCGCCTCCAAGGTCTCAGAACAACCATTGCACGTTCAGGCCATGAGCACCTGTGTGCGCTCGTGGGAGTCCAGCCACGGCGCCGCCTGCCGCGACACGCTTCCCCCCACGTCAGTCTCGACAGGCCAGTCGTCGCGCGCGAAGGGAAGGGGAGAAGCGAAGGGAGTAAGCGCGTGGACGACAGGACGCCGGTTCTGATCGGAGTGGGCGAGGCGTCGGAGCGGATCGACGAGCCGACATGGCGGGGTCTCTCGCCGGCCGACCTCGCGGGAGAGGCCGCGGCGGCGGCTCTAGCTGACGCCCACGCGAAAGAGCCGCTCGCCCCGCACATCGACGTCGTCGCCGGCGTACGGCAGTTCGAGACCTCCGGCCCTCGTGCCGAGGCGCCCTTCGGCCGTTCGGACAACTTTCCTCGCGCCGTGGCGAAGCGGATCAAGGCCAATCCCGCCCGAGCGATCCTCGAACCTGTGGGAGGGCAGGGGCCTCAGCATCTCGTCAACGAATTCGGCCGCGCGATCGCCAAGGGCGAGGCGGAGATGGTCCTGCTGTGCGGGGCCGAAGCGATCTCCACCATCCGGCACCTCGCGTCGAGGGGCGAGAAGCGGGACTGGTCGGAGGAAACGGGTGGCGAGCTCGAAGATCGCGGGTACGGCGAGGCCCTGATCACCGGCGAGCTCGGCCGCCACGGGGGTCGGACGCCGATCACCGTCTACGCCTTGTTCGAGAATGCCCGCCGCGCCCGCATGGGGCTCTCGCGGAAGGCCTACGCCCTGGAGATGGGACGGCTGTTCGCGCCGTTCACGAAAGTGGCGGCGGCCAACCCTCACGCCATGTCGCGCGAGGTCTATTCCGCCGATGAACTGGCGACGATCACCGGCCCGAACCGGCTGACCTCCGATCCCTTCCCCCGCCGGATGGTGGCGCGCGACCAGACCAACCAGGGGGCGGCGGTCCTGCTGACGTCGGTCGGCAAGGCGCGCGCGCTGGGCGTGCCGGAGGATCGCTTCGTCTATCTGCACGGCGGGGCCGACGTGCGCGAGCGCACGCCGATCGAGCGGCAGGATCTCTCCTCCAGTCCGGCGTCGGTCATGGCGGCGCGGCGCGCCTTGGATCGCGCTGGGGTCGGCGTCGACAAGATCGATTATTTCGACTTCTACAGCTGCTTTCCGATCGCGGTATTCAACGTCAGCGACGGCCTGGGCATAGCGGCGGACGATCCTCGGGCCCTGACGATGACCGGCGGCCTGCCGTACTTCGGCGGGGCGGGGAACAACTATTCGATGCACGGCATCGCCCAGGTCGCCCAGGCTGTGCGCGCCAAGCCCGGCTCAATGGGCATGGTCACGGCGAACGGCGGCTTCCTCTCGAAGTACTCGGTGGGAATCTATTCCACGCGGCCGGCGCCGCCCCCGGACTTCGACGACTCCGATCTGCAGGCGGAGGTGGACGCCTGGCCAGTCCCGCCAGTCGCTCAGGGCGTGGGCGAAGGCGTGGTGGAGACCTACACCATCGACTATTCGCGCCAGCCCGAGCCGGTGGCCATCGTCATCGGTTCGCTTCGCGACGGCGGCGCGCGGTTCGTCGCCCGCACCGACCAGACCGACGGGACTCTCGCGCGCCGCATGGCGGTCGAGGAGCCGCTCGGCGCCCGGGTGACGATGGTCCCCGACGAGGAGGGCCGCGCGATTATCCAGACCTTCGAACCCGCACGGCTGAAGGAGCCGACCGCATGAAGACGCCCATCTGCGAAATGCTGGGGATCGAGTTTCCCCTGCTGGCCTTCAGCCACTGCCGCGATGTCGTCGCCGCAGTCAGCCGCGCCGGCGGCTTCGGCGTTCTCGGGGCGACGGGTCACTCGCCGCAATCGATCCGCCAGGAACTGAAGTGGATCGACGACCACGTCGACGGCAAGCCCTATGGCCTGGACATCCTGATCCCGGAGAACATGGCCACGGCGGGCGAGCACAACGTCACCTACAACAGCCTGAAGACACGGATTCCGAACCAGCACCGCGACTTCGCCCGTGATCTGCTGGGCAAGGCCGGCGTCGAACTCGCCGAGCGCGAGGTTCGTGAGGACGCGCCGCAGCCGTTCGATCCGGACAACGCCCTGGCGGTGCTGCACGCCGCCTTCGAGCATCCGATCCGCCTGATCGCCAACGCCCTTGGCGTGCCGCCGCCGGCGATGATCGAAGAGGGGCATCGGCACGGCGTTCCCGTCGCGGCCCTGGTGGGCGCCAAGGAGCATGCGATCCGGCAGGTCAACGCCGGCGTCGACATCCTGGTCGCCCAGGGCACCGAGGCTGGCGGCCACTGCGGCGAAGTCACGACGATGGTGCTGATCCCCGAGGTCCTCAAGGCGATCAAGCCGATCCGCGACGTGCCGGTCCTCGCCGCCGGCGGGATCATGACCGGCGCCCAGATGGCGGCGTGCATGGCCATGGGCGCCGCTGGCGTGTGGACGGGATCCGTCTGGCTCGCGACGCCGGAAGCGGAGACCAGCGAGATCTTCCGTGAAAAGATGATCGAAGCCTCCTCCCGCGACGCGGTCCGCACCAAGGTCCGCACCGGCAAGCCGGCCCGCCAGCTCCGCTCGTCCTGGACCGAGGCCTGGGACCGCGACCCCACCAGCCCGGGGGCTTTGCCTATGCCGCTGATGAGCCTGGTCAGCGAGAACGCCCTCCGCTCGGTCGAGCGTTCTGCGGCAGCCGGCAACACCAAGGCCCGCGAAATGGTCACCTACTTCGTCGGCCAAGGCGTTGGCCTCGTCGACTCCGTCCGGCCCGCCGGCCAGGTGGTGCAGGATTTCAAGTCCGACTTCCTGGAAGCCGTCGAGCGGCTGGAGGGGTTGCTGGGCGAGTAAGGCTATTCTTACCCAGTTCCGGCCCCCAATTCTCTTGTCATCCCGGGCGGTAGCGAGCCCGGCCTTGGCCGGGTGAAGCGACGACCCGGGACCCAGGAGACTGGGCGAGAAGTTGAGGTTCGCGAACGCGATAGCCGTTCCAGTCCCCTGGGTCCTTAGGTCCTCGCTGCGCTGCGCTTCGCTACGGCCCGGGATGACAGATGAAAATTGGGGAACGCGCGAGGGGGCTTGAGTGGTTCGACGGAGTCGTCAGCGCATAGGCGCATCCCGGAAGGCGGTGTTAGATCAGTGGAATCGCCGGGGCAGGGGGTGTCGGCGGGGTTAGGGAACGCTCGCCGCTTTGCGCATCCTCGTCACCGGCACGGCCGGATTCATCGGATTCAACCTCGCCCGACGCCTGCTGCGTGAGGGTCATCAGGTGTTCGGAGTGGATGGGCTCACGCCGTACTACGATGTCGACCTGAAGCGCCGCCGGCACAGAGTGCTGGAGAGCCATCCGAACTTCCGCGCCGAGATCCTTCGGTTGGAGGACGCCGAAGCGCTGCGGCGCGCCGCGGACGCGGCCAAGCCCGAGATCATCGTCCACCTCGCGGCCCAGGCGGGCGTTCGCCACAGTCTCGAAGCGCCACGCGAATACGTCGATGCGAACCTGACGGGGACGTTCAACGTGATGGAGGCCGCACACGCACACGGCGTGCGGCATTTCCTGTTCGCTTCTACGAGCTCGGTCTATGGCGCGAACCTCCAGGCGCCCTTCCGCGAGACCGACGCCGCTGACCACCCCCTGAGCCTCTATGCGGCGACCAAGAAGGCGGGGGAGGCGATGACCCACGCCTACGCCCACGTCTGGGGCATCCCGACGACAGCGTTCCGCTTCTTCACCGTCTATGGACCGTGGGGGCGGCCGGACATGGCGTTGTTCAGCTTCGCCGAGGCGATCCTTGCCGGCCGCCAGATCGAGCTCTTCAACGCGGGCCAGATGGAGCGCGACTTCACCTATGTCGACGACCTGGTCGAAGCCGTGATTCGCCTCCTGCCCCTTGCCCCGGAAACCGGGAGGCCAGTCGGTGCGGCGGACTCGCTGAGCCCGGCCGCACCTTGGCGCGCGGTGAACATCGGCCGTGGGGCGCCCGTCCCGCTGATGGAGTTCCTGGCGATCCTCGAAAAAGCGCTCGGCCGTCGCGCGCAGACTGTCTTCGCGCCCATGCAGGCGGGGGACATGGCTTCGACCTTCGCCTCCGCCGATCTGCTCGAAGACCTCACCGGCTTTCGGCCTTCGACCTCCGCGTCCCTGGGAGTCCCGGCCTTCTGCGAATGGCTGCTCGCCTATCGCGCCGATCCGGAAGAGGTCTGCGCCCGGGCCGCAGCGGGCTTGCAGGCCTGACCATTCCGTGGCGCCATGGCGTCTTCCTGGGGAGGCGAATAATGAAGACAGCTCTGATGGCCATCATGGCCGTGACCCTCGCGGCGCCGGCCACGTTCGCCGCGACGCCCGACGAACTGATGGCGGCGCCGCGCGCCTTCATCGCCGCACTCGATCGCGATGACATGGCGGCCGCGGGGAAGACCCTGACGGCATCGCCCAGCTTCATCGACGAGTTCCCGCCTCACGCTTGGAGCGGCCCCGACGCCCTCAAGCAATGGGGCGCGGACTACGCCGCGGCCAACAAGGCCGCGCACATGACGGGCGGAAAGGTGAAACTGGGCGATCCGATCGTGGCTCAGGCGGAGGGGGACACGGCCTATGTCGTCGCCGCGGCGAACGAGACCTACAAGCAGGATGGCAAGCGCACCGCAGAAAGCGCCCGCATGGTCTTCGCCCTGCGCCGCGAGGGTGGGACCTGGAAAATCGCCAGCTGGGCGTGGGCGGGACGCCAGCCCCATGTCGAAGGCGCCGGAGCGACCAAGGCGCCTTGAGCGAACCAGGTCCGCTTGCCGCTGCTGACCGCCTCGGCTAGCCCAGCCGCGTGACCGCCGCACCACGACGCGACCAATGAAGCCCGGACTGTTCCGGCGTCTCATCCTGCCTGGCTTCGCCTTCAAGGCGTGCGTGATCGGCGGGGGCTACGCCACCGGGCGCGAGCTTGCGGCCTTCTTCCTCCCCAGCGGTCCCTGGGGAGGTCTTCTTGGCATGGCCGTGGCGGCCGTGGTCTGGAGCGCGGTCTGCAGCCTGACGTTCATCTTCGCGCTGCAAACGGGAAGTCGCGACTACCGCACCTTCTTCAAGCATCTGCTTGGGCCCGCAGGGCCCTTGTTCGAGATCAGCTACGTCTCAGCGATGGTCGTCATCCTCGCCGTGTTCGCGGCGGCCGCAGGCGCCATCTTCGCCGGGCTCACAGGGGCGCCGACTGTCGTCGGCTCGCTGCTGCTGATGGGCGCGATCACCTTCGTGGTGACCTTCGGCAATGACTCGGTCGAACGGGTGTTCGGCTATGTCTCGGTGTTCCTCTACGCGACTTACGCGATCTTCTTCGTGCTCGCCCTCACGCACTTCGGCCGTCAGGCGTCCGCGGCTTTCGCGTCGGCAGTTCCGGCCAAAGGTTGGGTCGTGGGAGGCGTCACCTACGCCGGGTACAATGTCATCGGCGCGATCGCGATCCTGCCCGTCCTGCGCCACATGCGCCGCCGCCGGGATGCCCTGGTCGCCGGCCTGCTCGCCGGGCCCCTGGCCATGCTTCCGGCCGTCCTGTTCTTCGTGGCGATGGTCGCCTTCTATCCGGCGATCCAGAACCAGCTGCTGCCGTCGGACTACATACTTTCGCAGCTTGGCCTGCCGGCGTTCCGGGTGCTTTTTCAGCTGATGATCCTGGCGGCCTTGCTCGAGAGCGGTTCCGGCTTCGTCAACGCGATCAACGAGCGCATCTCGGCGATCCAGGTGCGTCGCCGCGGCGTTCCGTTGCCGAGACTTGGCCGGCTGTGCGTCACCCTGGCGGTGCTGACGTTCTCGGTCTTCGTCGCGACTCGCTTCGGCCTCGTGCAGCTGATCGCCAACGGCTACCGATGGCTCTCCTACGCGATCCTCGCGATCTACGTGCTGCCGCTAGTTACGATCGGCGCTTGGCGTCTCTGGCGAGCTCGTGGGACGGGCCTCGCCGTCGATCCGCTGGTGGGCGCAGCCACGGAGGCTTAAGCGGCCTTGGCGACGGCCTCGGGACGATAGAGCATCGCGACGTTGCAACGCTCGTAACGCTCGCCGTACGTCTGCATGATCCCCTCGTCGTGGACGAAGCCGAGCTTCTCGTAGAGGTGGATGGCCGCAGCCGATCTTTGGTTGCTGAGCAGGTAGAGACACGTGGCGCCCATCGTCTGGGCGCGCTCGATCACCGCCCTCAGCAGGAATTCCCCGGCCTTCGCCCCCCGTGCGGCCTCGAGCACGCCCATCTTGGTCAGCTCGTACGCGCCCTCGCCGGTCTTGCGCAGGGCGCAGGTTCCGATCACGCCGACGCCAGGCGCCTCGACGAACAGGATGTCCCCGCCGCCATCGATGATCGCCTCGCGCGGATGATCCAGCACGTCGAGATCCGCCTGCTCCATGGCGTACATGTCCGAGATCCACTCGGCGTTGATCGTCTTGAAAGCGTCGGCGAGATCGTCGCTGTACTCGCGGATCGTCAGCCCGGCCTCCGCGTGACGCCGCCCTCGCCGGTCCAGGGATTCCTCGGCCAGGCGATCCTCGAGGATATCGAGCAACCGGAGCAGGGGGCCGTCCAGGTCCGCGATCAGCTCCTCGACGGCCGCCTCTGTGCGCGCCCAGACGAGCATCTTCGCCCGGGCGAGCACGCTCTGACCGGCGGACGTCAGGGCGACGGTCTTCTGCCTCTGGTCGCGATGGATGCGGCTGACCTCGACGATCCCGAGCTCCACCAATCTCGCCAGGGCGCGCGTCACGGTCGGCTGGGCGAGCTGGAGGGACTCGGTCAGGCGGCCGATCGTCTGGGGACCGTCCTCGTCGAGGGTGGCGAGGATGGGCATGTGACTTGGCTGAAGGGGAAGTCCGGCGGCTTCGACAAACCGGATCACCTCGCCCTGCATCCGCTCCGCCAGCCGCTTCATCCGGCTGCCGAGAAAGAGGGCTGAACGTTCTCTGACTACGTCGGTCATCGCGTTCCCTCGCGCGCTATATAGCGTGCTATATTGTTACCCGAAGACGGCGGAAGTCAACTGATGATCGCCCCTTTTTCATGTCATCCGGGCCGTAGCGAGCGGAGCGAAGGAAGGGCCCGGGATCCACGAGACGGCCGAGCCCATCGGCGACGGCTTAGAAAGCGAGCCGCGCTTTGCTCTTCCATTCCTCCTCCACCGCAGCCGCCTTGGCTTCGTATTCCTCGGCCATCCGGTTGAGGGCTTCGTGGACCTCCGGGTCGTCTATGCCGTTGACCAAGCGATGGCAGCGCCGAGCCTGGGCGCGGAAGTCCTCCGCCCGCACCTCGTCGGTCACGTCTTCGAGGATGTTGACGGCCCCCTTGAACTTCCCCTGGGCATCAAAAATTGGCGTGGGGTAAGGTCGGAAGACGACCCGCGTGCCGTCCGGACGCTCGGCAACGGCGGTGACGCCCCGGATCGGCCGCTGGGTGTTGATCGCCACGGCCATGGGGCACTGGTCATGCGGCAGGAACTCACCGGCGTTGGTGTAGAGCCGCCAGGTCACGCACCACCGGTCACGGCCGACCTCTGGCCGGCGCCCTGTGAAGTCGATGCAGGCCGGGTTGAAGTAGGTGATCAGACCGTCTTCATCGGTGACATAGATGGCGGCGGGAAGCTGATCGAGCGCCTCCATGAGGGCCTGGGCGCCGACCGAAGCCGCACCCAGCGCTCGTTCCAATATGGCGTCCATAGGGGTCATCAGCATACCGCCTCAGAACCGCGCGGGAGCCTGGCAGCGTGCGAGGGTCGAGGCGAGCCTTTAGGTTCCACCCTATGCCCCTTCGTCCAGCACGTCGCGGACTTTCGCCGCCAAATCATTGGAAGCGAATGGTTTCGTGATCAGCTTGACCCCCTTTTCGAGCCGACCCTGGTGGATGATGGCGTTGCGCGCATAGCCGGTCGTGAAGAGCACCTTCAAATCTGGACGAAGCGCACGAGCCTGTTCGGCCACCTGGGCGCCCGTCATGCCGCTCGGAAGGACGACATCGGTGAACAGCAGATCCACACGCGTCTGCCGTTCAAGTAGCCGCAGGGCCGACGGACCATCGTGCGCCTCGATCACGCGGTACCCGAGCTCGCGAAGGACATCGACCGAGTAGGTCCGCACGTCGTCATCGTCCTCGACCACGAGGATGGTCTCTTCCGACTCCGCGTCCGCGGCCAACGCATCGGCGGCAGCGTCCTCTTCCGCCAGGCCATCGGAGGCCAGCCGCGGAAGGTAGATCTTCACGGTCGTGCCGTGGCCGACCTCCGAATAGATCTTCACGTGGCCGCCCGACTGTTTCACGAAGCCGTAGACTTGGCTCAATCCCAGGCCGGTCCCGCGGCCCACGGGTTTGGTCGTGAAGAAGGGCTCGAAGGCTCGCGCCACGGTCCCGTCGTCCATGCCCTTGCCGGTGTCCGAGACAGAGATGCAGACGTATTGGCCCGGCGTGACCTCGGCGTAGTTCGAGGCATAGGCTTCATCGATATGGGAATTGGCCGTCTCGATCGTGAGCCGCCCGCCCTCGGGCATGGCGTCGCGCGCGTTCACCGCGAGGTTCAGGATCGCCGCCTCCAGCTCGTTCGGATCGACCTCCACCTGCCACAGCCCAGCCGCCAGCACCGTCTCGACGGCGACGGTTTCGCCCAAGGTCCGATGCACCAGCTCTGACAGGCTCGTCACGAGGGCGTTCACGTTGGCGGGCTTGGGATCGAGGGGTTGGCGACGGGAGAAGGCGAGGAGCCGCTGAGTCAGGGAAGCGGCCCGGCGCGCGCCCTTCAGCGCCTGGTTCGCCGCGCGTCTGAGGCGCGCGGACTCCTCCGGCAGGGCGCGCTCGATGGTGTCAAGGTTGCCGATGATGACCTGCAACAGGTTGTTGAAGTCGTGGGCCACGCCGCCGGTGAGCTGGCCGACTGCTTCCATCTTCTGCGATTGCCGCAGCGCCTCCTCATTGGCGCGCAGCTCTGCGGTGCGCTCGGCGACCTGCTGCTCCAGGCCGGCATTCAGCTCCCGCAGGGCGTCCTCCGCGCGCTTCTGCTCCTGCGCCAGCCGGACGTTGTCGATGGCGACAGCGGCTTCGGCTGCGAGCCCTTCCAGGCCACGCTCCGAACGCTCGTCGAACATGCCGGGCGTCGCATGGCCGAAGAACAGGCCGCCCAGCACCTCTCCCGTCCGCGACATCACCGGCACGGCCAGATAGGACCGGACCGGAAGGTGGCCCTCCGGCATGCCCTTTCTCGGGGCGTTCTTGCCGTAGCGCGGGTCCTTGGTGATGTCGTCGGAGCGGACGATCCCCTCGCCCGTGAAGGTGGGCGCGAACACCGCCGTGTTCCGAGGCATTGGAAATTTGGAGAAGGCTTCGATCGGCGCGCCCGACAAGGTGTAGAGCATGTAGCTCTCACCCTTGTTATCGAGCACGTTGTAGAAGAACGCACCGAACTCGGCGCCAGAAAGTTCGACGCCCGCATCGGTAACGATCTGGACCAGGCGGTGCAGGTCGGTTTCGGCGGCCAAGGCCGATCCTGCGCGATTCAATATCTCCAAGGCGCGCCGCTCTTCGGCGATGGTTTCTTCTGCGGCGCGGTTCGCTGTCCGGTCCCGCAAAATCTTCACGAACCCGGTGATGGCGCCGTCATCACCGCGGATTGGGTGCATTTCCCCGGCGGCCCAAACACGCCCCCCGCTCTTGCACTGGCGCCAGCCTTCCTGTCCGCCGCCGCGGCCAGTGGAGGTTGCGTCGCGCAATTCTCGGCTCAGCTGATTGGGATCGGGAAACAGGCACTCGAGGGAACGCCCAAGCATCTCTTGTTCCGTCCAGCCAAGGATACGGTGGGCGCCTTCGCTCCAGCTCGTCACCTTTCCGGTCGGATCGGTGCTGATGATCGCAGTCTCCGTGGCCGATTGGACGATCTGACGCCATTCGGAGGCCGAAATGGCCTCTGGCCGGAAGCGAGCCATCGCGTCACTCATTGGGTGCCATCCATCGACAGCATGCTTCTCGGTCGCACTCACTCTGAGATGACATGCTCGCGCGCCTGAGCCGGCTGCGGGCTCAGCATCTTGCGCAGCTTCCGCGCCAGTTCATCGCGCATGTAAGGCTTGGAGATCAGCTCGACGCCGTCGTCGAGACGCCCGCCATGGACGATGGCGTTGTCCGTATAGCCAGAGGTGAACAGGACCGGCAGCCCCGGCAACCGCTGCTGCGCCCGTCGGGCCAGGTCGCGCGGCGCGAGTTCGCCTGGCATGACCACGTCGGTGAACAGAAGGTCGATGGACGCCCCGCTCTCCAGGATGGCCATGGCCTCCGCGGCGTCGCGCGCCTTCAACACGCGGTAGCCGAGGTCGATCAGGAGTTCGGCCGTGGTCGCCCGGACGTCGTCGTCGTCTTCCACGAGCAGGATCACCTCCGACCCGCCGACGACGGCGGAGCCTTCGGCGACGTCCACCGGGATATCCTCCTTCTCGCGCGAGCGGGGCAGATAAATCCGGACCGTCGTCCCGTGGCCGACCTCGCTGTACACGCTGATGTGGCCGCCCGACTGTTTGACAAAACCATGCACCATCGACAGGCCGAGGCCTGTGCCTTCGCCCTCCGGCTTGGTAGTGAAGAAAGGATCGAACACCCGCGCGATGACCTCCGGCGGCATGCCGCTGCCGGTGTCTGTGACGGCGACCATCACATGCTGCCCGGCCGTGACCTCGACGTGATTGGCGGCGTAGTTGTCGTCGAGCCGCGCGTTGCCCGCCTCGATCGTCAGCTTGCCCCGGCCCCGCATCGCGTCGCGGGCGTTCACCGCCAGGTTCAACAGGGCCGTCTCGACCTGGGTTGGGTCGACGTAGGTGTTCCAGAGACCTCCGGCGATGACCGTCTCGATCTCGACCGCCTCCCCCAGGGCCCGACGGAGCAGGTCGTCCATGCCACGGATCAGCCGGCCCAGGTTGATCGCGCGCGGCTGTAACGACTGCCGCCGGGCAAAGGCCAGCAATTGGCCGGCGAGCTTCGAGCCCCTGCCGACCGCCTCCATCGCGTTCTGCAATCGTCGCTGCGCACGCTCGTCACGAGGAATGTCGCGCTCCAGCAGCTGGAGATTGCCGCCGATGACCTGGAGGAGATTGTTGAAGTCGTGGGCCACGCCGCCGGTGAGCTGGCCGACAGCCTCCATCTTCTGCGCCTGGCGGAGCTGCGCCTCCATTTCCGTGCGATCGGAGATGTCGATGCAACTCCCGAAGTAACCGGCGAATTCGCCCCCGCGGTAATAGGCGGCCCCGTTATCCAGGATTTCCCGATACACGCCGTCCCGACGCTTCAGGCGATACACCATGGTGAACGGCTTCCGCGCATGGAACGCCGTCAGATAGGTTTCGAGGCACCGGTCGAAGTCATCGGCATGGACATTCTCCGCCCAGCCGTTGCCGACCTCCTCCTCCATGGACCGGCCGACGAAATCGAGCCAGGGCTTGTTGAACCAGTCGCAGAGCGCATCCGTCCCCGACCGCCAGATCATGACGGGTGCAAAGTCGGCGAGCTCCTTGAAGAAGCCGTCGCCTAGCTCATGAGGTGATATTTCGGACAAAATTCCCCTCAGCAGACGCCACACGCCTCCCAAACGCAAAAACTCCGCTCTGCGGCTAAGGTTCATCCTCCCAGACGAGATTCACGCTCGCTGAGCGGCTGCCTTCCTCTGCGGCTTATGGTTTTGACGTGTTGGCATCGCCAACGACGACCCTGCACGGCTCTGGCTTATGGACCTTCTCAGCCGCCTTGAAGCACGCCTCCAGCGCCGGCCGGTTGTCGCGCCAGACCTGCGAGCGCGGCCATCAGCTCGGTGTCCCGGCCAAGGCCCTTCGCCATCGCCTGCATACGCCACTCCACGGCCTGCCGCGTCGGGCGGTTCTCGAAGCCTTCGAGCTGAGCATGCCGGCCGCCGAGCGCCCTTCCAATCGGCCACGAACCGCTCGGCCCGCAGCTGTGGATCGGCGCGAACCTGCGCCTCCTGCATCATCGCCTTGAACGCCGCCTCCAGCCCGCCCGGCTGGTCGATCCCGCTGGCGAGGCCGGGACGGCGCTCGAGCGCGCTCCTGAGGTCCCTGGCTGCCGAAGGGCTGGCCCGCTCAAGCGCATCGCCGGCCTGCCTCAGCGCCTGGTCTTGATGGGGCAGTACGGGCAAGTCGCGAGCGCGCATCCGCTGCACGTCGCCGAAAGCGCGCGCATATCCGTTCGGGTGCGATGCTCGCCGTTCGGCTCGTTCTCTAGGTGCGCCGTTCGGCGCTATGTGGCGCCGCCGTTGGCGTCGCGGGATGGTGCGGGCGGAGGGACTCGAACCCCCACGCCGAAGCGTCTGGACCTAAACCAGGTGCGTCTACCAATTCCGCCACGCCCGCAATGAGTGACGTGTATATCGGCGCGACCGCCGGCAACAAGGTCAGTGGTGCGCCTGCGGCGCGCTTTCCTCCCTGGGCGCGCTGCGCCTCGCCGCCTTCGGTCGCATGACGTTGATAGCCGAGGCGTCGACGCGGTCCTTGATGTGGGCGGCGTAGAACTGCTCGATCATCTGAACGCTGGTACGGCAGTTGTTGACGATCTGGTGGATGTTCGCCCCCTCCATGAGGCGCATCGAGATGTAGGTGTGGCGCAGTCTGTAGGCCGTCCGCCGGCGCCCATCGCGGTCGAACTTGAGGTTCTCCTCCTCAAGCATCGTGTTGAAGAGGTCGCGGCTGTAATCGGGAAAGACCTTCATGGTCGGCAGGAGGCGGGGGTCGATCCGGTCGCTGCACGATATCGCCGCAGGAAGGTCCGCTCGCTCATGCCCGCCTGATCCGCCAGGCGAGAGAGCGCCCCCCGCGATCCAGCCGCAGACGGTTTTTCGTTCCGGTGCGGCCTCACCATTGCTTTAACCGGCCAAGTTTTTACTCGACTTTGCAAATTAAAGGCGGAATCTCGTTGCAATTGTCGCGAATAAAAGGCTATGACCGGATTGGTACGAACAAGCGTGAGCACGGCGTGATCTAGGACCGCCTTCGCGCGTAGCCCCCTCGCGCCACCGCTCCCGCGCTGAACAGGGAGGCGATCGCATGGGAATGGCTGCTCAAACCTTGTCTTCCAGCAAAGCGCGCGCGGCGGGCGCGCTGACGGCGTCGATCGTGCTCGTTGCGCTGGCAGTCGCAAATCCGGCGAGCGCCGCGTACTGTCCCACTCCGCAGTGGTGCCTCGATCCAGGTCCGCAGACGACCAACTTTGGACCGGGGGTCACGCGAACGTCTTCCGCGAGGTACCAGCCAATTTCGATCTGGAACATGGGCGGCGGCAACTTCGACATAGCCTTTACATTGCCCTTGCTTCCGGCGGCCGTGACTTATCCGACGAACGCGGCTCCGATAAACTTCCGGAACACCATCAATGCAGCCAACGCCCCGTGGGGAGTCTATGGAGGCGCGGCGGCGGGATGGACCTTCGTCAATGGCGGCGCCCTGCCCAACGGGGCCCTGACGATCACGGCCGATCAGGTCTATGCAGGGCCGGGATATGTGGGGATCTATTATAAGGGTAATACTCGCGGTTTCGCCGTGAAGGTGAACAGTCCGATGGGCATGCCGGTCGGCAACTATCACTGGGTGCAGGTGCTGGCGGACAACTTCAACATCACCACCAATCCCGGCTACGGCAATCTCGAGAACGTCCTGGACGTCGGAAACAACGTCACGACTCCCTACTATGACACCGGCGGCGCGGCGAATGCCTCGGCCTTCTATGACCTCTCGTCACGTACCAACCCCGGCGTTCTGACACAGAACGACTGGTGGATCGCCGACCTCTTCCTGGCCACCGGACCAGGAGCGCCCAGGATGAATGGAGTCCCGCCCGGCCAGGTGACGCTCTACAACACCGGGATCCAGTACGGCTGGGCCAACCTCCACGTGAGCGTGGGACCGCTGATAAACTACATTCCCGCGCTGCGCCGGGCCTTCAATCAGGACACCTCCTCGATCACAGCGTTCGACGACGCAATGGACTGCGGCTCCGACTGCACGGAACTCGATGACGCCATCAGCCAAAGCTACCTGAGCCAGCTGGACTCGGCGTTCAACTCGTCCGTGCCCGAGCCAGGGTCGTGGGCGCTGTACATGACGGGGGCGGCCCTGGCCGGCGCGGCGCTGCGCCGGCGTGCGGCGAGGGTCAGGGGCTCTGCCAATAGTTCGGAAAGGCGGGCCGCCTAGGCGCGGGCGGCGGGGTCTTCGCCAGTTCGTCCATCGCGAGGGAGACTGCCGCCTCGAGTTGCGGGTCATGGCCTGCGGCGACCGGCTTGGGATCCATCTCCACCGGATAGTCCGGGTCGACCCCATGGTTCTCCACCTCCCAGGCGCC
>JAFANN010000249.1 GCA_019232665.1 Caulobacteraceae bacterium | reverse complement strand
ACCCTCTTCACCTACGCCGTCACGCTCTCGGCCGTCACGGTTGTCTCGGCGATCACCATGTTGATGGTCGCGGCGCCGGTCCTGCTGGGCGCGCTTGGCCTCAAGGAGCTTCACGTCCAGTTCGCGCCCCTGCGATGGCTGCTGGTCTATCTGATCGTCGCCTTCGCCCTCACCCTCGTCTACCGCTACGGGCCAAGCCGCCGGCCGCCGAAGTGGCGGTGGGTGGCGTTCGGCGGCGCGGCGGCGGCGCTGGTCTGGGTCCCAGGCTCCCTGGGCTTTTCGTTCTACGTCGACAACTTCACCCACCTTGGCGTGACCTACGGCTCCCTCGGAGCCGTCATCGGCTTCATGCTCTGGGTCTGGTTCACCGTCATGGTCGTGCTGATCGGCGCCGAGCTCAACGCCGAGGTCGAGCACCAGACCGCCCGCGACACCACCATTGGCGCCTGGAAGCCCATGGGATCGCGCGGCGCCGCCGTCGCCGACACCATCGGGCGGGCCTTCACCGTCTCGCCGCACGAGGCTGCGGACATCGCCGAGGATTACGCCAAACGCCAGATCGACATCGTCGCGCGCTGGTTGAGGCTGTGACCGGAACGGCAAGCCGCCCGCGACGTTGACCGGCGGCTCGCGGGCGCCCCCGCGAGCCTCGACCTGACGTGGGATAGTCCGATGAGCGAACTGCCCAACCCGGAGGTCTCCGACCTCATTTTCGCATCAAAGGTGCGCCACACCCCCGTGTTCGGGCAGGACGGCGAGCGGATCGGCCACGTCGAGGACCTCGCCGTCGAGAAGAAAGCCGGGCGCGTGGCTTACGCCATCCTCTCCTTCGGTGGCTTTCTCGGCCTGGGCGAGAGATACCATCCGCTGCCGTGGTCAGTGCTGACCTACGACACGCAGCTAGGGGGCTATGTCGTGCCGCTGGACAAGGGCCAGCTGAAGGACGCACCGTCGTACGACCTTGCGGAGCTGGGCGATCTTGGGGAGGGCGAACGTTACCGTGAGGCGATCTTCGCCTACTACGGCCCCTTCGGCGCCACCCCCTATTGGCGATGAGCCAGAGACACCCGCGGCAGGGATGAGCGGCGGATCAGCCCGGACCGCCGCCGCCGGTCCCACCGCCCGCGCCGCCGCCCGTCGTTCCGCCTCCGGCTGTCCCCGCGGCTCCAGGCGCAGCCGACGCGCCGTTGGCGCCAGCCGCGCCGGTGTCCCCTCCTGTTCCGTTCGTAGAGCCCGCTGCGCCGGTCGCGCCAGGAGCCGCGCCGGTCATCGAACCGGTTTCGGTTCCGCCGGAGGCGGCAGCGGCGCTGGTGTCGACGCTGGAACTCGCATTGGCGCTGGGCTTATGGCAGCCGCCGAGGGCGGCGAGGCTCATCGCCCCTGCGAGCAAGGTCAGTTTCGCCGGTCTGGTCATCGGATAGGGCTCCGAGTCCCCTGGCCCGTCCGCGGTAACGAGCGCGTGCCGGCGCTGTTCCGAGCGAGGGCGGAGTGAGGCGCGTCTCTCGCAACCCCGCTCTCGCCGTTGTGCTGGTCGGCGGCGCCCTCGCCATCAGCGCCTGGGCGGCGGAGAATCCAATTGCCTCGAAAGGCCAGGGACTCGTCGCGATTGGCGGCTGCCAGGGGTGTCACACCGCCAATAGCGGGGCCCCGTTCGCCGGGGGACGGGCGTTCGAGACGCCGTTCGGGACAATCTATTCGACGAACATAACGAGCGATCGCGATCACGGAATTGGCGGCTGGACGGAGGCGGATTTCGAAAGGGCGATGACCCGAGGGACCGGTCCGGGCGGCAAGCGCTACTATCCGGTTTTTCCCTATCCGCATTACGCCCTGGCCAGCAGGGAAGACATCGCTGCGATCTGGACCTACCTGCGGACGATCCCCGCGGCGGCGACTGAGGCCCCGCCGAACCATCTTCTCCCGCCCTTTAACGTCCGATCGCTGCTCGCCGGCTGGGAGGCCCTGTACCTGCACCCAAAGGCGCCGGAGGAGAGCGGCCTCGACGTCCAGGCGCGCCGAGGCGCGGAGCTGATTGCGGGGCTGGGCCACTGCGGGGCCTGCCACACGCCGCACAATCGCGTCGGGGCCGAAGACGCGGCCCGTCCGCTGACTGGGGCGATGGCCGAAGGCTGGTACGCGCCTCCTCTGCAGGGCGACTCTCCGGCCCCGGCGCCGTGGACGGCGGAAGATCTCGAGACCTATCTGCGGACGGGTCTGTCGGACCATCACCAGGCGGCGGCGGGGCCGATGGGCGCTGTGACGGCGGAGCTGGCGCAGGCGCCCGAGTCGGAGGTCCGCGACATGGCGATCTACCTTTCGGGCCTGATGAGTCAGGCGAAACACCCGGCGCCGGTCGACCAGGCTCAGGCCGCTGAGCGAACTCACCCAGAAGGCGCGCAGCTCTACGCCGGCGCCTGCGCGAGCTGCCATGACGTGGGCTCGGCGATGCTGCGCATCGGGCGGCCGTCCCTCGCCGTCGGCACGCCTTTGCACGAGGACCGCGCGACCGATGTGATCATGATCATCCTCAAGGGACTGAAGTCCCCCGAGGGGAAGGCTGGCCCCGACATGCCGCCATTCGCCAACAGCTTCACCGACGATGAGGTCACGGAGCTGAGCGCCTATCTGCGCGCGAGGTTCAGTCGCGAACCGGCGTGGAAGGACATCCAGAGCGCCGTGCGCGCAGCACGGAAAGGCGTGACATGACGACGCTTCACCTGAACGGCGCCGTTCGCAGCGTCTCGTCGGCGCAGGACACGCCGCTGCTGTACGTCCTGCGCGACGAACTGGGCCTCAACGGGGCGAAGTTCGGCTGCGGCCTTGGCCAGTGCGGCGCCTGCACGGTGCTGCTCGACGACCGGCCCATCTTCTCCTGCGTCACTCCGCTCGGATCGGTGGGAGATCGGGTGGTCACGACAGTGGAGGGCTTGGGGACCGAGGCTGCGCCGGGGCGGGTGCAGAAGGCTTTCGAGGCGGAACAGGCGGCGCAGTGCGGCTACTGCATCGCCGGCATGATCGTGCGCGCCGAGGCGCTGCTGAGGAAAACTCCGAAGCCGTCGGAGAGAGGGATCCGAGCCGCTCTCGCGCCGAACCTGTGCCGGTGCGGCACACACATGCGGATCCTTCGCGCCGTGCGCCGCGCGGCGGGAACGCCGGCGTGAGAGCCCCCTCGCGCAGGCTGGTGGTGGGCGGCGGGGCGCTCACTGTCTTCTTCGCCCTGTCGGTTTCCGCGACGGGTCAGGGCAAGCCGACCGTCAAAGCGCCCGAACTGCCGGGCGACCTTCGGACCCAGCCGCGCCTCGACGCCTGGATCCGGGTGGGCGCGGACGGCCGCATCACCATCTTCACCGGCAAGGCCGAGCTCGGCCAGGGCCTGAAGACCGCCATCCTGCAGATCGCCGCTGACGAGCTGGATGCGCCGCTCGACCAGCTGGACCTCGTCACCGCCGACACCGGCCTCACGCCCAATGAGGGCGTCACCGCCGGCAGCCATTCGATGCAGGACAGCGGCGCGGCGATCCGCAACGCCGCCGCCAACGTCCGCTGGCTGCTTATCGAAGCCGCCGCCCGTCGCTGGAGCGCGGAGCCTCAGTCGCTGGCCACCGGTCATGGAACGGTGCGGGCGAGCGATGGCCGCAGCCTGGCCTACGGCGAGCTGGCGTCGGGACTGGACCTCTCTGTCGACGCCCGCCCGGCCGTTCCGCCGCGCCCGCGCGGCGGCGGGCCGATTGGCCAGGATGTTCCCCGCGTCGACATCCCAGCCAAGCTCGCCGGCGGCCAGGCCTACATTCAGGACTTCCGGCCACCCGGCATGGTCCACGCCCGCCTCGTCCGCGGCCCGAGCTACGGGACGGCCCTTGGCGAGGCGGACATCGCCGCCGTCCGCGCCATGCCAGGCGTGATCGCCGTGGTTCAAAAGGGCCGCTTCCTGGCCGTGGTCGCCGAGGGCGAGTGGCAGGCGATCCAGGCCCAGCAGCGCCTGCAGGCCGCGCCGTCGCGCTCGACCGCGACGCGTCCGGACGACATCCATAGCTGGCTGCTGTCGGCGCCGGCCCAGGTCGAAGTGATCCTCGACCGCGGCGGCGCTGAGGGCGCGCGCACCGCATCGGCGGCCTACACCCGGCCGTACCTGATGCACGGCTCGATCGGACCCTCCTGCGCGGTCGCGCAGGCGAAGCATGGCGAGCTGACGGTATGGACGCACAGCCAGGGTGTCTTTCCCCTGCGCAAGGCGATCGCCCAGCTGGTCGGCCTGCCGCCGGAGAAGGTCCGCTGCCGCCACATGGAGGGAGCGGGCTGCTACGGCCACAACGGCGCGGATGACGCCGCCGGCGATGCGGCCCTCATCGCCATGGCCGTCCCAGGACGGCCGGTTCGCGTGCAGTGGATGCGGGACCAGGAGCACGGCTGGGAGCCGCTCGGCTCGGCCATGGTCGCCCGCCTCTCGGCGAGCCTGACTCCCGAGGGAAGGGTCGCCTCGTGGCGCCACGACGTCTGGAGCATGACCCACAGCACGCGGCCGCAGGAGGCTGGGCGTCTCCTCGCCGGGCAGGAGGTCGACCCGCCCTTCCAGGCCCCGCCGCCCCGTCCGATCCCGATGCCGGAGGGCGGCGGCGACCGCAACGCCATCCCCCTCTACGCCTTTCCCACCGCCCGCGTGGCCTACCACTTCGTTCCCGAGATGCCGCTGCGGGTCTCCGCCCTGCGCTCGCTGGGCGCGCACATGAACGTCTTCTCGATCGAGAGCTTCGTCGACGAGCTCGCCCTGCTGGCGGACGAGGATCCGGTCGCTTTCCGTCTGGCTCATCTCGACGACTCGCGCGCGCACGATGTGATCAACGCCGCCGCGCGGAGCTTCGGTTGGCAAGCGTGGCGGCGCTCGCACGGCCGCGGCCGCGGCTTCGCCTTCGCCCGATACAAGAACCTCGCCGCGTACTGCGCCGTGGCTCTCGAGCTCGAAGTCGAGCCGGTCACCGGCGAGGTCTGGCTGGGGCGTGTCGTCTCCGCCGTGGACTGTGGTCAGGCGATCAATCCCGACGGCATCCGCAACCAGATCGAAGGCGCGATCGTCCAGTCGCTCAGCTGGTCGATGTTGGAGCAGGTCGGGTGGGACGCCGACCGCCGCACCAGCTTCGACTGGAGCGCCTACCCGATCCTGCGCTTCCCCGCGCTCCCCCAGAGCGTCGAGGTCGAAGTCATCGACCGCCCGACCGAACCCTTCCTCGGCGTCGGCGAAGCCGGCCAGGGTCCGGCGGCGGCGGCGCTGGCGAATGCGGTGGCAGACGCCACGGGCAAGCGGCTGCGCGATCTGCCTCTGACAGCGGAGAAGGTGAAGGCGGCGATGGGGTGAGGGGATTGGATCCTCCCCCATAGAGCGCAGCGAATGGGGAGGGGGAGCGCGAAGCGGTGGAGGGGGCTTTTGAGGGGCGTCAGACGACGTGGCCGGCGCCCGAGCTGGGGCAACCCCCTCCACCCCTTCGGGGTCCCCCTCCCCCGCATGCGGGGGAGGAACCAAAACCCCTCAGTTCAGCGTCTCCTCCAGCGCCGCCAACCGGGCCGCCTGGTCGTCGGCGATCAGGGGGTTGATGACGTCGTCGAGGGCTTCGCCTTCCATGACCTTGGGGAGGTTGTAGAGGGTCAGGTTGATGCGGTGGTCGGTGACGCGGCCCTGGGGGAAGTTGTAGGTGCGGATCCTTTCGGAGCGGTCGCCCGAGCCGACCTGGCTCTTGCGCGCCTCGGAGCGCTCGGCGTCGAGGCTGTCGCGGCGCATCTGGTAGAGCCGGGCCTTCAGCACCTTCATCGCCCGAGCGCGGTTCTGGTGCTGCGACTTCTCCGAGGAGGTGACCACGACGCCGGTGGGCAGGTGGGTGATGCGCACGGCCGAGTCGGTCTTGTTGACGTGCTGGCCGCCGGCGCCGCTCGATCGATAGGTGTCGATGCGCAGGTCTGCGTCGTTGATCTCGATCTCGACGTCCTCGGCCTCAGGCAGCACTGCGACGGTGGCGGCGGAGGTGTGGATGCGGCCCTGGGCCTCGGTCGCCGGGACGCGCTGCACGCGGTGGACGCCGCTTTCGAACTTCAGGCGACCGAACACGCCCTCGCCCTCGATGGAGGCGATGATCTCCTTGAACCCACCGGCCTCGCCTTCGGAGACGCTGTCGATCTCCACCTTCCAGCCGTGCAGCTGGGCGTAGCGCTGGTACATGCGAAAGAGGTCGCCGGCGAAGAGGGCGGCCTCGTCGCCGCCGGTTCCGGCGCGCACTTCGAGAATGGCAGAGGCGTTCTCGTCCGCGTCACGGGGGGCCAGTAGCAGGGCGACCTCGTGCTCGAGCTCGGGCAGGCGAATATCGAGGCCGGCGAGGTCCTCGCGCGCCAGGGCGGCCAGCTCGGCGTCGGAGTCGGCGAGCATGCGCTCGAGCTCCTCGCGCTCGCCGCGGGCGTCGACGAGAGCGCGGGCGGCTTCGGCGACCGGCTTGAGCTCGGCGTACTCCTTGCCCAGGCGCACGATCTCCGGCCCGGCGGTCGTCGCGCCCATGCGCGCCTCGACCTCGCCGAAGCGGTCGATCACCTGCTCGAGTCTGGCCTGGGGGAGACGCATGTCCTTACCGTATCGCACTGTAGCGCGGTTGAAGGAGGGGGCTTCTACCCGCCGGACACGATCACGTCACGCGCGCTTGGCTGACGTAAGGGTAAAGACGATATCCGACGCGAGACTTCCCCGCCGTCATTCCCTAGGAGACCCCACGTCATGGCCGAAGCCTATATCGTCGCCGCCACCCGCACCGCGGGCGGCCGCAAGAAGGGCAAGCTCGCCGGATGGCATCCCGCAGACCTCGCGGGCAAGGTTCTGGACAACCTCGTCGACCGCGTCGGCGCCGATCCGGCGCTCGTCGAGGACGTAATCATGGGCTGCGTCGGCCAGGCCGGCGAGCAGGGCAACAACGTCGCGCGCGGGGCGGTGCTAGCCTCGAAGTTCCCCGAGAGCGTCCCGGCCACCAGCGTCGACCGCCAGTGCGGCTCCTCCCAGCAGGCCCTGCACTTCGCAGCCCAGGCGGTGATGAGCGGTTCGATGGACATCGTCATCGCCGCCGGCGTCGAGAGCATGACCCGCGTGCCGATGGGCACCCCGGTGATCCTGCCGGCCAAGGAAGGCCTCGGCTCGCCGATGAGCCCGGCCCAGAAGAAGCGCTACCCGAACATCCAGTTCAGCCAGTTCATGGGCGCCGAGATGGTAGCCAGGAAGTACGGCCTGACCAAGGATCAGCTCGACGAGTACGCCTACCTCACCCACCAGAAGGCGATCGCGGCGACCCAGGGCGGCGCGTTCAAGAACGAGATCCTGCCGATCGAGATCGCCGACGAAGCGGGTGAGAAGAGCCTGCACACCGTTGACGAAGGCATCCGCTTCGACGCCAGCCTGGACGCGATCAAGGGCGTGAAGCTGCTGCAGGAAGGCGGCGCCATCACTGCCGCCACCTCCAGCCAGATCTGCGACGGCGCGTCCGGCGTGATGATCGTCAGCGAGGCGGGCCTCAAGACCCTGGGCGTCGAGCCGCTGGCGCGCATCCATCACCTGACGGTGACCGGCGGCGACCCGGTGATCATGCTCGAAGCTCCCCTCCCCGGCACCATGAAGGCGCTGGAGAAGGCGGGCATGAAGATCGACGACATCGACATCTTCGAGGTCAACGAAGCCTTCGCCTCGGTCCCGGTCGCCTGGCTGCAGTACACCCATGCCGACCCGGACAAGCTGAACGTCAACGGCGGCGCCATCGCGCTCGGCCACCCGCTCGGCGCCTCGGGCGCCAAGCTGATGGCGACCCTGGTTCACGCCCTGAAGAACCGCAACAAGCGCTGGGGCCTGCAGACCATGTGCGAAGGCGGCGGCCTGACCAACGTCACGATCGTCGAGCGGCTGTAAGCGGCTTACTGACGCGGGCGGGTCACTGGGTCCGCCCACGTCACCAGAGTTCACCGGCGCTGCCGTTGCCTGCCCCGGACGCGTGGCGATAGGGTCCGCGCGCGGCTGCACTCGGAGGTCGTGACCAACGGGTCATCCGCGATCGTCAACTCACCCCTGACTGATCGGGCCGCAAATACCCGGGGGGCGGACAGGGGAAAGCGGACCGGCTTAGCCGCCGGTCCGCCTTTTTTTTCGGCCCGGCTCCGGGCTAAGCGGGAAGCGTGTCCTTCGACGTCACAGTCCTGACGATGTTCCCCGAGGCCTTTCCTGGCTCGCTCGGAGTGTCGCTCATTGGAACGGCCTGGCGCGAGGCGGGGCTATGGTCCCTGCAGACTGTGGACATTCGGGCCTTTTCCGACGATAAGCGCGGGTTCCTCGACGACACCCCTGCGGGTGGCGGTCCGGGGCAGGTGATGCGGGCGGACGTCGTCGCTGCGGCGCTGGATAGCGCCGAGGCCGCCGGACGTCCGCTTTTGTATTTGAGCGCCCGGGGGCGGCCCCTGACCCAGGCGCGCGTCAAGGAATGGGCGACAGGCGCAGGACTTGTCCTGCTCTGCGGCCGTTTCGAGGGGGTGGACCAGCGGGTGATCGAGACCCGCGGGTTCGAGGAGGTTTCGGTAGGCGACGCGATCCTCGCCGGCGGCGAGGCGGCGGCGATGGTCCTGATCGAGGCCTGCGTGAGGCTGGTCCCCGGCGTCCTTGGCCGGGCGGCGAGCCTCGGAGAGGAGAGTTTCGAGGACGGCCTTCTCGAATATCCGCAGTACACGCGACCGCGGACGTTCGAAGGGCGCGAAATCCCGCCGGTCTTGCTGTCGGGCCACCATGCAGAGGTGGCCAAGTGGCGACAGGCCCAGCGGGAGGCAGTCACGCGGGAGCGGCGCCCGGACCTTTGGGCGGCGCGTCTCGCCAATCAACAGGCAAAGGGCGACTGAAGCCCAGTAGAAGGATCTTCGACGATGAACGTGATCGAGCAGCTGGAGAAGGAAGAGGCCGAGCGCCTGCTTTCCTCCAAGACCATCCCTCACTTCCAGCCGGGCGACACCGTGCGAGTGAACGTCCGCATCAAGGAAGGCGAGCGCGAGCGCGTCCAGGCCTACGAGGGCGTGTGCATCGCCCGTTCGGGCGGCGGACTGCAGGAGAGCTTCACCGTCCGCAAGATCAGCTTCGGCGAAGGCGTCGAGCGCGTGTTCCCGGTGATGTCGCCGATGATCGAGTCGATCGAAGTGCGCCGCCGCGGCGCCGTGCGCCGCGCCAAGCTCTACTACCTGCGCGACCGCCGCGGTAAGTCCGCCCGCATCGCCGAGCGCGCCAGCGGCCCCCGCGACGAGACCAAGGAAGACTGAGGGCTGTCCCTCCCCTTCTGGTCCAGAAGGGAGGGATAGGCCCGCATCACGGGCTCGCGGGTTTTTCCCTAAGGTGCGCCGCCGCAACGGCGGCTGAGATCCCCGCTGCGGCGCCCGCTGCGGCGAGGATCGGGCCTGACGTCGTCCCGGCGTGAGAGGATTTCACCGTCTTGGTCTGAGCCCGGCATTGGCGGAGGCAGTCCTGGACGGAGCGCCGGTTCGTCGCTGAGGCTTGGCAAAACCCCCCGATGGCCGAGCTCCATTCCGCTTCCGACATGGCTCTCGATCTTGCAGGGCACATGGGGGCGGCTAGTGCGGCATTAGCCAGCAGCGTGCTTCCAAGCACCGCCGCGATCGCGACTTTGTTCATGTGGACCCCCCTGAGCCACGGCGACGGATAGCGTCGAGGTCCTCGTTCAGCAATACAAACAAAGAGGGGCGCCAGCTGCGGGGCGTGAGCGGGGGACGAAGGCCATCACCGGACTGAGTTCGCTCACGATCAGACGGAGCTTGGCGGGTATCGACCGCCGGGCGGCGAACCGTTCGGCCGCGGTGATCGGCGCCTACGCCCTCACAGCGACCGCCCTGGTGGCGACGGTGGCCTTGCTGCGAGGCTATGCGAGTCCTGCGGACCTTAGGGCCGCTCTCAGCTTCTTCTTCGTCTCCAGCACCGCCTCCGGACTCGACCCGGCGACGTCCAAGGCCGCGGCCCTCAGCCGCGAGGGCGCGCTCGAGCGGCCCGTCGGCAGCTATCTCCTGGCCGGCGCGATGAAGGCGGTCTGCGCGGCGCCGCTCCTGGCGCTGGTCTGGAAGATCTCCGACCCGCACATTCCCTGGGGCGTCCTCGGCTGGCTGCCGCTGATCTGCGCCGCGGGATTTTGGGCCACCGACCTGCGCGTCCTGCTCGACCTCAACGGACGGCACGGCGCCGCCATCGGCCTCAAGCAGGGCGTCCTGTCGGGCGGCTATGTGCTGGCGGGTGTCATTGTCGCGGCAGGATCTGGTCTCGCCGCCGCGGTGGCGGTTTCGACCATAGTCCGCGCCGCCGCCGTGCTCGGCGCGGCGCCCCTGGTCGCGCGCTCGCGCCCAGGGGAACGCGGCGAGGTCTGGCGTCAGACGCGCCGGCTGTTCGCTGATGTGAAATGGGTCGAATTTTCCGTGGCCTCCGTGCTTGGCATGGTGTCGGGCTCCGCCGATCGCGTCGTAGGCCTGCGCCTTCTGCCTCCGACGATCTTCAGCGCCTACTATCTGACTTACGAGACCCTCAGTCGGTTCTGGGTGATCCCGTTCCTGTTCGCGCCGATTATCTACGCTCGCAGCGTGGGGACCGATCGCGGTGGGGGGCGGGTGGCGCGAGCGGCGTGGCTGCTTACCGCGGTGGCCGGGGCCGGCATGATCGGCGTCCTCGCTTTCATCTTCGCCATGTTCCCCCATTTCGTGCCTTCGCTGGTCGGCGCGGACCTTCGCGGCCCAACGATGGCGCTGGCGGCGGGCGTGGTGATCAGCGCCTTCGCTCAGATCCGCCTTGTCGAGCTACAGGCGCAAGGACGCACCCGCGTCACTCTTGCCGTGATAGCGGCGATGACGGCGGTCTCGCCGGCCGCCTCCCTGCTTGGCGTCCACTACGCAGGCGCGGCCGGGCTGATGTGGGCCTGGGTCGTGAAGGGCTCGCTGGACCTGGCCCTGCTGCTTGCCGTGGGCCGGCCCGTCCGGACTACCGCGGCGTGTCCCGCACGGTCCCGTCAGGATTGAACTCGCTGGGGTGCTTGCCCTGCAAGCGCTTGCACAACGAGGAGCGGGTCTGCTCCGCCTTTGGCACCGCGCGGCACTTGTCGAGGTCGCGCATCTCGCTCGCGCTCATCACGGCGTTGCCGCTTGCGGTGCTCCCCCTCGCCGCCTCGGCGCCCATGCTGGTGACGCCATTGTCGTCTGAGGTCGTGCCGCTGCCGCGGTTCATGCTGGTCGTGGCGCTGCTGGCCGCATCGGCTGGCGTGCCGGAGTCGGTGGTCTTCGGCGGCGGCGTCGTCTGAGCCGACGCTGCGGCGGCGAGAAGCATGGCGGCGACCGCGGCGGTCAGGACGGATGTGGATGACATCTGCTGTGTCCTTCTCTTTCCGCCCAGCAAACGGCCCTCTCGCAGGGGCAGTTCCGGCCCTAGCTGGACACCTCTTCCAGCGACAGCCGCGCCGTCCGCGGACCGAAGAGACCGACCGCGCCGATCACGATCGCCATGGCCGCGGCGATGAAGGAGAAGACGCCGGCCGGGCCAAAGCCGCTCAGCAGAGCAGCGATGGCGAAGCTCGACACCACCGTCGACAGCCGGCTCCAGGCGTAGACGAATCCGACGGCAGAGGCGCGGATTCGCGTTGGATAAAGCTCGGTCTGGTAGGCGTGGTAGCTGAACGACAGCAAGTTGTTGGAGACGGTCAGCGCCACGCCAAGGGCGATGATCGCCGCGGGCGCCTTCTGGCCCGAGAACGCCAGGCCCAGCCCCGCCGTGCAGGCGGCGGCGGCGATGATCAGCGTCTTGCGCTCGAACCGGTCGGCCAGCGGCGCGCACAGCAGCGGCCCCAGCGGAAAGGAGAGGGCAATGGCAGCCGAATAGCCGAGGCTTTTCACCACCGAATGGCCCTGGGCGGCGATCAGAGTCGGGGCCCAGTTGCCGAAGCCGTAGAAGCCGATGGCCTGGAAGATATTGAACACCACCAGCATGGCGGTCCGCCGGGCGTACGGCGGGCGGAACGCCTCGGCCAGCAGATCGCGGTCCTTGCGCTTGCCCGGCGCAGGTTGCGCATGGGCCGGCGGCGTCGGCGGCGTGGGCCGCCCTTCGAGCCTGTCGAGCACCGCGCTCGCTTCGGCCAGCCGGCCCTGGCGGGCGAGCCAGCGCGGAGATTCCGGCAGGGCCCGGCGGATCAGCCAGACAGCCAGCGCTCCGCTGGCCCCGATCAGCATCACCCAGCGCCAGCCCGCCAGGCCGAGAGGCGCTTGTGGCAGGAGTAGCCAGGACAGAGCCGCGACGATCGGCACGGCCAGGAACTGGATCGACTGGTTGACCGCAAAAGCCGAGCCCCGAAGGCGCGCGGGAGCGAGCTCGCCGACGTAGGCGTCGATGGTCACCAGCTCGATGCCGATACCGACGCCCGACAGGAGACGCCAGGCGTCGATCTCCAGCGCCGTGTTGGCGAACGCCATCGCCGCCGTCGCCGCCGCGTACCAGACCAGGGAAAAGGTGAAGATCGCCCGCCGCCCGAACCGGTCGGCGACGCGGGCGAACAGGACTGTCCCAAGGAACAGGCCTAGGAAGGTCGCCGACGCGAAGGCGGCCTGATCGCCCTGGCCAAACAGCCCGGCCTTGCCCACGTGGAACACCCCGGCCTGCACGAGGCCCGGGGAGACATAGGCCGTCATCATCAGGTCGTAGAACTCGAAGCAACCGCCCAAAGAGACCAGGGCGATCAGCCGCCAGGCGATCTTCGAGGGCAGGGCGTCGAGGCGCGCGGCGATATCGGCGCCGACGGGGCTCGCGGATGCGGCTTGGCTCATGATAGGCGCGGCGCGCATCCAGGCTGGACCATGACCCAACCCTTCTTCGATCTGCGCGCGACGCACAACCCGCACCGCTGGTACCTGCCCCTCACGCCCGAGGTCTGCGTGGGGCCGCCCGGCAAGCAGTTCATGTTTGGCGGCGTCGGCATGGCCGCCGCGGTGGCGGCAATGGAACGCACGTGCGGACGCCCGGTGATTTGGGCCACCGCCCAGTACCTGTCGTACGCCAGACCTCCTTCGGTGGTGGACGTGGACGTGCGAGTGGCGGTCGCGGGGCGGCACACGAGCCAGGCGCGGGTGATCGCGCATGTCGGCGACCAGGAGATCCTCACCGTCAACGCCGCTCTCGGCGAGCGGCCCCTGCCCGTGGTGCGGCAATGGGCCGTCGCCCCGCACGCGCCGCCGCCGGAGGCCTGCGAAGAGAGCGAGCGGTGGGATCCAACGAATCCGGACCTGCACAGCCGCGTCGAGGTCCGCCTCGCGCGCGGCTCCCACAACCGCACGGCGCACCCAGATGGCGGCAGCCCCGACGGGCGGCTGGTGCTGTGGATCCGGCCCCGCCACGGAGAGGCGGTCGATCCCGCCATGTTGGCGATCATGGCCGACCATATCCCCTCGGCGGTCGGCGCGGCGCTGGGGCGGGACGCCGGCGGCAACAGCCTGGACAACACGCTGCGCCTGCTGCGCCTCGTCTCCACCGAGTGGGTGCTTTGCGACACCACCATCGTCGGCATCGCGGGTGGCGTGGCGCACGGGGCGATGCGGCTCTACGCCCAGGACGGCACGCTGATGGCCACCGCCAGCCAGTCGATGATCGTCCGCATCCACGACCGGCGCGAGGAGCGCTGATCGCCCCCAGTCAGGTGAAGCTCACGAGAACGTGAGCATGGAGGGGCGCGTCGAACCGCCGTTCCCGCGCTTACAGTCTGCGTCAGTGCAATCGGAGGGAGGGGGACATGGTCAGCTCGCCGCTGCCAGGCAGTGAACGGGAGAAGCCCCCGGCGGCCCAGGACCTGGGTCCGGCTGATCCGGCGCAGCAGATCGAGGTCAGCGTCCTCGTGCGTCACGCGAACGCACAGGAGCTGAAGGCCCGTGCGGCCAGGCTGCAGGCCGGCCAGACCGATGGCGGGCCGCTCACGCGCGTGGGGTTCGAGCAGGCCTTCGGCGCCGATCCGGCGGATATCGAGGCGGTGCGCGCCTTCGCCGAGGCCAACGGTCTTGCGGTGACCACGGTCTATCCGGGGCGGCGGACGGTGAAGCTGTCCGGCACGGTCGGCCAGTTCCAGACTGCCTTCCAAACCGACCTGCGCCGCTATTCGGGCGCGCAGGGCGAGTTCCGCGGACGCACCGGCGCCCTGCACCTGCCGGAGGGGCTGGCGGGGATCGTGCGGGCCGTTCTGGGCCTGGACACCCGTCCCCAGGCGCGGCCGCATTTCCGGCTGCGAAGGAGCGCGGTCTTGCCGCACGCCGCCGCCCAGGCGACGTCCTACAGCCCCGAACAGGTCGCCGCCCTCTACGGCTTCCCAACCGGCGTCACCGGCGCCGGCGAGTGCGTGGCGATCATCGAGCTTGGCGGCGGCTTCGACCCGACGGACCTCGACGCCTATTTCCAGGCGCAGGGGGTGAACCCCGCGCCCACGGTGGTCGCCGTCTTGGTCGACGGCGCCTCCAACTCCCCCGGGGGCGGGGTCAACAGCGCCGACGGCGAGGTGGACCTCGACATCGAGGTGGTCGGAGCCGTGGCCCCAGGCGCACGGATCGCCGTCTATTTCGCCCCGAACACTGATCAGGGCTTCATCGACGCAGTGTCCACAGCCGCACACGACACGACCAACAAGCCTTCCGTCATCTCGATCAGCTGGGGCGGCCCGGAATCGAGCTGGAGCCAGCAGTCGATCACCGCCCTGGACGAGGCGTTCCAGGCGGCCGCCACTATGGGCGTGACCGTGTGCGTGGCCAGCGGCGATAGCGGTTCGAGCGACGGCGCCTCGGGCGACAACGTCGACTTTCCTGCCTCTAGTCCCCACGCCCTGGCCTGCGGCGGGACCAGCCTCTCGGCCAGCGGCGCGCAGATCTCCTCCGAAAGCGTCTGGAACGACGGCGCCCAGGGCGGCGCGGGTGGCGGCGGCGTGAGCACGATGTTCGCCCTGCCCGCGTTCCAGCAGGGCCTCTCGGCGACCAAGACGGGCGGAGCGTCGAGCCCCCTCGCTATGCGCGGGGTCCCAGATGTGGCCGGCGACGCGGATCCCGAGACCGGCTACCAGGTCCGCATCGACGGCCAGGACACGGTGATCGGCGGGACGAGCGCCGTCGCACCGCTGTGGTCGGCCCTGATCGCCCTGGTCAATCAGGCGAGAGGGACGCCGGTCGGCTACCCGCACGCCCAACTCTACGCGACCCCTGCGGCCTTCAACGACATCACCCAGGGGAACAACGGCGACTTCCAGGCCACGCCCGGCTGGGACGCCTGCACCGGCCTCGGCTCCCCCAAAGGCGCCGCCATCGCCGCCCTCCTCGCGCCGCCGGCCACGAGCGGCTGAGGGCCGGCGCCTTCCGCGTCCCGGTCCCTCCTCTTCTGGGGAGGGTGTCCTCCGGAGCCCGCAGGGCAAGAGGATGGGCGGGGAGGCTGCGGGAAGGCCCGAGGGTCTTGGGTTGATCCAAACTTCCCCACCCGGTCTCGCTTCGCTCGACCGCCCTCCCCAGAAGGGGAGGGACATGACTTCCGCAAGGGGACCTGCGGCAGGTCCTGGAACCTGATGTGACTTGGAAGGCGGGGCGGCGCACGTTAGGGCGCAGCACATATGCCGGGGGAAAGAGGGATTCGTGACTTGCGTCGGCTGATCCTGTTCCGGCACGCCAAGGCGGCCCACCGCGCGCGCGGCGGGAGCGACCTCGAGCGTCCGCTCGAAGCTGTCGGGCGGCGGGATGCGGAGATCTCGGGGCGGTGGATGGCGGCGACGGGCATCGCCCCGGACCTCGTGCTCGTATCTCCTTCGGCGCGGACGCGCGAGACGTGGGACGAGGTGAAAGACCACTTTCCCCGCGCCCGGGTCGAATTCCTCGAGGGGCTCTACGAGGCCACGCCCGAAGACATCGAATTCGCCATGGCCGGTCCGACGAAAGGCGCGCAGGACGTGCTCGTCATCGGCCACAACCCTGGCATGCAGGAACTGGCGATGAACCTCCTCAGCGAGGGCGGCGCTTCCAGCGAGGAGGTGGAAAAGGTCGCCGGCGGCTTCCCGACCTCGACCGTCGCGGTGATCGCGATGCGCGACGACGGCGCCGCTCGCCTGGAGGCTCTGTTCAACCCACGTCGCGACACCCTTCCGCCCTATGTGGAAGCCTGGGACGAGGAGTCGGGAGCCGGATCCTGAGCCGGGTCTACAAGATCCTGACGCGGGCCGAATGGAAGGCGGCGAAGGCCGCCGGCGTCTATGAGGGTTCGGGCGTCGATCGCGCCGACGGCTTCATCCACTTCTCCACGGCGACGCAGGCGCAGGAGACCGCAAGCCGACACTTCGCTGGCCAGCGTGACCTTGTGGTCATCGCCTTCGATTCCGACGATCTCGGCGCCGCCTTGAAGTGGGAGCGCTCGCGCGGTGGCGCCCTGTTCCCCCACCTCTACGGGACGCTCCCGACGGGCCTGGCGATCGGGATCACCGAGGCGCCGCTGGGACCGGACGGAGCGCCGGACGTGGGTGAGCTGGCGCCGTGAGCGCTGTTCACGATCTGGGCGCGCGCCTTCTTCGGACAGTGGACCCGGAGCGGGCCCACGAGCTGAGCCTGGCGGCGCTCGCGGTGGGGCTCGGCCCGCACGGGGCGACGGACCCGCCGATCCTCGCCACGCGGCTGGCGGGACTGTCCCTGACCAATCCGGTCGGCCTCGCCGCCGGCTTCGATAAGGATGCGCGGGCGCCCGCCGCGCTGCTGGCGGCCGGCTTCGGCTTCGTCGAGTGCGGCACGGTCACGCCGCGGCCGCAGCCGGGCAATCCGCGGCCTCGGCTGTTTCGCCTGGTCGAGGACGCGGCGGTGATCAATCGCATGGGTTTCAACAACGGCGGCCTCGACGCCTTCGCCGGCCGCCTCGCCCATGGCCATCGAGGTGGGCCCGTGGGGGCCAACGTCGGCGCCAACAAAGACACGGTCGATCGCGCGGCGGACTACGTGGCGGGGCTGCGGCGACTATGGCCGCTGGCGGACTACTTCACGCTCAACGTCTCCTCGCCCAACACGCCGGGCCTGCGCGACCTGCAGCAAGGCGGCGCCCTCACCGACCTGCTTGGCGCGGTCGCCGAGGCGCGGAAGGATCTGGCGGCCGCCCCTGGAGGGCAGAAGCCCGTGTTCCTGAAGATCGCCCCGGACCTCACGGAGGCCCAGGCGGGTGCGATCGTCGAGGCGGCGCTCGCCTTTGGCCTGACCGGCCTGATCGTCTCCAACACCACCACCGCCCGCCCTGAGAGCCTGCGCTCGGCCGCCCGTGGCGAGATGGGGGGCCTTTCGGGACGCCCGCTGCTCGAGCCGTCCACGCGCCTGCTTGGCGCCGTGCGGGCCGCCAGCGGCGCGCGCCTTGTCCTGATCGGTGTCGGGGGAATCGCCAGCGGGGCCGACGCCTATGCGAAGATCCGCGCCGGGGCGAGCGTGGTGCAGCTCTACACGGCCCTGGCCCTGCAGGGCCCGGGGCTGGTCGAGCGGATCAAGTCCGACCTCGCCGCGCGCCTGCGGGCCGACGGCTTCGCAAGCGTCGAGGACGCCGTGGGAGCCGCATGACGACCATGGGCACGCCCGATGGCCCCACGTCCCCGCTCATCTCCTGCATCCTTCCTCTCTACGAGGACGCCGGCCTCGCTCGCGGGGCCCTGGCCTCGGTGCTGGGCCAGACGCTGGGCGCCCTCGATGTCATCGTCGTCGACGATTCGCAAACCGCCGATCTGAAGCCCGCGCTCGCGGACCTGCTCGAGGATCCCAGGGTCCGCTATCTCGCCGGCGCCCGGACCGGCAATCCGGCCGACAACTGGAACCTCGGACTCTCGCTCGCTCGGGGGCGGTGGAGCGTGCTGGTCCATCACGACGAGACACTGGACGATACGGGCTTTCTCGAGCGGGCGGCGCGCCGGCTCGAGCGCGCGCCGGGCCGAGCGCTGTTGACGGGAACCGGGGTTCAGGGACGGGCGAGCCGCTTCGCCGCTGTGGCCGCCATCGCCCGGCGCGTGCGCCTTCCAGCCTGGACGCTCTGCCTGGCGAACTGGGCCGGGCCCACGGCCGCCCTGGTGTTCCCAACGGCGGCTGAGCTGAGGTTCGATCCCCGCCTGGCCTGGATCGTCGATGTGGATTTCTACGTCCGCCTGTGGCGGCGGACCGGCCCGTTCCTGCGGGACGACGCCGTCGCCGTTGTGTCGCTCGCCCATCCACACCAGATCACGGCTCGGCTCGATACGGCGGCCGCGCATCGCCGGGAGCTCGCCCTGCTTTGGCGCGATGGGCGGCTTACGGCCTGGCAGGCCGCCTTCCTGCGGGCGGCGCTGGACCTCAAGCGCCTTGCCGGAGCGTTAGGGAGGCCGTCCCCGACCCGCGCGGGGTGAACCGGAGGAGCTGATGAACCGCGCCTGGCGATTTCTGCCGATTGGCCTGCTGGCGGCGCTGGCCGTGGCGGCGATCGCCTCCGGGTCGCTTCACGAGCTGACCTTCGCCAATCTCCAGGCGCATCACCGGGCGCTGCGGCTGTTCGTCGAGCGGCATCCGGTCGAGAGCATGGCCGCCTACCTCGTCCTTGAGACTCTGGTGGTCTCCGCCTGCATCCCCGGTCCCGGCCTGATGAGCGTCGTGGCGGGATTCCTTTTCGGGGCCTTGGCGGGCGGCGCGGCTTGCCTGGCCGCCGGCGTCGCCGGCTCCTGCATCGTTTACGTCGCCTGTCGCACGGCCTTCGGCGGAGTGCTGGCCGATCGGGCGGGCCCAAACGTCGCCCGCGTCATCCATGCCCTGCAGGAGGATGGTTTCGGGCTTCTGCTGACCCTGCGTCTGATGCCGGTGATGCCTCTGATGGTCGTCAACGTGGCTGCGGGCCTCGCGCCGGCGCCGCCTGCCGCCTTCGTCGCCGCCAGCGCCCTGGGCGGCGCCCCGGTGAGCTTCCTGCTCGCGGCGATCGGCGCGGGACTGGGCCGGCTGTTCCACGAGGGGGTGAAGGTGGACGCCTCGCTGTTCATGCGCCCGTCGCTGCTCGGGCCGCTCGTGGCGCTTGCTGCGCTATCGGCCGTTCCGGTCGTCGTCCGCCTGCTGCGTCGGCGACGCACAGCACGGGCGGCGTCCTGAGAACGCGTTTCGTTGCTCAGTCGGCCGGGGCGCGATATCCGATGGTCGAGATGGCGGACGCGGCGCCCCCGGACGAACCGACCGCGCGCCGTGAGCGCCGGTTCCTCTGGATCCAGGGGCTTTCGGCGCGGCTGCTGCTGTTGACAGTGCTGATCACCGTCTTCGCCAACCTTCTGATCCTTCCACCCATCCTGGCCGCCGACGAAGAGCAATGGCTGCTCGATCGCCTGCGGGCTGCGGAACTCGCTACCCTCGTCGAGGAGACGGCCCCCGGCGGGGTGGTGACCGATCGGATGCGCGAAGCCCTGCTGACCAACGCTGGGGTGGTGTCGGTGGCCTTCCAGATCCGGGGCGAGCGTCGACTCATCCTGCAGGCGCCCCGCCTGGCCCGCCCGCCCAACCTGCTGGACCTGCGGCGCGGCATGTCCTGGTGGGCGCCCTTCGAGACGCTGGCGACGCCCAAGGACCGGATGCTGCGCGTGATGTCCAAGCCGCGCTTCCGTGAAGGCGCGTTCGTCGAGATCGTCACGCCGGAGGCCCCGCTACGGGCGGAGCTCCTCACCCAGCTCGGCCGCCTGATGGGGGTGGCCGTGTTCACCTCGGTGGTGGTCGGAGGCGCGGTGTATCTGGCCCTCACCCTCTTCCTCGTCCGCCCGATGCAGCGAATTACTCGATCGATGGAGAGCTTCCGGGAAAATCCGGGCGACCCGCGCGCCTTGATCGAGCCCTCGGGTCGGCACGACGAGATCGGGCGGGCGGAGGCGGAGCTCGCGCGGATGCAGACCGACCTCACGGCCGCCCTCGCCTCGCGTGCGCGGCTGGCCGCCCTGGGCGAGGCCGTGGCGAAGATCAACCACGACCTGCGCAACATGCTCACCAGCGCCCAGATCGCCTCCGAGCGGATTGCGGCGTCGGGCGATCCGCGGGTGGCCCAGACCCTGCCCCGTCTCGAGCGGGCGCTGAGCCGCGCCCTGATGCTGGCGACCAACGTCCTGGCGTTCGGCCGCAGCGAGGAGCCGGCGCCGGAAGCCAAGTCTTCACCCCTGCGCGCGGCGCTGGATGCGGCGGCGGAGGATGCGGGACTGTCCGAGAGCGGCGTGCGGCTGGAGACGTCGATCGGTCCCGGGACCCGGCTGCGAGCCGACCCCGACCAGCTGCACCGGATCCTGGTCAACCTGCTGAAGAACGCCCGCCAGGCGATCGAGGAGGACCCGACGCGGGGCGGGGTCGGGCGCGTCCGCGTCGACCTGACGCTCGGCGAAACCGAGAACGTCCTACGCCTCGCCGACGATGGTCCCGGCCTTCCGGAGCGGGCCCGCAGCCACCTGTTCCAACCCTTCGCGGGATCCGGCCGCAGCGGTGGCGTCGGCCTGGGCCTGGCGATCGCCCGCGAACTCGCCCAGGCGCACGGCGGCGACCTCGACCTCATCGACACCGGCCCCTCCGGCACGGTGTTCGAGCTCCGTCTGCCGAAGTAGAGGCTATTGCGAAGTTTCCGATCTCATTTGTCACAGAAAAGTTGGGAGCAAGGCCGCCTAACCCGCCCGTCAGGCGCTCGCTTCCCACTCCACCCAGCGCCCGTGGGGATCGCAGCGGGCGAGGCGGCGGTCCTCGCCCGGTGGCCATAGGGTGAGGCGCACTTCGATCTCGGCCAGGTTGTCGGGCTTGGGCTCCATCCGGAGCCAGGCGAGGGGCGCCTTGGCCGAGGCGCGCGCGCCCAACTCGGCGATCGCCTGCTCCAACCCACGCTGGGTCTGCGCCGGCAGGTACTGCCAGAAGATCGAGTGGTAGATCACCGTCAGGCGGCCCTCCTCGAGGGCGACGTGGTCCTGGACGAAGGCGAGGGCGTCGGCGGCCTCCACCTGCACGCCCGCCTTGCGGGCGAGGTCGACGGCGGCGTCGAGGCGCGCGAGGCGGTCGAACTGGTCGGCCCAGACGTAGGCGCGCAGGCGCCGCACGGCGAGCGGATCGGTGACGTCCACCGGCGCGCGGTCGCAGGCCGAGCGGGCCATGACCTCCGCCGCGCCATGCAGGGGCGCGGGCGGTCCGCGCCATTCGGTGTCGATCCTTACGCTTGCGCCGGCGTCGCCCCACACCCCGCCTGGCCCGAGATCGTAGCGGTAACGGTCCCACAGCTGGTTCAGGCCGGCGCTGGCGCCAAGCTCCCAGGTCCGGAGCGGCAGGCCAGCCGCTCCCGCGGCCGCAAGGAAGCCGCCCAGCAGGCACGCTGAGCGGCGGGTCTCATTGGTCTGCGGTTCATGGCCAACGAAGGCGACGAAGCGTTCCGGCCGCACCTCCATGGCCGCCGACACCGCCTTCCAGGCCGCCTCGTCCGCGTTGGGCCGTCCCGGGACCGGCCAAGCCGCGCGCACCTCGGGATCCTCGCCCGAGAGGGCGAGGTCGTGAGTCGCGCCGAGCCAGCGCAGAGGCACGCCGTCTTTCAGCAGGGCCATGAGCGGCGCCCCGCTCCACTGGGCGAGGATGCGCGAAACCGGCCCCCCACGCACGGCGTCCTCGGCGGCCCGCTCCAGCAAGCCGGCGCTGAAGGGAGAGCCCATCGCGGCGCAGATCCGCGCCTGGGTCGTCAAGCTCTGCGAGAGCGCCTCCTGGTCGGTCATGGGCGAACCTTGGCCACGACAATGGCCGCGTCAATCTTGATCAGGACCATCAACTTCACACCGCCGTCAGCGCAGGAACCTGGGAGCGCGCCGCGCCTTGTCTGCTCGCCGGCTCCGGCCGGCTGGAGGCAAGTATGAATCGCAATCGTTGGAGAGGCGCCGGCCGGAAATTCACCGGCGAACTGAAGCAGGCTGCCGGGCGCATCTGCGGCAGCCGGAGGCTGCAGATCGAAGGGGCCGTGGACCGTTTCGCAGGCGGCGCGCAGGCGGCGCTGGGACGCCTGCAGGAGCGCCTGATGGGTGAGGCCGGAGCGCGATATACGCCCCACCACGCGAGCGGCCTCGCCGCCGAGGTCAGCAATCCGCGGGAAAGAGTCTAGACCGGTTCGCCTCGCAGCAGGCGTGGAAGGTCGCCGGCGGCGCCGCCGGCCTCGGCCATGAACATCCGCCGCGCCGGGCCGATCTGATTGACCAAAGCCATGCCGGCGCCGCGGGCCGCCCGGACCACGGGATGGTCGTTGGAGAACAGGCGGTTGAAGAGGTCCGTAGCCAGGGCCACCCCCACGTTGTCCAGGCTGCGCCAGCGCGCGTAGCGCTCGAGCACGGCGGCCGAGCCAATGTCCTCGCCAAGCCGCATGGCCTCGATCAGCACCTCGGCTAGGGCGGCGACGTCCTTGAGCCCCATGTTCAGGCCCTGGCCGGCGATCGGGTGCACCGCGTGGGCCGAATCTCCCACCAGGACAGCGCGCGGAGCCGTGATTCGCCGGGCGAGCTGGAGTGAGAGCGGATAGGCGAACCGCTGGCCCAGCACGCTCACCTCGCCCAGGAACGGACCAAAGCGGCGGCGAAGGCAGGCCTCGAAGATCTCCGGCCGCGCGGTCATCAAGGCTGTCCCGCGCGCACGGCTCTCGGTCCACACCAGGCTCGCCCGCTGCTCGGTGAGCGGAAGGATGGCGAAGGGGCCGCTGGGCAGGAAGTGCTCGTAGGCGACGCCCTGGTGGTCGCGCTCGAGGCCCACCGTGGCGACAACGCCGACGTGGCCATAGTCCCAGCCGGTCACCTCGATCCCGCTCGCAGTCCGCACCTTCGAGTTGCGCCCGTCGGCGCCCACGGCGAGGGCTGCGCGGATCGTCCGCCCGTCATCGAGCTGGAGCCGCACCGAGCCGGGCTCCGCCTCGAGGGCCGTCACCTTGGCCGGCGCGAGGACCTTGACCGGCGTCGCCGTCACCGCCTGGGCCAGGCCCGCGCGGATGCGTCGGTTCTCCACCAGGTAGCCGAGCGGCTCGCCCTCGACGCGGTCGGCGATCTCGGCGGAATCGAAACGCAGCCACACGCCTTGCGCCGGCGCGGCGGCCGCGCCCGGCGAGCGGCCGTCGGTGACCAGGATCTGCTCGATCCTCTGGGCGTGGGGCTCGACGCCCCCAGCCGCTTCGAGCGCCCGCCACTGACGAAAGCACGAGAAGGAGACCGCGCTGGCGCGCCCGTCGAAGGTCTCCGCGACCTGGGTCTCGAACGGCAGCGGATCTATCAGCACGCATTCGAGGCCGCCCTGGCAGAGGGCCAGCGCCAGAGTGGCGCCCGCCATCCCGGCCCCGACGATGGCGACGTCGCAGCCGATCTCTTCGCCAGGATTGGCCCCGCTCATGGCCTCAACCCTCTGCGCCTTCCTCCTCGCTGGGAAGCCCCATCATGTGGAATCCGGCGTCCACGTGGATGACCTCGCCGGTGGTGGAACGCCCGAGGTCTGACAACAGCCAAAGGGCGCAGCCGGCGACGCCTTCCATCGACGTGTCCTCTTTCATCGCCGACAGCCGGCGGCCCTCGGCGAGCATGCCGCGCCCGCCGGAGATGCCGGCAAGAGAGAGGGTGCGCATGGCGCCTGCGGAGACGGCGTTGACCCGGATCCCCTTGGGGCCGAGGTCGCGGGCGATGTAGCGGGTCGCCGCCTCCAGCGCCGCCTTGGCCACGCCCATCATGTTGTAGTTGGGGATCGCCCGCTCGGAGCCGAGATAGGTCATGGTGATCATCGATCCGCCCTGCGGCATCAGCCGCGCCGCGCGCCGCGCGCAGTCGACGAAACTGTAAGCCGAGATGTCCATCGCCAGGGCGAACCCCTCGCGTGTGGTGTTCTCGACGAACGAGCCCTTCATCTGGGTGCGGTCGGCGAAGGCGATCGAGTGGACGAGGAAGTCCAGCCGGCCCCACTTGCCCTCGATCTCGGCGAAGGCCGCGTCCATCGACTCGTCGCTGGCGACGTCCATCGGTACGAAGAGGTCGACGCCGATGCTCTCGCCCAGCGGACGCACCCGCTTCTCGTTCATCTCCATATAGGCCAGCGCCACCTCGCCGCCCTGGGCGGCGATCTGGGAGGCGATGCCCCAGGCGATCGAATTGCGGTTGGCCACCCCGGTGACGAGCCCGCGTTTGCCGCGCATCAGCTCGCCCTTGGGGAAACCGGAATCCTCGTCCATGGGCGCGCTCCTCGCCGTCGAAAGTCGAGGGGCTCCCTAACAGGGCGCCGCTTGCGCCGCAAAGGCGCCGTCGGGTCCGGTCAGATTCCGCGCCCGTAGG
>JAFANN010000140.1 GCA_019232665.1 Caulobacteraceae bacterium | reverse complement strand
CGTCAGCGGCCCGCGAGAACAGCCCCTCGGCGGCTGAGCTGTCGCCATTATCCGCCGCCGCCTCACCCGCCAGGAACAGCCCGTAGGCGCTGCCCGGACCCGTCTCTGACGTGTCCACGGTGGCTTTCGGCGAGGAGCCGACGCTCGCGCAGGCGGCAAGCGCCAGTGGCGCAAGGCAGATCAGGGCGCCGCGGAGGAAAGGCATGCCATCATCCTTGGCCCCGTAACGTGTCGGACGCAAGGATCGCGCCAACGCCCCTTGTCACATGTTCGGATAATTGGGCCCGCCGCCGCCCTCGGGTGTTGTCCAGCTTATGTTCTGCGAGGGATCCTTGATATCGCACGTCTTGCAGTGGACGCAGTTCTGGGCGTTGATCTGGAACCGCGGGTTCTGTCCAGCTTCGTCGTAGAGCACCTCGTACACCCCTGCCGGACAGTAAAGGCGCGCCGGCTCCCCGAATTTGGGCAGATTCACCGAGATCGGGACTGATGGATCCTGCAGCCGAAGGTGCGCAGGCTGGTTCTCTTCGTGGTTCGTCCCCGACAGATACACGCTCGAGAGCTTGTCGAAGCTGAGCACGCCGTCGGGCTTGGGATAGACGATCGGCGTATAATCCTTCGCCAGCCCCGTCGCCTCCGCGTCCGTCTTGCCGTGCTTGAGGGTGCCGAAGAAGGAGAAGCCGCCAAGCAGGCTGGTGACGTGCATGTCGGCCACCGCCAGGGCGCTGCCGATCCAGGTGCCGTACCGGCTCCACAGCGGCTTGGCGTTGCGCACCACGTGCAGCTCCTTGCGAACCCATGAGGTTTCGTAGGCTGCCTGGTACTCGACCAGCTTGTCGCCCGCCCGGCCGGCGCCGATGGCGGCGAAGGCGGCCTCCGCGGCCATCATCCCGGACTTGATGGCGTTATGGCTTCCCTTGATCCGGGGAACGTTCACGAAACCCGCGGAGTCGCCGATGAGCGCGCCGCCGGGGAAGGCGAGCGCCGGCACGGACTGGAGCCCGCCCTCGCTGATGGCGCGCGCGCCGTAGGCGATGCGCTTGCCGCCCTTCAGATGGCGGGCGATCGCCGGGTGGTGCTTGAGCCGCTGGAATTCATCGAAGGGGGAGATCCAGGGGTTCTTGTAGTTCAGGTGCACCACCAGGCCGATGGCGACGTAGTTGTCGCCGAAATGGTACATGAAGCTTCCGCCGCCGGTGTCGCTGGTCAGCGGCCAGCCGACGGTGTGCTGGACGAGGCCTTTGTCGAAGGCGCCGTCCGGAACCTGCCACAGTTCCTTGAGCCCGATGCCGAACTTCTGCGGGTCGCGGCCTTCGTTCAGCTTGAACCGAGCCTGGATCTGCTTCGCGAGCGAGCCGCGAACGCCCTCGCCGATGAAGGTGTACTTCGCGCGCAGCTCGAGCCCGGGCTGGAAGTCGGGTGTGGGCTCGCCGTCCTTGCCGATGCCGAACACGCCGGCCACGACTCCAGCCACTGCGCCGTCATCGCCATAGACCACCTCCGAGGCCGCCATCCCCGGATATATCTCGACCTCCAGCTCCTCGGCCTGCTGCGCCAGCCAGCGGCACAGGTTCCCGAGCGAGGCGATATAGTTGCCGTGGTTGTGCATCAGGGCCGGCATCGGCCAGGTCGGGATGCCCATCGAGCTGGTCTCGGTGAGGGCGACGAAGATGTCCTTGCTGACCGGTGTCTCCAGCGGCGCCTTCAGCTCCTTCCAGTTCGGAAAGAGCTCGGCGAGGGCGCGGGGATCGATCACGGCTCCGGAGAGGATATGAGCGCCAACCTCCGAGCCCTTTTCGATCACGGCCACGGAGATCTCGCCGCCCGCCGCCTTCGCCAGCTGCTTGAGCCGGATGGCCGCGGCCAGCCCGGCCGGACCGGCGCCGACGATGACCACGTCGTACTCCATTGCCTCGCGTTCGACGGGTTCGCTCACAATCGCCCTCTCTTTTTCCGGCCCAAGCCGTCTTCCTGCCTAAATCGAAGGGGCCGAGGGCGGGGTCAAGTGCCAGCCGCCTCCACCTTGTCCGCGAGCCCGTGTAGTGTCGCACACGATGCACGACACCCGCGCCTTCGAGAGCCTCCTCGCCTTCTGGGTCGAGAGCGGCGTCGATACGGCGCTCGCCGATGAGCCGATCAACCGCACTCTACCTGCCATCGAGGCGCCCGCCCCCGCCGCGGCTGAATCCGCCCCGCCGCCGCCCGAGCGCCGGCGACCCCCGCCGCCCATGCCGGCGCCTGCGCCTGTGCTCGCCACGCAGGCGCCGGATGTGCTGGCCAAGGCCGTCGCGGCTGCGAGCGAGGCCGCAGCCACCGCCCAGGACCTGGAGGCCCTGGCAGCCGCCATCGCGGCCTTCGAGGGGTGCCCGTTGAAGGGCGGCGCCCGGCAGGCGGTGTTCGCCCGCGGCCGTCCCGACGCTCCGGTCATGGCCATCGGGGAAGGGCCGGGCGGAGAGGAGGATCTTCAGGGCCTGCCTTTCGTCGGCCGCGCCGGCCAGCTCCTCGATCGCATGCTGGCCGCCGCCGGTCTCACCGATCGAGTCTTCATCACCAACACCGTTTTCTGGCGTCCGCCCGGCAACCGCACGCCCACGACCGACGAACAGGCCGTCTGCGAGCCGTTCGTCCGACGCGCCATCGAACTCGTTCGGCCACGCGTCCTGCTGCTCGTCGGCGCCGCTTCCGCTCGCTTCGTGCTCAAGCGCAGCGAGGGGGTGCTCGCGCTGCGCGGGCGCTGGTTCGAGTGGCGCTCGGGTGACGGCGAACTGGAGATCCCGGCCCTGCCGACCCTCCATCCCGCCTTCCTGCTCCGCCAGCCCGCGGCGAAAAAGAAGAGCTGGGAGGACCTTCTCCTCCTCGCCGAGCGCCTGGACCGTCCGCACCGGCCGGAGTGAGGTGGGCAGGCTCAGCCGCCCCAAACGTCTTTGAACAGGCGGGCGAAGTTCCCGCCGAGAATCTTCTCGATCCGGGCCGTCGACCATCCGCGCCGCGAAAGGTCCTGCCCGATGGCGAGGAAGCGGCGGGAGGTGTTGTACTCGGGGATGGTGTTGGTGATCTCGGGACCATCGCCTGGGGTCACGACGCCCTGCGCCACCCGGTCATCGTAGTGGCGTTTGAGGAAGGCGCGGGTCGACGCGTCGAGCGTGACGGGCAGCACTGTTCCATCAGTGCCTATGCCGATGTGGTCTTCGCCGCAGACGTTCACGGCGTGCTCCAGGTGCGCGACCAGGTCCTCCCGCCGTGGGTCGAGCGCCGGCCCGCCGACGCCGCTCCTCAGGTAGGACATGATGTAGACGCCCACGACGCCGCCCTTGTCGGCGACGCCTCGCATCAGGGCGTCTGAGATGTTGCGCGGATTGTCGACGAGGTCGCGGCAGCCGGTATGCGTGACCGCCGGCGGCGCGGCCGTGAGCGCAGTAGCCTCAGCGATCGTGCGCCCTCCTCCGTGCGAAAGGTCGAGCAGGATCTTCTGCGCGTTCAGCTGTTGGATCACCTGTCGGCCGAAATCGCTGACCCCTGCATCGCCCGGCTCGAGGCAACCGTCGCCGCTCAGGCCGCGCTTGTTGTAGGTAAGCTGAATGACACGCACGCCGAGGCCCTTCAGGGTCTCGATCCGCGAGAGGTCGCCGTCGAGCGCGCTGGTGTCCTGGAGATTGTAGATCAGGCCCAGCCGACCGCTCGCCTTCGCCTCGGCAAGGTCGGCGAACCGCCCCACCCGCCGGATCGACCGCGAATGGGCGTCGGCGAAGGCGTTGAGCTTTGCGATGTCCCCGACGACGCTCTCGAAGCGATCCGGACCGTTGCCGACCTGGCCGACCGTCACGCTCACCGCGGTCATCCCGGTGGCCACGAGATCGCGGCTCAGCTTCTCTTCGTCATCACCGCCGCCGACCACGCCTTCGGCGTCGATGACGATGGCTCGCGCATAGTCGGCCTCGGTGAACAATGACGGCTGGGCGAGCGCCGGACTGGCAGCGGCCCAGGCGGCGCCCGCGCCGAGGAACGCCAGCGCCGACCGGCGGTCCAGGTCCTGATCCAGCGCATGTCTCATCGATTTTCCCCCTTTGTCTCACACTCCTGTAGCGCGGTGACGGCGCGGGGAGGAGCGCGGACCTCCATTAGTTCTTGTTTTGTTCGCGCAACGGCGCCACGATAGGCTCATGTCCCCCAGGCCCAAGGAGCCGCGTGGAAGAGGCGCCGTGTCGAACGCCTCGGGTCGCTTCGAGAGCCGGATGCGCGAGGCTTTCGACGACGGCTGGGATGATGCTGACGACGCCCCACCTGCGCTGAAGACGACCGTCACGCCCGAGGCGGCCCGGACCATCATCACCCGCAACACCAGCCCCGACGTGGGTTTCGACCGCTCAATCAACCCCTACCGGGGCTGCGAGCACGGCTGCATCTACTGCTACGCCCGCCCCGCCCACGCCTACATGGGCCTCTCGGCAGGCCTCGATTTCGAAAGCCGGCTCTTCTTCAAGCCTCACGCCGAGAAGCTCCTCGAGCGCGAGCTCTCAAGTCCAAAATATTCGCCGGGCGTCATCCACATCGGCGGCAACACCGATCCCTACCAACCCCAGGAGCGGAGGCTGCGGGTTACGCGCAAAGTGATCGAGGTCCTCGAGCGCTTCCGCCACCCCTTCACCATCATCACCAAGTCGGCGTTGATCGTTCGCGACGCAGACCTGATGGGGCCGATGGGCCAGGCAAACCTCGCCCGCGCCGCCGTGTCGGTGACGAGCCTCGACCGTAAGCTGGCGCGGGTGATGGAGCCGAGAGCGGCGACGCCCGAACGCCGGATCGAGGCGATCCGCGCTCTGACCGAAGCAGGGACTCCGACCGTTGTAATGTTCGCGCCGGTCATTCCCGGTCTCAACGATCATGAAATGGAAGCTGTGCTTGAGCGCGCCGCCGAGGCAGGCGCCGTCGGCGCCGGGTACGTCGCGCTTCGCCTGCCGCTCGAGATCAAGGACCTCTTCCGCGAGTGGCTGGAGGCGAACGTTCCGGACCGCGCCTCACGCGTGATGTCGCTGGTGCGCCAGATGCGCGGCGGCAAGGACTACGATCCGGAGTGGGGCAAGCGGATGAAGGGCGAAGGCCCCATCGCCGCCCTCCTCTCCCGCCGCTTCGAGGTGGCCAAGAAACGCCTCGGCTTCGGCGCCCCCTTCCCGCCCCTGGACACAACCCAATTCCGCGTCCCGCCCAAGGCCGGGGACCAGATGGATTTGTTTGGGTGACTGTGCGGCAGCCGGGTTGCGGCCTTTCCCCATCCGTCCCGGCGCTGCGCGCCGGTCCACCTTCCCCGGAAGGGGAAGGAGAGCGCGTTGTTTAATTTGAGATAATCGCTCTCCTTCCCCTGTACGGGGAAGGTGGATGGCCGCCGCAGGCGGTCAGACGGATGGGGAAAGGCCGCCGTGAATCGCCGGACGTCTTAGGCCTTCTCCAGCAGCAGCGCCTTGGTCAGAAACGCCCGGTCCGCGCCCGCCACCCGAAGCCCCACCGTCGCGAACAGGGCCGGCAGGTCGGTGCGGCTGTAGGTGCCATAGAACGGCTCGTGGAAGTAGGCGGGGAAGACTTCGAGGATGCGCTCGAGGCGTGGCTCGTCGCAGGGCTGGATGGAGTCGGCAAAGGCGAGAAAGCCGCTGGGCTTGAGCACCCGGGCGATCTCGGCCGCCACGAGGGGCCGCACGCGCGGCGGCAGCTCATGGAACAGGTAGATGCACGTCACCGCATCGAGGCTCGCGTCGGCGAACGGCAGGCGCTCGATGTTGGCGAGCGCCAGGGCGCCCACGCCCGACCGCCGACGCGCTTCGGCCAGGTAGGGCTGCGAGAGATCGACGCCGGCGATGCGCGCGCGCGGGAAGGTGCGGGACAGGTTCTCGAGGAAGGCGCCCGAGCCGCAGGCGAGGTCGACGATCGCAAGGCCCCGGTGGTCTCGCTCGCGCCAGGCGCGGGCCAGCAAAGACAAGGCCCTGCGGCGCATAGGGCCCGCGGCCCCGACGAACAGCGCTTCGACCTGGGCCTCGTAGCGCCGCGCGCTTTCGGGCGTGAACCAGCCTCCGCTCTGATAGTGGAAGTTCTGCCGGTAATAGGTCGGGTAGGCGCGCGGCGCGTCCTTGCGCACCTCGGCGCCGCCCCGGCGCCGGCGACGCGCCTCGACGTCGAGGGCGTCGGACAGCAAGTCCACGGCCGCGCGCGGCCCAAAGCGAGGCTCCGCCGGCCGGTCGGCCATGGGCGGGTACAGTCCGGCCGCGACGTCGGCGGCGTCCTTCTCGAACGCCTCGAGCCAAGCCTGCTTCAGGAAGCCCTTGGGAGCAGGCGGCGCCTTGGGCTGGATCGTCGTCGGCCTCTGCTCGGAGGACCGCGCGAGGGTGCGAAGGGCGACCGCTGCGGCGGTCCACCGCGCCTTCTTGAGCGCCGAGAGAGCGGCGTGCGCGCGCCGGTCGGCTGCAAAGGCTCGGCGATCCTCGGCGCTCAAGCGGCCTCCCGGGTGAACAAGGCGACAAGCTCGATATGGGACGACCAGAGGAACTGGTCCACCACGTGCACATGGTCGAGCCTGTAGCCCCCATCCGCAAGGGTGCGCGCATCGCGAGCGAAGGTCGCCGGATTGCAGGAAACGGCGGCGACGCGCGGGACCTTCGAGCGGGCCAGCTCCACGGCCTGGACGGCTGCGCCCGCGCGTGGAGGATCGAAGACGGCGAAGTCGACGCGGGCCAGTTCGGTCGCCAGAACCGGGCGGCGTTCCAGGTCCCGCGTCTGCGCATCGATCGATTTCAGGCCCGGCGCGGTGGCGATCGCGGCGTTCAGCGCCGAGATGGCGGGAGCGGAAGCGTCGGCGGCGATCACCTGCGCGCCGGCGGCAAGGCGAAAGGCGAAGGCCCCTGCCCCGCAGTAGAGATCCGCCACCGTCCGCGCGCCCTTGGCTGCCTCGACGAGAATGCTCGCCATCGCCGCCTCGGCGCCGGCCGTCGCCTGCAGGAAACCGCCGGCGGGAAGGCTGACCTGGGCCGGACCGAGTTTTACGACCGGCCTGCGCACCTGGCACACCGGATCGCCCATCATGGTCACGCGGGCGAAGCCGGCCTCGCTGGCGACCTGGGCCGCCAGCGCCAGGGCGTCCGCGGACGGCCCCGGACGCTCGACCCCGGTGATGTCGATATCGAGACCGGTGTCCGTCTCGGTCACGTGCAGCGTCGGGGCCGATTTCGGACTCGCGAGGAAAGGCTCGGCGAGCCTCGCCAGGGCCGGTAGCGCGGCGACCAGCGCCGGCCTGGCGATGACGCAGGTCTCGATCGGCGCCAGGTCCCAGGAGCGCCGCCCCTTGAACCCGACGCGCGCCGACCGCCCGATGCGGCGGGCGTGGAGCGCCAGGCGACGCCTCGCGCCGGGAGGCGCGGCGTAGGCCAGCTCCACGGGCGCCTCGAGGTGGGCCCGCCTCAGGACGTGGCGGACGCGCTCGAGCTTCCACTCGAGATAGGGCTCCCTCGCCCAGTGCTGGAAGGTGCAACCACCGCATGGCCCGAAGTGCGGGCACGGCGGGACAACGCGATCGGCGCTCGCCTGCAGGATGTCCGCCACCTCGCCGCGATCGCCCGCGACGCGAGCGGCGACGAGTTCACCCGGCAGGGTGAGCGCGACCATGACCTCGCGAGTCCCGGCGAACGTCTCGGCCTCGCCGACGCCGTCCCCCTGCGCCCCCATGCTCCGGATGCGTAGTTCGACGACCTCGGCGGCTGGCGAAGGCCGCGGAGCAGGCCGCGGGCGGCGCGTCACGCCGGCGTCGTCTCCTCGACGAAGAGCTTGCGCAGGTCCTGCTTCATGATCTTGCCATTGGCGTTGCGCGGCAGGGTCTCGGGCCAGAAGATGATCCGCACCGGCACCTTGAACGCCGCCAGGCGCGCCGCCACGAAGGCGCGCAGCTCGTCTTCAGTGGCCGTCGCGCCGGGCTTGAGCGTCACCACCGCCCCGGGCTCCTCGCCCAGCGTCTTGTGCGGGATGCCCACGAGAGCGGCGTCCATCACGGCAGGATGGTCGTAGAGGACGTTCTCCACCTCGATGCAATAGATGTTCTCGCCGCCGCGGATCAGCATGTCCTTGGCCCGGTCGATGATGTAGCAGAAGCCCTCGTCGTCCAGCCGCGCGAGATCGCCAGTCTTCACCCAGCCGTCGACGAAAGTCTGGGCGGTCGCCTCGGGCTTGCGCCAATACTCGCGAACGACCTGCGGCCCCCTGCACCACAGTTCGCCGACTTGCCCGATCGGCAGCTCTTCCTTGCCGTCGACGCTCATGATCTTGAGGTCGGTGACCGGCACGGCCGGGCCACAGGAGTCGGGCCGATGCTCATAGTCCTCGGACCCGTTGCTGGTGGCCGTGGCCGAGGTCTCGGTCATCCCCCAGCCATTGCCGGGCTGGGATTTCGGGAAGGTCTCCTTGATCAGGCGCACCAGCTCGGGCGCCGAG
>JAFANN010000041.1 GCA_019232665.1 Caulobacteraceae bacterium | reverse complement strand
CCTCGCCCACCCGCCGCCACTGCAGCTTCGTCGATCCGATCAGACCGGTCAGCCCGTCGCGCTCCTTCGACAGGGCTTCGTGCTCGCGCCGGATCTCCATCTCCTCGAGCCGCGCCAGTTGGCGCAGCCTCGTGTCGAGGACGGCGTCGGCCTGCACCTCGCTCAGCGTGAAGGTCGAAATGAGCTTGGCCTTCGGCTCGTCCTCGAAGCGGACGATGCGGATGACCTCATCGAGGTTGAGATAGACGATCAGCAGACCTTCGAGGACGTGCAGGCGCTTCTCGATCCGCGCGAGGCGGAAGTTGGAGCGCCGCACCAGCACCTCGCGGCGGTGGTCCAGGAACGCCCGCAGGGCATGCGGGAGGCTCATGACGACGGGCGCGCCGCGGGCGTCCAGGACGTTCATGTTCACCGGAAAACGAGTTTCCAGGTCCGACTGCCGGAACAGGCTCTCCATCAGGACTTCAGGCTCGACCGTGCGGGCGCGGGGTTCGAGCACAAGGCGGATGTCCTCCGCCGACTCGTCGCGCACGTCGCCCAGAAGCGGCGCCTTCTTTTCCTCCAGCAGACCGGCGAGTTGCTCGACCAGGTCCGCTTTCTTCACCTGATAGGGGATCTCGGTGACGATGATCCGCCAGAGGCCGCGCCCGGTGTCTTCCTTCGTCCAGCGCGCCCGCACGCGCACGCCGCCGCGGCCAGTCTCGTACATCTCCTGCAGCGAAGCGCGCGGCTCGACGATGATCCCGCCGGTCGGGAAATCGGGGCCCTGGACGTGAGTCATGAGATCCGCGGCGCTCGCCTGCGGGTTGTCGATCAGCGTCAGGCAGGCGTCGATCAGTTCGGCGGCGTTGTGCGGCGGGATCGACGTGGCCATGCCCACGGCGATGCCGGAAGAGCCGTTGGCCAGCAGGTTGGGGAATCCGGCGGGCAGGACGACCGGCTCCTCCTCCTCTCCATCATAGGTGAGGCGAAGATCGACCGCGTCCTCGTCGATACCGTCCAGGAGGAGCCGAGCGGCCTCGGTCAGGCGGCACTCGGTGTAGCGCATCGCCGCGGCGTTATCGCCGTCGACGTTGCCGAAGTTTCCCTGGCCGTCGATGAGCGGATAGCGCTGGGCGAAGTCCTGCGCCAGGCGCACCAGGGCGTCGTAGACCGCGACGTCCCCGTGCGGATGGTACTTACCGATGACGTCGCCCACGACCCGGGCCGATTTCTTGGCCGAGGTCTGCGGATCGAGCCGCAGCAGACGCATGGCGTAGAGGAGCCGCCGATGCACGGGCTTCAGCCCGTCGCGCACATCCGGCAGGGCGCGCTGGGTGATCGTGGACAGGGCGTAGGCCAGGTAGCGGCGCGACAGCGCGTCCTCGAACGGCTCGTCGAGGATGCGGCCCGCCTCCTCCGGCCCCGGCGGCGGAACTCTCTCGTTCATGATCCCTGCTCAAGACGCGAGTCCGGTCTTGATGTCCAGAGCGAGCGCGTCACAGGCGTCCTGCGTCGGCCAGGACCTCGGTCAGCCGGATGCGCGCCGCCGGCAACGGCCGGCTCACCACGCCGAACACGAACTGCTCGAGGAATCGGCCGGTGATCGCGAGGCCGGCCCCGATGTCCCCAGGTCCGATGGGCTCCTGCGCCGAGATTAGGAATCTCGGGAGGGGCAGGAGCCGGTCCTTCCAAGGCTCGCCCGCCTCGGCGCTGACCGCGCGGCCCGTTCGTGGGCTGACCCAGGCCAGGTCGTCGGTCGAGCCGGTGACCGCGCAGCGTCCGAGGTCGAGGCCAAAGCCGAGAATCTCCAGCAATCCGGCCTCGAAACGGACCAGCACGGCGGGCCAGATTTCGGGACGTACGAGAGCCTCCAGCAGAGCCTCGAACGCGAGGAAGGCGCCCGGTTGAGGCTCGCGTTCGGGCAAGGCCGCGGCGAGCACGGCGGCGGCTGAAGCGAGGCCAGCGAGGGCCAACGGATCGTCGAACAGGACCGAGGGCCCCTCCCCTTCGGACTCCAGCGAAGCCGATCCAAGCTGGTCGGTCGTCCGCGCACGGTAACGCAGGCGGACGCGCGCGCCGGGTTGCAGCAAGGGACGCAGCCGCCGCGAGGCGCCGCCGGCCACGTGGGCGGCCCACTTGCCGTGCATCTGGGTCAGGACTTCCACGATTGCGCCCGTCTCGCCGTGGGCGCGGGCGGCGAGGACGAAGGCGTCGTCGTCGAATTCCACCGCGGGTCTCAGGCCTCGAAGTCGAGGCCCAGGTCCTGGTAGGTCTCCCGGTCCTCCGCCCAGTTCGCCTTGACCTTCACGTGCAGGAACAGGTGCACCGGCCGATCGAGGATCTGGGACAGCTCGAGGCGCGACTGCTCGCCGATCCACTTCAGCGTCTGCCCGCCCTTCCCCAACAGGATACCTCTCTGGCCATCACGCTCGACGAAGATGGTCTGTTCGATGCGCGCAGAGCCGTCCGGCTTCTCCTCGAAGGCGGTCGTTGCGACGCTGGCGGCGTAGGGCAGCTCCTCATGTACCCGCAGATAGACCTTTTCGCGGGTGATCTCCGCCGCCAGAAGGCGGGCCGGCAGGTCCGCCGACTGATCCTCCGGATAGAACCAGGGAGCTTCGGGCATGAGCTGGGCGAGCCGGCGCTTGAGGTCGCTCACCCCAGATCCGGTCTGCGCCGAGATCATGAAGACCTCGCTGTAGACGCCTGTCTCATCAAGGCTCTTGGCCAAGCCAAGCAGCTTCTCCCGCGCGATGAGATCGACCTTGTTGAGCGCCAGGACCGCGTTCCGCCCCGTTTGCTTGAGCCCCTCGACGATGGTGGCCACGTCGGCCACGGCGCGCCGGTCCGCAGCGGTTCCTTCGCCGGCGGCCGCGTCGACCTGCGCTTTGGAGTCGACGAGATGCACGACCTGATCGGCCTCGCGCGCGTGCGTCCAGGCCGCCCCGACCATGGCCCGGTCGAGCCGGCGCCTCGGGCTGAATATGCCGGGCGTATCGACCAGGACGATCTGGCTTTCCCCCTCGATCGCCACGCCTCGGATGGGGAAGCGCGTCGTCTGCACCTTCTGGGTGACGATCGAGACCTTCGAACCCACCAGACGATTGACGAGGGTCGACTTGCCCGCATTCGGCGCGCCGACGACGGCGACGAATCCCGCGCGGGTCACAGCGCGCTCCGCCTGCGCTCGAGCATGGCCAGGGCCGCCGCCTTCTGCGCCGCCTGGAGGGAGCCGCCCTCTCCTTCGACCGAAGCCTCGCCCTTCACGCTCACCTCCACGACGAAGGTGGGATTATGGTCGGGGCCCGTACGCGAAACCAGCCGATAGGCGGGCGGCGGACGGCCTGCCGCGGCCGCCCACTCCTGCAGCGCCGATTTGGGGTTGAGGGCCGCCGGGTCAAGCCGCTCAGCGAGCAGCGGCTCCCAGAGCCGGCGCACGACCTGCGCGGTCGCCTCGAACCCTGTCTCCCGGTGGAGCGCGGCGATCACCGCCTCGCAGGCGTCGGCGAGGATGGTGTCATGGTCGCGAGCGCCCCGCCGGGTCTCACCGCCGGCAAGGCGCAGGGCTTCGCCCAGCCCGAGCGTCCGGGCCACGCGCGCGCAGGCGTCGCGGCTGACAAGGCTGGCGAAGCGTTTGGCGAGGTCGCCCGCGGGCGCCTCGCGCTCGCTTTCGACGAGCGCCTCGGCGATCGCCAGGCCAAGCACGCGGTCGCCGAGAAATTCCAGTCGCTCGTTGTTCGCCAGGCGGCCCGCCGCTCCGCCGCCTGCGCTGGCATGGGTCAGGGCGAGATCCAGCAGCGAGCGGTCTGCAAAGACGTGTCCCAGATGGGATTGCAGAGCGTCCATGGCGGCAGTGCGTCGGTCCATGGGCAAGCGCCTATTGAAGCCAGGTGAAAAAACGGCTCGGCCGCAGATCGGTGATCCAGGTCCATGGCTTGAACAACGAGACCTTGTCCGACCACGAAACGAGGACCAGCCGGGCCCGACCCACGAGATTGTCCTCCGGCACGAAGCCGACGCCTATGGCGTAGCCGAGATTGGGGTCAAGCCGGCTGTTCCAGCCGCAGCCGCCCAGATGGGGATCTTCGGGCGCCACGCCGGGGTCGAAGCGGCTGTCGGCTGAATTGTCCCGATTGTCTCCCATCATGAAGTAGCAATGCGGCGGAACGACATAGACGCCGGTGTTGTCCGCCGGCTCGCCGCCGCCGTGGGTCTGGACCAGATAGCGACGTCCCTCCGGATTCGTCTCACGCTCGATCGTGGCGTGCTCCGTCACGGGTTCGCCGTCCGGGCCCGTGCGATCGTGCGTCAGGATGTTGCGGACGGGCTGCTCCGGGAGCGCCGCGCCATTGATGTAGAGCTGCCCGCGCCGCTCCTGGATCCGGTCTCCTGGCAACCCGATCAGGCGCTTGATGTAGTCGGTGTGCCCGTCTCGAGGGAGCTTGAAGACAATGATGTCGCCCCGACGTGGCGGATGGAAGAAGACGCGCCCCGTGAACAGCGGCGGACTGAACAGGATCGAGTGGCGGCTGTAACCGTAGGACCACTTGGTGACGATGATGTAGTCGCCCTTGTAGAGGTTAGGCTCTTCCGACGCCGAGGGAATGGTGAAAGGCTGGAAGAGCAGCGTCCGCACGACGAGGGCGACGATGAGGGCGTAGACGATCGTCTTGATCGTCTCCCAACTCTCATTGGTCTCTGACCTCAGAGTGGCCGACCTTCTGCGGCCAGCTCGGGATTTCATCGGGCGGCGCACCTTGGGGGCGGTTCGGGCCGGCTACGCCCGCGCCGCGTCGCCTTCGAGGCGCCCGAGGACGACGCTCGCGTCCACCTCCAGCGCCTCGATCACCACGAACGCCTGGGCGTAGGGAAAGTCGTCGGTCAATGAAAGGTGGATGACCGGCCGACGGCCGGCCGGGGTCATCGCCGCCAGCCGCTCGGCGGCGCCGCCTGTCAGCACCATCGTCGGCTGGCCGGACCGGGCGTTGACGACGCCCATGTCCCGCCAGAAGACCCCTCGCCGAAGTCCCGTCCCCAGCGCCTTGGCGCAGGCTTCCTTGGCGGCGAACCGTTTGGCGTAGCTGGAGGCGCGGTCGGCCCGTCTCTCGGAGCGCGCCTGTTCGGTCTCTGTATAAATCCGCTGCACGAACCGCTCGCCGAAACGCTCGAGCGTATTGGCGATCCGACGAATGTCGGTGAGGTCGGACCCGATCCCGATGATCAAGCGACGGCCTCGCGCGCTGCCGGGCCGCGATCGGCCGCTCTCGCATGATCCATCAGCTGGCGCATCCGCCGGATCGCCGCGTCCAGGCCGACGAAAATCGCCTCTCCGACAAGGAAATGACCGATGTTCAGTTCGACGACCTGCGGGATCCCCGCGATAGGCCCGACGGTCTCGTAGTCGATCCCGTGCCCGGCATGGACCTCGAGCCCGAGCCGCTCGGCCTGGACCGCGGCCTTGCGCAACTCCTCGAGCAGCTGGGCCGCATCCCCACGCCGTTCGCGGACGGCAAGGCAGTAGGCGCCGGTGTGAAGCTCGACGACATTGGCGCCGACATCGCGCGCGGCGTCGATCTGGGCCGGATCCGGCTCGACGAAGAGTGAGACCCTTATCCCCGCTCCCTTCAGGGCGGCGACGACCGGCACGATACGGTTATGGTGGCCGACAACGTCCAGGCCGCCCTCGGTCGTGACTTCCTCGCGGCGCTCGGGAACGAGACAGGCCGCGTGCGGGCGGTGGGCCAGGGCGATGGCCTCCATCTCCGGCGTCACCGCCATCTCGAGATTGAGCGGAAGCCCGCGCCTGCGCGTGAGCGCCGCAAGTGTGTCGATGTCCGCGTCCGAGATATGTCGCCGGTCCTCGCGAAGGTGAGCGGTAATCCCGTCGGCGCCGGCCATCAGGGCGATCTCCGCCGCCCGAGCAGGGTCGGGATAGCTCTCGCCGCGCGCATTACGGATCGTCGCGACGTGGTCGATATTCACGCCCAGGCGCAGCCGGCTCATGCGACGAGCCTTCGACTTCCTGGCTCTTCCGCGGGAATCGACGCCAGCGCGGCCGGCAGCGCGTCGGCGGGATAGGCCGGGACCTCGAGCGTCGCCAGGGCGATCATCGGAGCGCCCGGATCGGCCTTGCCCCCCGAACGGTCGACAATGCACGCGGCGCAGACCACCTCGCCGCCCACCTCGCGGATCGCCTCCACGGATTCGCGCGAGGAAAGGCCAGTGGAGACGATGTCCTCGATCATGGCCACACGCGCGCCCGGCTCGATGCCGAACCCGCGGCGAAACCGGAGCTTGCCACCTTCGCGCTCGATGTAGATCGACGGGACGCCCAGATGGCGCGCCGTCTCGTAGCCCGGGATGATCCCGCCGACGGCCGGCGAGACGCAGACGTCGACCTGGCCGACCCGCTCGCGGATCAGCCGCGCCAGCGCACGGCACAGGCGCTCGGCGCGATCGGGATGCATGAACACGAGGTTCTTCTGCAGGAAGACGGGAGAGTGAAGGCCGGAGGACAAAACGAAATGGCCCTCGCGCAGGGCGCCTGCCTCGCGGAATTCCTTCAGGACGTCGTCGTTGGTCATGGGGCGTGATTACACCGGCGAACCGCCCGAAGCGAGAACCTCACCCGTGGACCCGCTCCACCGTCTCCACGCTCGGACAGGCGCGCATGGCGGCGGAGATGTGGGTCAGGTGCCGCGCGTCCTTCACCTCGAGGTCGAAGTCCACATCGAAGAAGTCGGAGTGCCGATGGCGCATGTTCACGCCGATGATGTTGCCGCCCGCCTCGCCGATGATGGTGCAGACTTCCCCAAGGACGCCGGGAGCGTCCCGGATCGTGGCGTGGACCCGGGTCTTGGCCAGGCTGTTGCGCTCCGCCTCCGCCGTCCACTGCAGGTCGCGCCATAGGTCCTGGTGTTCCTCGAACTGGGCGAGCTGCCCGCAATCGAGAGTGTGGACGTCTATCGCGCCGTCCGGCTGGGCGATGCCGACGATCCGGTCGCCGGGCACCGGACGGCAGCAAGGGGCGAGCCGCAGGGAGGCGCCGGGCGAGAGTCCGCTGCCCCGGAAATACACCGGCGCAGCCTGGTCCTCGAGACGAACGCGCGCCGTCGCCGCGGCCTTGTCGTCCTCCGCCATGCCTGGGAAGACGGCTTCCAAGACCTGGCCTGGCGATATCCGGCCGCGCCCTACGGTCTGCAGCAGCTCGGCGTCGGAGGCGGCCGCGAAGCGATCCAGGGCTGGCCGGAGCGAGACGCCGCTGAGGGATTTTCCGGCCTTGAGAAAGGTCTGCTCGACGGCAGCACGACCGATCCGCTGGAATTCCTCCCGCTCCGAAAGCCGGATGTGACGCCGTATCGCCGAGCGCGCGCGGCCGGTCACGGTCAGGCTCTGCCAGTCCGCGGGCGGCGACGGCACCGAACCCCGGATCACCTCGACCACGTCCCCGTTCTGCAGGATGGTCCGCAGCGGGCGCAGCTCGCCGTTGATCTTCACCCCAATGCACGTATCGCCAATGTCGGTGTGGAGGGCGTAGGCGAAATCCAGGGGCATCGCGCCGGTCGGCAAGCTGATCAGTCGACCCTTCGGCGTGAACACGAAGACCTGGTCGAGGAACATCTCGAGCCGGGCGTGCTCGAGCAGGTCCTCTGCGTCGCCGCCCTGTTCGAGCACCTTGACCAGCTCGCGCAGATTGTCCGTCGGGTCGGACCCGCCCGCCGCGGCCTGGTCGTCGGGATCGAAGGCGTAGGTCTGGTTCTTGTAGCGCCAGTGGGCGGCGACGCCCTCCTCCGCCACCCGGTCCATGGTCTCGGTGCGGATCTGCATCTCGATGCGAAGCCCGCGGGGACCGGCCACGGTCGTATGCAGGGACCTGTAGTTGTTGGACTTCGGATGGGAGATGAAGTCCTTGAACCGGTCGGGCACGCACGGCCACGCCCGGTGCACGACGCCTAGCGCGTGGTAGCACTCGTCCTCGCTCCCCACGATCACCCGGAAGCCATAGATGTCCGAGAGCTTGTCGAAGCCGATCGACTTGCGCTGCAGCTTCCGCCAGATCGAGTACGGGGTCTTTTCGCGCCCGATGACGCGGCAGGAGATGCCCGCCTGCTCCAGCCGCCGGGTGATCTCTTCGCTGGCCAGGGCCACGGCCTTGCCCTGACTGGTGCGCAAGGTCTCCAGGCGACGGATGAGCGCGTTCCGCGCCACCGGATTGAGGTGGGAGAACGCAAGGTCCTCCAGCTCCGAACAGATGCGGTGGCAGCCGATCGAGCGAGCCAGCGGCGCGTAGATCTCCAGGGTCTCCCGGGCGATCCGCTCGCGCTTGGCGGCGCTCTTGATAAACCCCAGGGTCCGCATGTTGTGCAGTCGGTCCGCCAGCTTCACCAGCAGGACCCGGACATCCTTGGACACCGCCAGGATGAATTTCCGAAGGTTTTCCGCCTGGCGCTTGTAGTCGGCGGTGATCTCGAGATTGGAGAGCTTGGTGACCCCCTCGACGAGCTCGCCCACCTCCGGCCCGAACAGCCGGTCAATGTCTTCGCGCGTGACCTCGGTGTCCTCGATCACATCGTGGAGCAGGGCTGTGACGATCGTCGCGGTGTCGAGGCGGTAGTCGGTGAGGATCCCCGCCACCTCGATGGGGTGGGCGAAATAGGGATCCCCCGAGGCTCGCGTCTGCGATCCGTGCATCCGCACGGCGTAGACGTAGGCCCTGTTCAGCAGGGCCTCGTCGGCAGTCGGATCGTACGCGCGGACGCGGTCGATCAGTTCATATTGGCGCAGGAATCTCGGGGCCGCAGCCTTGGCTGCGCTGGAGGGTTGGCTCTGAGCGAGGTCGAGGCTCAGTAGCGCTCCTCCTGCCCCCCATCGCGGTCGCTTTGGAGCGCGCGCACCAGTTCTTGTTCGCTCATTTGTGCGTGCGTCGGGTCGGCCAGCAGGGCCAGGGTTTCGGCCTCTTCTTCGGCCTCGGAGTGTTCGTCCACGCGCTGCAGGCTGCTGATCAGCGATTCCTTGAGTTCGTCGGGGCTGACTGTGTCCTCGGCGATCTCACGCAGGGCGACGACGGGGTTCTTGTCGTTGTCGCGGTCAATCGTCAGACCGGAGCCGGCTGCGATCGAGCGCGCGCGCGTTGCGGCGAGCAGGACGAGGTTGAAGCGGTTCGGGACTTTCTCGACGCAGTCCTCGACGGTGACGCGGGCCATGAAATCTCACAGAGATGTGGGAAGATCGATCTGTCCACATAGGGTCACGACGCCGCCTTGGCAACCGACGAGTAATATGGCGCTTCACTCTGGCGCGGCGTCGGCGCCGATTTGGGCGGCGTCGGCGAGATCCGCCGCCGTGCGATCGAGCACAGGATGGCGCCAACCGGGCGCGATCTCGGCCAGCGGCCCCATCACGAACCGGCGAAGGTGAGCCCTCGGGTGAGGCAACCTCAGGTCCTGCCGCTCGATTACTTGTCGGCCAAGGGCGATCAGGTCAAGATCGAGTGTCCGCGGGGCGTTCGGGACCGTCCGGACCCGGCCGAAACGAGCTTCGACGCGCTTTAGCGCGTCCATCGCCGCTTCAGCCTCTAGAGCCGTCTCGACAAGTACGACTCCATTGAGATACTCAGGATTCGTAGGGTCGGGCCAAGCTCTGGCGCACCACCAGCGCGAAGCCCGCACTATGTTAAATCCGACGCCGGGCAGGGCTGCCACGGCCGCGTCGAGCAGATCCCGAGACGAGCCGAACTCGCCTGGCAGGTTCGAGCCTAAGGCGATGACGCCGATTTCATCGAGTGAAGCTTTACGCGCAGTGTTCAAGGGACGACCGTGACTTTCTATCCTACCGATCGCTTGGCCCTCTTCATCGACGGACCCAACCTCCATGCGTCCGCCAAGGCGCTCGGTTTCGACATCGACTTCAAGCGGCTGCTGGACGAGTTCCGCAAGCGGGGCCTGCTCACGCGGGCCTATTACTACACGACCCTGGTCGAGGATCAGGAGTACTCGCCGATCCGGCCGCTCGTCGACTGGCTCGACTACAACGGCTTCTCCCTGGTGACGAAGCCGGCGAAGGAATATGTCGACCGCGAGGGGCGCAAGCGCTTCCGCGGCGACATGCATATCGAACTGGCCGTGGACATGCTGGAGCTGGCCCCCAGGCTGGACCACGCCGTCCTCTTCTCCGGCGACAGCGACTTCGCCCCTGCGGTCGCCGCCATCCAGCGCAAGGGGGTCCGCGCCACAGTCGTCTCGACGATCAAGTCGCAGCCGCCGATGGCCGGCGACGAACTGCGCCGACAGGCGGATTCGTTCGTCGACCTGGCCGACCTCTCCGACATCATCGGCAGGCCGCCTCGCGACCGCCTGCCCCGATTCCTGCAGGAGAATTCGGGCGCCCCCGCGTGACGAACGCGGAGCCCCCGCGCGACTGCCCGATCTGCCCGCGTCTCACCGCCTACAGGGCGGAAAATCGCGCCGCCCATCCCGAATGGTTCAACGGTCCGGCGCCGTCGTTCGGCGATCCCGACGCCCGCCTGCTCGTTGTCGGGCTCGCGCCTGGCCGGATGGGCGCCAACCGCACCGGGCGTCCGTTCACCGGCGACTACGCGGGCGTGCTGCTCTACGAGACGCTGATCGCGTTCGGCTTCGCCCGCGGGCGATACGCGGCCAGGCCTGACGATGGCCTCGAATTGGTCGACTGCATGATCACCAACGCCGTCCGCTGCGCGCCGCCCGGGAACCGCCCGCTGCCGGCCGAAGAGGCGGCGTGCCGGCCGTATCTGGCCGCGCGCATCGCCGCCCTGCCCCGCCTTCGTGTGCTGGTCACCTTGGGCGACGTCGCTCGTCGGAACGTCCTTCGCGCCCTCGGTCAGCGCGCCTCATCCGGCGCAGGCGGCCACGCCGCCGAAACGGTCGTGGGTCCCTATGTGCTGATCAACAGCTATCACTGCTCCCGCCTGAACACGAACACGGGACGGCTAACGGAACCCATGTTCCACGCGGTGTTCGAGAGGGTGCGCGACCTGCTGGCTGGCGCAGTCCCCTGAATGGAAAGTGCGGACTTCTAGTCGTCAGCGGCAAGTGTCTCAAGCATCGGACCCAGATGCTTCTCGTAGCGGCGCCAGCGGCCGATCGAACCGGAATAGGCGGGCTGACGCACTTGCCAGCTGCTCGGGGTGTCGACCAGCCGGTCTGTCTTGTAGTATTCCAGACAAGCCGGCTCCCATTGAAGCCCAAGGAAGTCGATGATTTCCCGGGAATGCCCCTCGATATCGGCGACCAGATCTTCGTAGACGATGGGCAGGATCTTGACGTTGTTTTGCCGCAGCCAGAACTCTCCGATTCTGTCTATTTGTCGAACGAAATAGGCGCAGTCATCCAGGCTCGTTGAGTAAAGATTGCCCTGGCCAAAATACATGGTGTGGTTCGACACCACGACGTCCCGCGGATCGCGACGGCACCAGATCACTCGCGCGTTGGGGAACAGCGCGCCGACCAGCCCAAGCCGCATGACGTTGAGGGGCGACTTGTCGATCACGCGCCGCGCGCCTTGTCCGAGATCGGCGAATTCGGCGACGATCGCGTCGGCGTGAGAGCGGGCGAACGCGGCATCCCAGTCGCGGACGTAATCGAGCCCTTCGTTGCGTTTGGCCAGAACGCGGGCGGTCGTCTGGATTCGCCGCAGTTCGCCGGCGCCAAACACCTGCGAGTGGCTGGCGCAGATCTGCTCCACGAGCGTCGTTCCGGACCTCGGCATGCCGACCACGAACACCGGCAAGTCAGAGGGATTTCCCCAGGTTTTCGCGTCCTCAGCGTATTCACGGGCCAGGCGAGAGATGACGAGATCGAACGACTCCCGCAACTCGACCCGATTGAAGGTCTGCCCGCCCGCCTGCCGCAGTCTGGCGTAGAGCGCATTGGCTTCGGCGTAGCGAGCGAAGGCGCCGTCGTAGTCGCCTTCGCTGGCGAGCATGTCGGCAAGCGTGAATCCGGCCAGGACGGGATTGTGGCCCTGATCGGCCCTGTCCGAGATCACCCGGCTCAACTGCTTGCGCCGTATCGGCGTCTTCTCGAGGCGTCCCATCCGCCCCAGCGCATAGAGGCTCGGTCCGTGGTCCGGATGCGCCGCGAGCACTTGCCGGAACAAGGCTTCAGCTTCGTCGAAGCGCGCGAGGTCGCGAATGAAGCGCGCACGGTTGTACAGCGTCTCGGGAGATCCTCCGCTCAGTTCCACAGCCCGATCATGGAGCGCCATCGCCTCTTCGAGGTCGCGCTCGACCTCGGCTGCGCGCGCGAGAGCGGAGATGATCGCCGGGTCGTCTGCTCGAAGCGCCAGGGCGCGCCGGTAGAGGTCCCCGGCTTCGGCGGCGCGGTCCGTCTCGCAGAGGACCCCCGCCAATCCGACGAGGCTGCGTACATCCTCTGGGTCCGCGTCCAGAGCCGCTCGATAGGCGTCCTCTGCGTCGCTCGCGCTGGCCAGGCGCCAGAAGGCGGCGCCCTTGGCGCACAGGGCCTCTACGGACCGCGGCTCCAGGGCGAGGGCCACTCGGCTGTACGCGAGGGCGAGACCGGAAGCTGGGGTATTGGCGGTCAGCCACGCCAGTCGCGCATAAGCCTCCGCATGGTCTGGCGCGATCGCCAACGCCTGTTTGCAGGTCGCCACAGCGTCGGCCATCCGCCCGGCCGCCTCCAGCGCCTCGGCGAGGTTGAGATAGGCGTCCAAGTACTGAGGGGCGACCTTGACCGCCTTCGAGATCAAGCTGATCGCCTCGCTCGTGCGGCCGCGGGCGAAAGCCGCGGCGCCGCCGAGATTGAGCGCGTCGGGGTGGTTCGGGTTGGCCTTCAGGGCCTCGGCATAGAACCGCGCCGCCTCATCCAACCTGCCAACCCGGTGGGCCTCCAGGCCTTCGATGACAAGCCGGTCCGCAGACGCCGTGTTGGTCGTCGCCGGACCCTGCGGGCGCATGTCCCCCCTTGCCGGGCGTTTCCGTCCAGAACTCAAAGGCGTTCCCGTATCGATAAGAGACGACCGGCGGCGCCGAAACGTCGCCGGTCGCCATGATTGGCGGGTCCGTGGACCCGTGTCAGGCCGTGGCCGTAGCCATCCGGCGACGGCTGCGCATTGCGCCGCCAACACCGGCCATGGCCAGGAGCATCAGGCTCCAGGTGGCCGGCTCGGGTACGGCGTTCGACGCGCCGACGAGATTGCCGGAGGTGGTGTAGTCGTAGTCGTACACCGGCACCGAGAAGGTTCCCGTATGCGCGCCGATGCTGAAGCTGATCGTGGCGCTCGAGGCGGAGCCTTCGCCCGGGTCGCCGACATCCAGCGGGCCAGTCGACGCGCCAGGCGCGAGCGACCCCAGATTGTTCCCGTCGATGGTGACGTTCGTGTAGGTCTGTGCGCTGTTGTTCGTCACGTACAACTGCGCGGAATCTGCGGGGAAGCTGTACGAGTAGTTCTCATAGACTTGAGCCGCGGAAGCGGTGGTCGCCGAGAAGGCGACGGCCGCCCCAGCGATCGCGGCGCCAGCCGCGACGAGGGTAGTGAGTTTCATGAATGATCCCCTTGGTTTCATGGATATTCCGAACGCGCCGCAGACGCTCGTCCGGAACTTCCCAGGCGAAACAGCGGCGCTCGTTCATATCAGGGTTTGAATCGAAAGCTAGGCTATTTGTCTAATTTTAGCCTCGAACTCGACGCATTGTTTAGAGGCGAGCCTTCACAATCTCGACACATTCTAAGTTGGAACCCTCCGCGACCGCCCCATAGCAGCAGGCGATTAATCCATCGCCGCCCCAGCTTCGATGAGGGCGCCGATCGCTTCTGCAGAGTAACCCGCCTCAGCGAGGACTTCGCGCGTGTGGCCGCCCAGAGAGGGCGCCGGACGATTTGGACCGTGCGCCGCGCCGGGAAACCTCGCTGGCGACATAGGGGCCAGGTAGCGGTCGCCCAGACGGTCCTCCACTTCCACGAAGCAACCGGCGGCGTGCGCCTGCGGATCCTCCGCGAGTTCGGCCAGCGACTGC
>JAFANN010000343.1 GCA_019232665.1 Caulobacteraceae bacterium | reverse complement strand
TGCCGGACGACGCCAACGCCCGCTCGCGGGCGATCGCCTGGATGTTCTGCGCGAAGAGCACGATGGAGCCGCCGATCGTCGAGCGCAGCATGGCGACGCTGCTGGAGGGCGACAAGGCCTGGCACGCCGAGCGGATGCCCATGCTCGAGGATCGCGTCCGCGAGCGCCTGGACCAGCTGTCCCGCCGGCTTGGCGACAGCGAGTGGCTCGACGATGAGTTCAGCGCGGGCGACATCGTGATGGTGACGGTGCTGCGCCGGCTCATGGGGTCGGGCCTGCTGGAAGAATATCCGAACCTCTCCGCCTACGTCGCCCGCGGCGAAGCCCGGCCCGCCTTCAAGCGCGCTTTCGAAGATCAACTGGCGGTTTTCACAACCAGCCAAGCGGCTAGCCGAGGGCCGCCTAGCTGGCGCGAGCCGAGAGGCGCAGACGAGCGGTGAAGAGGCGCCAGTCGGGTGAGCGGACCAGGGCGCAGGCGCCGTCGCCGAGGACGACCTGCAGGCCCAGAAGCGCGAGCCAGACCAGCGGAAGCTCCGCGCCGGCCTTGGTGAAGAAGAACCCTTTGCGGGCCAGCCAGAACTGCGCGGCTCCAAGCATCATCGGCATGGCGTAGAGCGCCACGTAGCGCGTCAGCACGCCGGGGATCAGCAACAGGGCCCCGGCGAACTCTGCCGAGATCACATAGGCGGGCACGATCGGCGGATAGCCGCTCTTCAACAAACCGCCCCACCACGTGTGGGCGCCTCCCGGAAGCAGGGCGAATTTCCAATAGAGGTGGGCGATGAAGAGAGAACCGATGAGGAGCCGAAGCAGCAGGGCTCCTATCTTCAGCTCAGCCGATTGAGCTTCCATGGCGTGCGCGCCTCAAGCGGGTCCGGTTGCGACCAACACAGCTCGGGGCCGCCAGCTCAGCCAGACGACGCAGGCGGCGGCGAACAGCGCCACGGGCAGCAGGCTCGTCAGGACCTCGGCAGGCGTGCGGCCTGCGGAAAGGAGGATCGCGGCGAGCGAGGGGCCGGCGAGCGAACCCAGGCGGCCGGAGCCCACGACCGCCCCCATGCCGGCGCCACGGATCGTCTCCGGATAGCAGTCGCCGGCGACGCCGTAGATGACGACGCTTTGGGCCACGATCCCGGCTCCTAGGAGCCCGGCGGCGGCGGTGACGAGCGCGGTCGCCGAGGGCCCAAGAGCGAGCGCCAGGAGGGCGAGCGGAACGGCGACCAGCGCGCCAATGACACTGACCGCGCGCCAGCGGGTGTCGAGACCGATGCTGGCCAGAAGGGCGCCGCCCGCGCCTATGAGATTGAAGCCGACCTGAGCGGCCGCTGCGACCGTTTTGGCGACGCCCTTCTCCTGAAGAAACAGGGGCATCCAGTTCAGGATGAGGTGAAGGATCAGGGCCGTTGCGAGCGCGGCGACCCAGAGCACGAGCGTGCGCGCCAATCGCCCTTCGGCGAAGAGATCCGAGACCGGTCCGGGCCGCTCTTGGGTCGAATGTGCGTTCGCCGGCGGCTTCAGGAGAAGCGCGATCGCGGCGCCCAGGACCAACGGAGCAATCCCGCCGATGACAAAGAAAACCCGCCAGGACGACACCGGAAGTCCGATCGCGACCAAACTCGCAATTGCGGCCCCGAACGGCATCCCGACATAGGCCACGCCGATCGAGGCGTTGCGCGAACGCGAACCGCTGACGTCGGCGGCAAGCGCGATCAGGTTGGGCATGGCGCCGCCGAGGCCAAAGCCGGTGGCGAGGCGGCCGAGGGTGAGGGTCGTGATGTCCCCGGCGCCGGCGGTCAGCAGCGAACAGGCCGCGTAGGCCAGGATGGAGATCGTCAGCACCGGCTTGCGCCCGATGCGGTCGCTGAGCCTCCCGCCGGCCAGCGCGCCGAGCATCAGTCCGAAGTTCGCTGCGGCGAAGAAGAGGCCCATCCGTCCGGCCGTCGGGGCAAACGCGTGCTTGATCCCGCTGGCTGCGAGGCCCGCCGCCTGGATGTCAAACCCCTCGCAAATCGCCGCTCCCACGCAGAACGCGATGGTGAGGAGCCAGGTTGTGCGTGTCGCCCGATCCGTCATTTCCCTCCCCTGGAAACGCAATCAACGAGCTTAGCCACATATGCCTCACGCGGTAACCGCGTATTCGGGCAGCGCTCTAAGCTCGTGGCGAGAGCCTTGAACAATAGCATTCTTGTTGCATCCTTCGGTCAAAGGCCGGGATCGACTTTGACCTGGCGAGGGAGACGACAATGGCAATGCCGTTCCCGGCCGACTTTCACGTTCAGGACATTTCGAGCAACGGCGTGACGATCCACGTGCGGACCGGCGGCCATGGCCCCGCGATCGTGCTGCTGCACGGGTTCGGCGACACCGGCGACATGTGGGCGGACATGGCGATCGAACTGGCGCGCGACCACACCGTCGTGGTTCCCGACCTGCGGGGTATGGGCCTCTCCTCAAAACCGGCCGGCGGCTTCGACAAGAAGACCCAGGCGGGCGATATCGCCGGCGTCCTCGACGCCCTGAAGATCGAGCGCGCCGATCTCGTCACGCACGACATCGGCAACATGGTCGGCTTTGCATTCGCCGCGCAGCATCCCGAGCGCGTCACGCGCTTCGTCCTGATCGACGCACCAGTTCCGGGCGTGGGACCCTGGGAGGAGATCCTCAAGAATCCGCTGCTCTGGCACTTCCACTTCGGCGGGCCGGACATGGAGCGGCTCGTCGCCGGGCGCGAGCGGATCTACCTCGATCGCTTCTACAACGACTTCGGCGCGCATCCCGAACGGATCACCGAAGACACCCGCAACCACTATGCGAAGCTCTACGCGCTGCCGGGCGCGATGCACTCAAGCTTCGCCCAGTTCGCGGCCTTCGATCAGGACGCCGCCGACAACCGCGCCTTCCTGGCAAGCCACGGCAAGCTGAAAATTCCGGTCCTGGCGCTCGGCGGGGAGAAGTCCTTCGGCGCCATGATGGCGGAGGTCATGCGCGCCGGCGCCGACAACGTGCAGGGCGACGTCGTCCCGGACTCCGGCCACTGGATCATGGACGAGAACCCGACCGCGACGGTCGCCCTTGTGCGCGCCTTCGTCGGGGCGAAGCCCTAGTTGCGCGGAGAGACCCGCGCTGATGAGGTCGACCGTCGCGCGTCAGCTCGCGTGCTGCACCGCCGCGTCGCGAGCCCGGTGAAGGTCGGCCCATTTGGGCGCGAGTTGTAGGGCCTGGTCGTACTTGGCCAGGGCGTCTTTCCAGCGGCCCTGGCGACCCAGCACGTCGCCCCAGGCCTTCAGCGGATCGGCCCAGCCCGGGCCGCGCGTGTGGGCGGCTGCCAGCTTCGCCTCGGCGCCCGCGAGGTCGCCGTGGCGGGCGAGCGCCACGCCCCAGGAGTAGAGGCCCGCAGGCAGGTCGGGGGCGATGGCGACGGCCTGGGCGTAGGCCTTCTGCGCGCCTGCCCAATCGCCGCGATGGTCGAGGATGTCGCCGCGGAAGCGGAAGCAATCGACGTAATGGCCGCCGGCCTTCAGCGCCGCATCGGCCTTGTCCGGATGGCCCGCCGCCTCCTCGGCCAGCGCGATCCAGCAATTGTAGCCACCATAGTTGCTGGAGACGACCGGGTCGGCGAAGGCTGCGCCGAACGCCTCCATCTCGGCCGCGGCCCTAGCCACATCGCCGGCTTCCGCCGCTAGGCGACCGTGCACGAAGTGGGTCATGGCCGCGATAGTAGGATCGGAGGCGTCGGCCTGAGTCGTCTGAAGCTGAAGCTCGGCGTCAGCCGAGTCATGGAGGCGGGCGTCGATGTCGGCGATGGCGGGCGCATCGGCGGCGACGTCTGAGCCACCGCCGGCATGGGCCTTCGCGTCAGCTATGACCGCCTTGCGCCAGGGCAGGAGATTCCAGTTCACGAGGTCGGCGTTCTGGTAGTCCGATTCACGCGCGCGGCCGGGACGCCCGCCGGCCTTCTGGTACATCGCCTCACCGGTGCGCCACGCGCCTTCCTCGTCGCCGAGCAGGAGCTCGACGTTCATCAGGTTGCTATAGCCGGCCCAGAAATCCGGCTTCAGCCTCACAGCCTCCGCGTAGAGCGGCGCCGATTCCCGCGGCCCCGCGCCTGTGTTCTGCATGCCGTTGGCCCAGGTTGTCAGCAGATAAGGCTTGTCGGCTTCGTCGTCCGTCGCATAGGCCGCCTTGGCGAAGGCCACCGCCTCGGCGTTTCGCCCGACCCTCATGAGATATGTGGCGTAGAGCGACGGCTGCGACTGGCCATAGACGTATTCGGCCGCCTGGGTGGTCAGCCGATCGAGATCGCCGCCCCCACCCTCGAAGGTCTTGGGCAGCACGCCATCGCCGCGGATGGTGAGCGCCAGGCCACCGGTCTCGGTCTGCACCAGGTCGCCCTCGATGAGCGTGTCGTGGCCGAAGCGATCCTTCAGCATGCGGCCAAGTTCGCCGATCGAGATCCCGGTCTCGGGCACCTCGATCTTGATGTCGCCTGTCCAGGCGTTGGCGAGGCGACGTTGGGTGGCGCTGCTGCGGGTGGCGGCCTGCAGCCGAGTGAGCGCGTCGAGCACGCCGCCGGCGACCACCTTGCCGGTAAGCCCCCGGGCCGCCAGCGCCGGCGGCGCGTCGAACGGTTCTACCACCACCGACTGGGCCCTGAAGGCGTCGACGATCATCACCAGCAGCCCAAGGCCGATCACCGTGGCGACGACGGCGGTGAACAGCTGCAGGCCGTTGCGCAGGCGCAGGCCGAACCGCCGCAGCTTGCCCTCGCGCGACTGGTTCTGCAGGTGGCGCAGCTTGAGGGCGCGCTGCTCGTCGATCTCGGCGGTCTGAGCCTTCAGCAGGGTGGATTGGTCGCGCAGGAAGATGGCCGCGGCTCGCGCCACCTCCGGATCGTGCTTCGCGTGCTCCTCGGCCAGGGCGGCGGCGAACGCCTCGGCGCTGACCCGGCCCTCGCTCGCATCGGCCTCGTCCGCCTCGTCGTCGCCGCCGAGCAGCCTACCGAACAAACCATCAGCCACTGCATGCCCCCCGGCACAGCCACAGCCGACACGTTTACCCGGTCCACG
>JAFANN010000069.1 GCA_019232665.1 Caulobacteraceae bacterium | reverse complement strand
GCGCTCGACGAGGCGGGTCGCCTGACGGCGCATGGCGCGAAGCTCGCGCGCCTACCCTTGTCGCCGCGCCTGGCGAACCTCGTGGCGACGGGCGGCGAGGCGGGAGGGGCGCAGAGGGCGGCCCTGCTCGCCGCGGTCCTGTCGGAGGGAAGGCGCCGCCGGTCGTCTGACATCGGCCACCATGCAGACGAGCTGCGGCGCGAGCGTTCGGCTGCTGCGCGGGCGCTTGTGGCCCAGGCGGAGCGTTGGGCGAAGCTCGCGCCAGCGGATCGCGCGGCCAATGCGTCGGACGACGGCCTTCTGCTGGCGCGCGCCTTTCCGGATCGCATCGCCCGCGCGCGCGGCGGACCCGGCGAATTCCAGCTCGCGTCGGGCCGCGGCGCGTGGCTCGATCCCGTCGATCCACTCGCCCGCGAGACCTGGCTGGCGGCGGCGGAGTTGGCAGGCGGCGCCGCGCGTGACCGGATCACGCTCGCCGCCCGCCTCGACATCGACGAGCTTCGTGCTTTCGCTCCTCAGCTCTTCAGCATCGAGGAGCGTCTCTCGGAGTCCACCACGGGCGCATGGCGCGCGCAGCGGGTCGTCCGCCTGGGCGAATTGGCGGTCCAGACAACCGATGTTCGAGCCGATCCGTCCCTGGTGCGAGCTGCTATGCTGGCGGACGTGCGTCGGCGTGGGGTGGCGGCGCTCCCCTGGGGCGAGGAGGCGCGTCGCTTTCGTGCTCGTGTCGGTTTCATGCGTAGGCGGGACGAAGCCTGGCCAGATCTTTCCGACGAGGCGCTCGCCGCGCGGCTCGAGGACTGGCTGGCGCCCCTTCTGGAAAGCCACGCGAGCCTTGCCGAAGTCGGTGAACGGGAGTTGGAGGCGGCGCTTCAGGGCTTGGTTCCCTGGGAGCTTCTTCGCCGGCTCGACGCAGAAGCGCCGGCGCGGTTGAGCGTCCCGACCGGTTCGGCCCATGCTATCGACTATGAGGCGGAGGGCGCACCCAGAGTGCGCGTCCGCGTCCAGGAGTTGTTCGGCCTCAAGGTCCACCCCAATGTCGCCGGCGAGCCCCTTGCTCTGGCCCTGCTCTCGCCGGCCCACCGGGAGATCCAGGTGACCCGTGACCTGCCGCGGTTCTGGTCTGGCTCGTGGGCGGATGTGCGCAAGGACATGCGCGGGCGTTACCCGAAACATCCGTGGCCGGAAGATCCGGCCAACGCGCCGCCGACGACGCGAGCCAAGCGGAAATCTGGTTAGGGATTGTTGCGGAACTCACCTCCCCCTTTTTTCAGTCATCCGGGCGGTAGTGAACCCGGCCTTGGCCGGGTGAAGCGACGGCCCGGGATGATGGGGAGAATTGTGAGTTTCGCAGCGGTTTCAGCTAGGGGAGGGCTCCGGCCCAGGCGAGGGCGGTCCGCAGGATGAAGGCGAGGTTTTCGTGCTGTGGGCGCCAATCGAGCGTGGCCCGCACGCGGGTGGGGTCGGCGATGTACCGATCCGGATCGCCTGGGCGGCGGCCCGCGCGCCGCTTGTTCAAGCATCGGCCCAGCACCTCCTCGAGCGCCGCGACCACCTCGAGCACCGTGTAACCCCGCCCGTACCCGCAGTTGAGCACGATCCCTGGACCGCCCCCATCGAGATACTTCAAAGCCGCCACGTGGGCGTTGGCGAGGTCGGTCACGTGGATGTAGTCGCGCTCGCAGGTGCCGTCGCGCGTGGCGTAGTCGTCGCCGAAGATCTCGAGGATCTCGCGCTTGCCCAGCGCCGTCTCCACGGCCAGCTTCACCAGGCCTGCCGCGTCTGGATTGCGCTGACCCGTGCGCCGCGCCGGATCGGCGCCCGCGACGTTGAAATATCGCAGGCGCACCGGGCGGAAGGCCGCATGGGCGAAAGAGAGGTCCTCCAGGATTTGCTCGGTCATCAGCTTCGACCAGCCGTAGGGGCTAAACGGACGCTTAGGCGTGTCTTCGGGCGCGGGATTGGCCTCCGGATTGCCGTAAACCGAAGCGGTCGAGGAGAAGATGAACTTGTTCACCCCCGCCTCGACACAGGTCCGGGCCAGCGCCAGCGAGGCGCAGGTGTTGTTCCGGTAGTATTTCGCCGGATCGGAGACGGACTCCGGCACCGAAATGCTGCCGGCAAAGTGCATCACCGCGTCAATCTTGTCCTCGTGCAGGATGCGCGAGACCACCGCCGTGTCGGCGACGTCGCCGCGCCGAAGCGGCACTCCCTCGGGAACGGCCTCGGCGAAACCGGTCGACAGGTCGTCCAGGACCACGACGTCGCGTCCTGCATCGCGCAGGGCGAAGACGGCGTGGCTGCCGATGTAGCCCGCCCCGCCGGTGACGAGGACGGCGCTCATCGACCGCCTCCAACCGCGTGACCGCAACGTGTGGCCCACGCGGCCGTACCCGATGTCGTCATCAGCAGAATAGTCCCCCAGACTCACTAAGGCCGCCCAAGTGACGGAACCCTCGGACCAACGCAAGCGCCTGGGAGCGGTTGTCGGGGTTCAGGGGCCAGTGAGGACCATCGAGCCGAGGAAATCCTGCAGGAGGGGGGTCCGCGGATAGGGCGTGTGGCGGTACTGAGTGAAGCCCTCGGCCGCGGCCACACCGAAGTCCTGTCCTCGGCGGCGAGCCTGGGCCTCCATAGAGGCCGTGAAGTTGGTCACGCCATGCTGCTTCGCCAGCCAGGTCTTCTGGCTCTGGTGCGCCTCGAGCATCTGTCGCTTGAGGTCCATGACGGCCGAAACGTCGATCGCAAAATCCGGGGAGACTGGCGTGCCGTCGCGCCGGCGCAGACCGATCGGATCCATGAAATAGAGATGCGGAATGGACGCCAGCGGCTCCACGACGCCGGTGCGATACGCTGGAGCGGAGGCGGCGAAGCAGGCGTCACGCACCAGAACGCTCGTGGCGTCGTGGTCCGGGTGGTAGTCCTCCGGCGCGGCGGTGATCACGATGTCCGGCCTCGCCCAACGCACGATTTCAGTGGTCCGGCGGCGGGAGGCGTCGTCGTTGAAGACCCCGAGATCGGGCAGTCCAACGCAGCGGTATGAGGCTCCGATCAGCGCCGCCGCGGCGCCGGCTTCCGCCTGCCGGATGGCGGCGGTCTGGGCGGGATTGTCCGCGATCGTCCCGCACTCGCCTGCGGTCATGGTGACGATGGTGACGCGCGCCCCGGCGGTGGCGGCAATGGCCAGAGCGCCCGATGCGAGCGTCTCGACGTCGTCCGGATGAGCCTGCACAGCCAGGATCGAGAGCATGACACAGGCATGTGGCGCCTAAAGCGGCCGCGCAAGCGAGTCTGCTCGGATTGAGCGTCTCTCGATGGCGTCAATCCAATTACGATCGTGGGGTGTGTTATCGCCTCAAGATGCCCATCTTATGGGCGCCGTGCCCAACTAGAGGACCGGCGTCCGTGCAATCGTCCGTCGATCCGACGGACTGAAAGCGAGAGTTAGTTATGAAAGCCTTTCTTATCGCGGCCCTGGGCGCGGCGTGCGTCGCCGGGGCGGCGAGCGCCAATGAAGCCCAATTGGCTGACAAGACTGTCGTCCACGTCGGATACGACGCCTCGAGCGTCGCGACGCCTCGGGCCGCGGAGAACCTTCTGGGACGCCTCAGCCAGGCGGCGATGCAGGCCTGCGGAGCTTTCCCGGGTAGCGTCCGCGACTACAAGATGACGGTGATGCGTTCGGGTTGTTACCAGCAGAAGCTGGACGAGGCTGTCGCTCAAGTCGATTCCCCCGTACTTTCGCAAGTTTATCAGGCCGAGGGATCGATGTTGCCAGCAAGCGGCGGCTAGGGCTAACCCGAGCCAGACTCTAAGGCGCCGTCACCGCGTAGATCATTACTGCGGTGGCGACAGCCAGGTTCAGGCTGTCGGCGCGTCCGCGCATTGGTATCTTGACCGTGAGATCGCAGGCGGCCGCCAGCTCGGCTGACAGGCCGGCCTGTTCATTGCCCATGAGCAGCAGGTTGGGCGCCTGATAAGGCGCCCGGCGAAAATCCGCCTGCGCTTCGAGGTGCGTGCCGATCACCGCCCCCGGCCATCGCGCCCGCCAGGCGAGGAAGTCCGTCACGCTCGTCTCCACCAGCGGTGTGGCGAAGATCGAACCCATCGTCGCGCGAACGGCCTCGACCGAATAGGGGTCGCAGCACTCGCCCACGAGGATCACGCCTCCACATCCTGCCGCATCGGCCGTGCGCATGATGGTCCCCAGATTCCCGGGATCGCGGATGTTCTCCAGGGCGACCCAGCAGGTCGCCGAGAGAGGATCGAGCGCCTCCAGCTGCGTGAGCGCCTGCTCGAATACGCCGAGGACCATCTGCGGGTTCGCACGGCGCGAGATCTTGGCCAGGATGGCCTCGCTAACCTCCAGGGTCTCCCCCGAGGCGGCGCTCGCCTTGCGCACGAGGGGGTGGTCGGCGACGGCGGGACCGTGGAGGAGCATTGCCGGGCGTCGGCCCTGTTCCACCGCTTCGGTGACGCTGCGCAGGCCTTCGACCAGGAAGAGGCCGCTCTCCGCCCGCGCCCGGCGCATATGCAGGGCGCGAACGGCCTTGACCGTCGGATTGGCGAGGGAGGTGATCGCGCGCAGGCTCACGAGCGGCTCCAGCGCGCAAAGAACGAAAGCCCCATGCCCCTCACGCCGCTGGCGTCCGCGAGGGTGAGCTCTCCCCAATCGATGCGCCCTCCGCGCCCTGCGAGGACCTGTGCGAGCAGGCTCGCCAGAGCCAGGCCGGAAAGCCGCTCGGAATAGGCGTTGAGGAGCAGGAAGTCGGCTTCGTCGGAAAGAAGGCTGGCGCAACCCGCCAGCAGGTCCGGAAGACCCTCGTACAGCCGCCAGACCTCACCGCCCGGACCGCGCCCATATTTCGGCGGATCCAGGATGATCCCCTCGTAACCCGAGCCACGCTTTGCCTCCCGCCGGACATAGGCGCGCGCGTCCTCGCAGATCCACCGCACCGGCGCCTGATTCAACCCGGAGAGGGCGGCGTTCTCCCGCGCCCAGGCGACCGCTTTCCTGGAGGCGTCCACGTGCGTCACGCGCGCGCCCGCCGCGGCCGAGACAAGGCTCGCCACTCCGGTGTAGCCGAACAGGTTCAGGACATTGCGCTCCCCCTGGGCGCCACCTAGCCGCTCCGCGAGCCACTCCCAGTTGGAGGCCTGCTCGGGAAACAGCCCGAGATGGCGGAAGGCGGTGAGACGGGCGCGAAACCGCACGTCGCGCCAGGCCATGGGCCAGTTCTCCGGTATCGCGACGCGCTTGCGCCAGCGACCGGCCTCCTCGTCCTCGACGCCCTCGAACGTGGCTGTCGCTTCCTCCCAGTCGGAGGGTTGGGACGGTTCCCAAAGACACTGGGCCTCTGGACGCACCACTGTATAGGCGCCGTACCGCTCAAGCTTGCGACCGCCGCCGCTGTCGAGAAGGTCATAGTCCGCCCAGGCCTCGGGTGTGAGGGCGAGAGGAGAGGGGGCGATGACCGGCTCGGAACAGCTCATTCGGGTCCGATACCGTGATCGATCCGAATGAGGAACCAGCACGCGGTCTTGCGAGGTGAACGCGTTTCACGTCTAATCGCTTGACGACTTGGGAAATCGGTTCGTGACGACGACGCTCAACAGACCTCAACGTTCGGCGCGCAAGGCCAAGGGCCACGGCCACATGCGGCGCGCGGAGATCCTGAAGGCCGCCGAGCAGATTTTTGTCGCCGAAGGTTATGAAGGCGCGACGATCCGCAAGATCGCGGACGAGGTCGGCGTCTCCTCGACCTGCCTGTACATGCATTTCCGCGACAAGGATCAGATCCTGCTGGAGATCGTCACGGCGGCCATGGAGGAACTGTCGGAGCTGAGCAGTCAAGTCGTCGGTCTTCCGCTCTCGCCGGTCGAGCGGGTGCGGATGTTGCTTCGCGGCTACATCAACTTCGCTTTGCGCAATCCCAACGCCTATCGTCTCGTCTTCTGCTCGCCGATGTCCGAGGGACAGCCGGAGAAGACGGCGGCCATGCACGAATTGGGATCGGAATGCTCAGAGCGGTTCCTGGGCGTGGTCAGGGAGATCGCCGCCGAAGGTCGCCTCAAGGCGGGCGACCCGCAGGCGGTCCATCATGCGCTCTGGGCCGCGTGCCACGGACTGGCGACGCTCATGATCATGAAGCCTTCGCTGGATTGGGCGCCAGCCGAGGAGATGTCCAACCTTCTCGTCGATGGACTACTGTTCGGTCTGATCACCGATTGAGGCCGATCGTCGGCCTTGCCCCATCCGACGCCGTCAATGCCCGCCAGGTGAGGCCTGCGACACGATGTTCGCCGCAGGTTGGACCGCGACAGGCAGGGTCGTTGGTCCGACCGTTGGCCCGACGACCTGATAGCCATAGGCGCCGCGCCGCAGGTCTGAAGTGAGGATCAGGGGTGCGTGTCCTCCCGCCAGCTTCGCCCTGTAGATCTCTGTCGCCTCGAGGACCCGCATCACGTAGTCGCGCGTCTCCGAGAACGGGATGCACTCGATGAAGTCGAGCGGGTCCGAGCCGCCGCTTCGGGGATCGCCGCACAGGCTGGTCCATTGAGCGGGCCTTCCCGGCCCCGCGTTATAGGCCGCCGCTGCAAGGACATAGGAGCCGCTGAACTGGCTCACGAGTTGGCCCAGATAGGCCGAGCCGACTCTCATGTTGAAGTCGGGATCGTCCAACCGTCCCCAACCCAGTCCATTGCGTCTGGCCACGCCCTCCGCCGTCGCCGGCATGAGCTGCATCATGCCTCGCGCCCCCGCGCCTGACCGAGCCTCCGGATCGAAGCTGCTTTCCTGGCGCGTGATGCCGAGGACAAGCGGGGTCTCGACAGCAAAGGCTCCAGACGGGGGCATGCGCACCGGATAACCGCGGTCGGGCAGGATGAAGCCGCGCTTGGCCGCGTTGCGCACCACGCGCATGGCCAGGGACTGTTCCCCCTCGGCCTGGGCGAGGTCCACGAGCTGGGCCTCTTCCGCCGCACTGGGCAGCGTTTCGGAGAGGCCGACCACGAAGGCGTGGAAACCGTCCTTGTTACCCATGCGGGCCAACAGGCGGGCCGCCTTGATGGCGTCGCGAGCCTCGAAGTCGGCGCGCTCCGCGGAAGTGATCTGCGGATCGTGTCCCAGGACGATCTCCGTCGTCCCGGCGCGGGCGGCGGCGAGCTGGCCATAGAAGGTCGTCTGATAGCGGGCGCCCTGGGCGTAGAAGAGCTGCGCCGCCACCCCGTCGCCCTCGGCGTCGGCCGCTCGCCCACGCCAGTAGAGCGCTCGGGACTGGGTGATCGGGGACTCGCTGAGGGTCTCGAGCATCGCGAAGTGCTGGTCTGCGAGCTTCGGATTCTTCAACCGAGTCAGGGCGATCCAGCCGGCGTAGAACTGCGCCTCCCCGGCCGCGACGCCCGAGTTCAGCCCCGAGTGGTCGGCCGCGGCGTAGGCGCGAGCCGGATCGCCCATTTGGAGCGCCTGGACCACCAGGCTGCCGTGATGCCAGAGCTTTTCGGCGGCGCCCTCGTACGGGAGGCTCTCGGGCATGTAGGCCACGAGATTGAGCGCGTCGGCGACGTCTCCGCGCGCCTGGTAGGCGAGCAGCCTTTCATAGATGACGCCGGGGCTTGTCTGGTCGGCAGGGGGGAGCGCCGCGACGAGCGCCTCTGCGTTCGGATCTCCGCGGCGCAGCGCGATTCGGGCCTGGGCGACCGCCTGCCGATCCGGCGGCAGGCGCGCGATCAGATCCAGCGCTGCAGCGTCATGCGTCCCGTAGAGCAAGTAGTCGGTGCGCGCCCACATATCCGCCGGCGTGAGCATGTCCGGGAACTGGGTGAGCATGGCCGCCTCGACGGATTCGTCGAATGGCATGCTCCGCCACGCATGTCGGATCACTGCGGCTGCGGCGCTCGTCTGGCCGTCCGCGCGCAGCGCGCCGGCAAGCGACATGGCTCCCTGTGCGGTTATCGGCGGTGCGGTCCCAAACCAGGCTATGACGGCCTTCGGAGCCATCCCCGACTGGCCGATCAACTTTTCGGCAGCCATCTGGCGGTGGGACGGCCGCGGCCAGTCGGCAAGTTCCTGGCGCGCCTGCTCGGCCTGCGCCCAGGTCATGGTGTCGGGCGCCGCATCGGCAAGCGCCCAAAGAGCGACCTTCCGGGCGAGCGGATCCGTCGTCGTGGCGAGGATCGACTGCACGCGGGAACCGTCGCCGGACCGGGCGGCCGAGAGCGCAACCGAAACCGACTGCATGTCGTTGAGGTCCTGGTACGACACGACCGGCTGGGCCGCGTCACCCGTCAAGCCTTGCGCCGCGGCGAACCCGCCCATGGCGAGAGCTACGGTCAACGCGAGGCTGGTGCGCGAGAGGTTCGCAGCCAAGAGCCGTCCCTTGTACTCACTCCGTGGACGCGAAAAGCGGGGCCACTCGGCGCGTCCGGATTGCGGAGCACCCACACTGGCCCTTATTTTCTCGTACGCACTCCGGATCGCAACTGCCTGCGGTCGTCTCACAATCATTTGTTTTCCATGACCGCAAAAAGTTTCGAAGGCGTTTTCACTGCGCTGGTGACGCCGTTTTCCGACGCAGGCTTCGATGAAGCCGCCTTCGCCCGACTCGTCGAGCGACAGATCGCCGGAGGCGTCCACGGCCTCGTCCCGGTTGGCACGACTGGGGAAACTTCGACTCTCACCCATGTCGAACACAAGCGGGTCATCAGCCTTTGCGTCGAGGTGACCAAGGGACGCGTCCCGGTGATCGCCGGCGCCGGATCGAACTCGACGGCCGAAGCCGTGGAGTTGGTCCGGCATGCCGAGGAGGCAGGCGCCGACGCCGTCCTGGTCGTGACGCCGTACTACAACCGGCCAAGCCAGGAGGGTCTCTTCCGCCATTACGAGGCTCTCGCCAGGGCGACTGCGCTGCCGGTCTTCGTTTACAACGTCCCGTCCCGGACGAGCATCGACATCAGCAACGCTACGCTGGCGCGGCTCGCGAAGATCCCGAACATCGTGGGCATCAAGGATGCGACGGGCGACCTTTCGCGGCCGAGCGTGCAGCGACTGGAATGCGGAGAGGGCTGGATCATGCTCTCCGGGGACGACAACAGCGCCCTGGGCTATGTGGCGCATGGCGGTCACGGCTGCATTTCGGTCACGTCGAATATCGCTCCGGCGGCCTGCGCCCAGCTGATCACGGCTTCGCTGAAAGGTGACTTCGTCGAGGCCCGGCGCCTGCAGGATCGTCTCATCCGCCTGCACAAGGCGCTGTTCGTGGACGCGTCGCCGTCGCCCACGAAATTCGTCCTGGCCCGCATGGGCCTGTGCCGCGAAGACACACGGCTGCCCATCGCCCCATGCGATCCGTCCCACCACGCGGAGATCCTGGCGGCCGTGGAGCTGGCGGGCGCATGCCCGTGAGCGGGAAGCTCATCGCAGAGAATCGTCGCGCCCGCTTCGACTACCTGCTGGAGGAGACTTTCGAGGCTGGCATTTCGCTGACCGGGTCGGAAGTGAAGTCCCTTCGGCTCGGCAAGGCGAACATCGCGGAGTCCTATGCCTCTGCGGACGGCTCGCAGATCACCCTCGTCAACGCCTACATCCCCGAGTACGGCCCCGCGAACCGTTTCAATCATGAGCCTCGTCGCCCTCGGCGACTGCTCCTCCACCGCAAGGAGATCAACCGGTTGCTGGGCGCGGTCCGCCGGGACGGCCGTACGCTCGTGCCCGTGCGGCTTTATTGGAACGAGAAGGGGCTGGCCAAACTCGAGCTCGCGCTCGCGAAGGGCAAGACCGCGCCGGACAAGCGGCAGGCTGTGGCGGATCGCGACTGGAAGCGCGAACAGGGCCGGCTCCTGCGCGAGAAGGGCTGACGCGAGATCCCCGGGGACGTCTTGGGCCTTAGCCGGCACACGCTATGCTGCGGCCCAACAAGACGAAATTGGAGGAGGCCAAGCGGATGCTCGAGGGGACGAAGGTGGTGGAGTTCTCCACCTGGGTCGCGGGACCGAGCGCGGCGATGGTCATGGCCGACTGGGGCGCGGATGTGATCAAGGTCGAAAGCCGCGAAGGCGACCCCGTGCGCAATATCTTCTCCCTGCGCGCCGATTGGACTTCCAATCCCGTCTTTGAGCTCGAGAACCGCGGAAAACGCGGCGTCGTGCTCGACATCGGCAAGGCCGAGGGGCGTGAAGCCCTCCTGCGTATCCTGGAAGGCGCGGACATCTTCATCACCAACTTGCGCCCCGGCTCCCTGCGCCGGGCAGGTCTCGATTTCCAATCGGTGCGTGAGCGACTGCCGCGCCTGATTTACGTGAGCGTGTCCGGCTATGGCCTCGAGGGCCCCGAGGTCGATCTCCCGGCGTTCGACATCGCAGCGCTGTGGACCCGCTCGGGCGTCGCCGGCGCGACCATTCCGGATGGGGTCGATCCTTTTCCCTGTCGGCCCGGCATGGGCGATTCCATCTGCGCCCTCGCCACGGTGTCGGCCGCCCTGGCCGCGCTCGTCGAGCGTCAGGCGACAGGGAAGGGGAGGCTGGTCGAGACATCACTCATGCGCACGGGCGCGTACGCCATCGGCTGGGACCTCTCGATCCAGCTCCGCTATGGCGAGCACAACCGTTCGCTTCCACGCCACCGCACCCAAAGTCCCGTGGCCAACTATTTCCGGAACGCCGATGGCGGGTGGATCTCGATCAGCGTGCGCGCGCCGCGCGACTGGCCGGCGGTGGCCGCGGCGGCGGGAAAGCCGCACCTCGTCGAGGATCCGCGCTTCGCCACGCCGGCGGACCGGATCGCCAACGCTTCGGCCCTGCTGAAGGAGCTCGACGAAGCTTTCGGCGCGATGGCGCGGGAGGAGATGACCCGCAGGCTGACCGAACAGGACCTGATCTGGGCGCCGCTGCAGTCCCTGGCCGAACTCGCCGAGGATCCCCAGGCGCATGCCGCCGGCTGCTTCGTGGAAGTCGAGGACCGCCTGGGTGAGCGCTATCTGGCGCCAATGTCTCCCGCACGGTTTCCCGGCGCCGCGCACGGCCCAAGGCGCCCTGCGCCACCCCTTGGCGGCCACACGCGTGAAGTTCTCGCTGAAGCAGGCTACGCCGCGGAGGCGATCGACGCCCTCATCGAGGCCGGGGCGGCGATGGACTGAATTTAAGGTAGACGTACGTTACCGCACCTTTAATACCGATTAGATTGTGTCAAAAACGTGATTGTACGATCAAAACCGTCGAGTTCGCGGCAAAAATTAGACAAATAGCGTGGCTTCCGTTCCCATCCGTGGTACGGACGGGCGCCGTTGTTTCGTCTGAGAGTTCCGGGCGAGCGT
>JAFANN010000167.1 GCA_019232665.1 Caulobacteraceae bacterium | reverse complement strand
CTGCTTGCCGCTCGGCGGCCAAGTCTTCGTCCAGTCGGCGCACCCGGCGACGGCCGAGAGGCTCGACGCCGCCGGTTTCCGCGCGAAGCTGATCGACGTTAGCGAACTGGCCAAGGCTGAGGCCGGCCTCACCTGCATGAGCGTGATCGTCCCGCCGCCTGCGTAAGTTTGAATTTAGCCACGGACCTCACAGACCTCACGGACAGTTTGTCTCCTCGATCTCGAGGTATGAGCAGAACAATCGCGCCGTAGGCGCAATAAGCTAGTTCTTGTCCGTGAGGTCTGTGAGGTCGGTGGCGAAACTTCTTACTCCGTAACAGACCCCACCCGAGCGGATAGTTGCATCGACCTCTTGTCCGACCTCTTCGCGGGCTGCCTCCTCCCGCAAGGGGAGAAGGGGCGAGTCCCTTATCTCATTGAAACATCGAAAGACGTATGCATCGCCAAGCAATTAGATCGGGTCTTCGATTGACTTCGCCAGGCCGGTGAACAGCTTCGGGCCGGACTCGGTCATGTGCCAGCAGTCCTCGAGGCGGATGCCGAACTCGCCGGGGATGTAGATGCCAGGATCGTCCGAGAAGCACATGCCGGCCTGGAGCGGTGTCGAATCGCCGTGGACGAGGTACGCGGCCTCGTGGCCATCGAGGCCGATGCCGTGGCCGGTGCGGTGCGAGAGACCCGGCAGGCGGTATCCCGGACCCCACCCCTCGCTCTCGTAGTAGCGCCGAACCGCATCGTCGATGGTCCCGACCGGAACGCCCAATTTCGCCGTTTCTAGCGCGATCTCCTGACCACGCTTGACCGTGCCCCAGACCTTGCGCTGCCGCGCCGTCGGATCTCCGTGAACCCAGCTGCGTGAGATGTCGGACTGGTAGCCGTACACGTTGCAACCGCAGTCCATGAGGATGACGCCGCCCTCGCGGACCACCTCAGGCTTGTTGGAGCCGTGCGGATAAGCGCTCGCCTCGTTCAGCAGCACCAGGGAGAATTCCACCGCCTGTGCGCCAAGCGACATCGTCGCCTTGCCCATCATCGCGGCAATGTCCTTTGCCGTCATGCCCAGTGAGACCTGGCCATGGACGTATCGCAGGGCGGCGATGGTCACGTCGTTGGCGGTCTGCATCAGGGCGAGCTCGGCGGGCGACTTGATCAGGCGGCAGGCGCGGACGACTGGGTCGCCGGCAACGACCTTCAGCCCACCCGCCGCCTCGCGGACGCCGTCGACGACGAAGAACCGGGTCGTTCCTTCCACCGCCAGCGGCAGGCTCGAAGCGCCGCGATCGTGCAGCGCCTGGGCGAGGCGGAGGAAAGGGCTGTCCGGTTCGTCCCACGTCCGCACCTCGGCGGGAACAGCGAGCGTCTCGCGGACAGATGGCTCCTCGAAGAAAGGGGTGACGATGACGACGTCGCCCCGGGCGGGGATGACCGCCGCCGTCGTGCGCTCGGACCTGCGCCATTGCACGCCGGTGAAGTACTCCAGGCTCGATCCGGGCTCGACGAGCAGCGCCCCAACGCCCCGCTCGACCATCAGCCTTTGCGCCTTTTCCAGGCGGCTCTGCCGTTCGGCCGGCGAGATCGGCCTCGCGTCGCCGGTGATCGGCTTAAGGGCTGGCTCAGTCTGCGCCACTGAGGGTCCCGTCTGCAGCAAGCCCGCGCCAGCGCCCATGGCCCCGATCAACCCGCGTCTCGAAAGCTTCATCACGTTCCCCTCCCTTGTCGCTGCTTGCAACACGCCTGATGTCCACACCGCAAGGCTCGCGGCTTGCCAGGTCCCGATCTCACCGGTTTGAAGTCCATGACACGCAACTGCGGGACGCGACGATTCGGATGACCGATACCGCCGAGGTGATCGTCGTGGGTCTTGGGGCTGCGGGCGCCGCGGCGCTCTATCAGCTGGCCCGACGTGGGGTCCGCGCGGTCGGCCTCGATCGGTTCTCGCCTCCGCACGACCGGGGCTCCAGCCATGGCGAGACCCGGATCACCCGTCACGCGGTGGGGGAGGGCGAGGTCTACGCGCCGCTGGCGATCCGCTCGCACGAGATCTGGCGCGAGCTGGAGGCGGCGACCGGCGCACGCCTTCTGGAGACCTGCGGCCTGCTGACTCTCGCGCCCGCGGACGGCAGCGCCACGGCGCACGGCGTGAGCGACTTCCTCGGCCGCGCAGCCTCGGTCGCACGCACATTCGATATCCCCCATGAGCGCCTCAGTCTGTACGAGGTGCGGGCGCGCTGGCCGCAGTTCGTTCTCGCCGGCGACGAGGCAGCGCTGTTCGAGCCGGGGGCGGGGTTCCTGCGTCCGGAACGCTGCATCTCCACTCAGCTTGCGGAGGCGCAGCGACTGGGAGCGGGGGTCGTGCTCGAAGCGCCTGTCTTTTCGATTGAGGAGGCTGGCGAGGCTGTCCGCGTCGTTTCGCCCGCCGGGACCTTCGAGGCGGATCGGGTGGTGGTTGCGGCAGGGGCGTGGTCGCCGGAGCTGATCGGGGGGCCGTTCCGTCGGCTGACGCTCCAGCCGCAATCCCTGCATTGGTTCGAATGCGAGGACCCCGCAGCGTTCTCGCCCAGCCGCTTCCCCGCCTTCATGTGGATCCGTGGCGGCGAGCCGGAAGACAGCTTCTATGGCTTCCCCCTCGTCGGGGCGCCGGACAGGGGCGTGAAGATGGCCTGCGAGAGCCAGGACTCGATCGCGCGCATCGCCGATTTCGACCGAACGCCGCCCGCAACCGCTGGCGCGAAGGTGTTCGAGCGGCACATTCGCGGCCGCATTCGCGGGATCGGTCCCCGCGTCCTAAGTTCAGCGATGTGCGTGTATTCGACGACGCCCGACAGCGGCTTCGCCGTGGGTTGGACCTCCGACCGAGTCCTGGCTGCGTCCGCATGCTCGGGTCACGGCTTCAAGCACTCGGCTGCGCTGGGCGAGTTGTTGGCCAAGGTCGTCAGCGGGTCGGCTCGGAGAATACCGCCGGAATTCGCCTTGCAGAGGCTCGCCTAGACATCGCGAATTCGAGGCCGATCTGCGGCCGCGCCCCGCCTGTCTCGACGGGGTGTCGCCGCTCTGCCAATAGACCGCCGGGAGCAAAGCAGCCCGCGCCAATTATCGAGACAGCATGACCAGACTTATTGCCGCCGCCAGCCTTGCCGGGCTGGCCCTCGCGCTTGTTGCGTGTGGGCCAAGGCCCGCTAACCAGGCCTCCCGGTCAGCTGGCGGATCCGCCGCACCCGAAGCCCCTCCGACGCGGGAAGCCGCTGCGGCCGGCGCCGCGGCTTCCGAAGGCGCCCCATCGTCCGAGGCGGCTCCGGCGTCTGCGACGCCCGCCCCTGCCGCGGCGCCCGCCGCAATCACGTCGGGGATGATTCCGCTGCAGATCAAGAACGATCAGGGCCAGCCGGTCTCGGGGAATCCCGCCAACGGTCAGCAGGACTTCGTCGTCTGTTCGGCCTGTCACAGCATCCAGCCAGGCCAGAATATGGTCGGACCCTCCCTGCACGGAGTCATCAACCGGCATGCAGGAACCGCGCCGAACTTCCACTACTCGTCCGCGAACAAGAGCTCTGGCCTCGTGTGGACCGAGCAGGAACTCTACACGTATCTCGAGAACCCGCAGAAGGTCGTTCCCGGGACCTACATGACCTACATCGGGATGAAAGATCCCCAGCAGAGGGCGGACGTCATCGCGTACCTGCAGCAGGCCGCAGGATAGCTGCAGGACTTCACGCCTTCGGGATTTTCGGCCCAATTTCACGGACTTGCCGCACCGGGAGCCGCGGCGTACGCTCACAAGCAGACAAAACCAGTGGGGGGAAGGTCGAGGAAAGCTGACGGCGACGCAGTGAAGTCGCCGCGGAGGAAGCGGCATGACGGATATTCATCTGACGGTGGCGCGGACGCAGATCAACCTTCCCGCCATCCGACGAATCCGCTCCTCCGATTTGGACTGGGCGCTCGCACAAGGCTGGCGCGACTTTCGCGAGCTGCGCGGCGACATCGTCTTCCTGCCGCTCGTGTATCCCCTCGCGGGCTTCTTCGCCCTCGTCCTGGCGGTGAACGCGAGCTTCGTGCCGATGGTCTTTCCGGCTGTGGCCGGCCTCTCGATCCTCGGCCCGGCCGTGTCGGCTGGCTTTTATGAGCTGGCGCGCCGGCGGGACCACGGGCAGGACCTGACCTGGATCCACTTCTTCGATCCCCTGAGAAAGCGGACGAGGGGCAGTCTCCTCATCCTCACCTTCGGCCTCGTCGTGCTGTTTGCCCTGTGGCTGACAGCGGCGTTCCTGCTCTATCGGGTGACCATCGCCGCGGGCTACCATCGCACCGTCGACGCGGGCGGCGACCTTGCTCTGAGGGCGTTCGCGCGGGCCCTGTTCGGGACGACGGCGGGCTGGACGATGATCATTGTCGGCAACCTCATCGGCTTCGTCTTCGCCGCCGCGACGCTGGTGCTGACGTTCGTCTCCTTCCCCATGGTCGTCGACGGGCGAGGAAACGCCGTCGCGGCCGTGCTGACTTCCCTGCGCGTGGCCCGCCTCAGCCCCGGCGCCGCCGCCGACTGGGGCTTGAGGGTCGCACTCCTGCTGGCGATCGGCTGCCTTCCCCTGTTCCTGGGCCTGCCAATCGTTCTACCGGTGCTCGGCTACGCCACCTGGCGTCTATACACGCGGGCTGTCGGCTAGGGCCTAGAGCACGTCCCGTTCAGGCGGACCGCCTGAACGGGATCAACGTGCTCTAGATTCAAAGCTCGAGCGCGCTCTCATCGCAAAACCAGTTCCCACTTTTGCGGAACGCGCTCTAAAGGCTCTGACCGTCGTCCAGGGTGAAGACTGAGCCCGTGATCGTCCTCGACGCCTCGGAGGCGAGGTAGAGGGCCATGGAGTCGAGGTCTGAGACGTCCATCAGCCGGCGGCGCGGGAACCCGGCGATCTGAGCCTTGCCGCCGGCTTCGTCGAACCACTCGGCGTTGAGCTCGGTGAGGGCGTAGCCGGGGCAGAGGACATTGACGTTGATCCCGCGGTTGGCCCACTCGCGCGCGAGCGAGCGGCCCATCATCGCCACCGCCGCCTTGGAGGTGCAGTAGGCGGTGAGGCCTGGCAGCACCTTGTGCGCGCCGATCGAGGCGATCAGCACGACCCGGCCGCGACCGCTTTCGCGCGAGCCCGCAGCGATCATCCGTTTCGCCCCCTCGCGCGCGGTGAGGAAGACGCCGCGCACGTTGACGGCCATCACCTCGTCCCACGCCTCAGGCGTGATCTCGGCGGCGAGGGCGCGGTTGTTCATGCCGGCGTTGGCGAAGACGGTGTCGACAGGACCGAGGCTCGCCTCCGCCGCGTCGAAGGCGGCGGCCACCGAGTCCGCGTCGGTGACGTCCATACCGATGGGGAGCGCCAGGCCGCCCGCGTCGCGGATTTCGCCGCCCAACGCCTCGAGCCGATCGATACGGCGCGCGCACAGGGCGACCTTCGCGCCCGACTGCGACAGGATCTTCGCAAAGCGGGCGCCAAGGCCCGAGGAGGCGCCGGTGACGAGGGCGACGCGGCCCGATAGGTCGAAGCTCATTGGAGGCCCTTAGCAGCCGTTAGCGTCAGCCGCACGTGGGAGCGGCGGAGGTTCCGTGAGTCTGGGGCAGGCGGCGCACGCCAAGCGCCCCGAAGTCCCTCACGGGCAGCGTTGTCCCCGCCGCGCTCTCCACAAGGCGGCCGTTCGCGAGTCGGTCGGTCCGATCGTGCTGGACCCAGTCCAGGAAGGCGACGGCGTCGTCATAGTCGTCGAAGGTCAGGGTGTTGACCTGCATCCCGTCGTCGAACGCCAGCGCGCCGCCGGACCGGTCGAGGACGACCCACAAAGGGGTCTCGAGCTCCTCCGCCGAAGCGACGAGGTAGGGAGTCCAGGGCGTCTCGCCCCTCTTGAGCGCGACGGACTGCCGGCCCTCGTCGTAGCTGCGGGCGCCGTCGACGATGGCGCGGTCCTCGTAGGCGAGCCTGGCGCACACCCACAGGTCATGGGCGGGAGCGAGCGAGATGAACTTCAGCCTCATCCGCAGCTTGTCCGCGGCCGTGGGGACGCCCTTGTCGTCGCGCAGATCGGCGTCGGCGAGGGCGTAAGTCCGCGCGTCATCCTGTGGCAGGCGGAGCGAGAGCTTGACCAGGGTGTCCCCAGTGAGGTCGCGGCCCTCGACGCCAGTGCGGTAGATTCGGACCAGTTCGGGGCTGACATCCACCGTCAGGTCGCTCTCGCCCCGGATCGCGCGCGAGGCGGTCCTCGAACGGCTGGCCTCGAGCTTGGCCGTGGCGCTCGCGGTTCCGCCTTCGATACTCGCCGACTGCTGGTCCGTGATCGAGACCTGACCGATGTCGATGAACGTGCGGTCGGTGGCCGCCTGCTGGTAACCGATGAAGCGGAAAGGCTCGGCGGGCCGGATGGAGACGATCGTGGAGAGCAGGCGGTCGCCCGGTCGCGGCGCCTCTCGCTCCACGCCCACGACCAGGACCCTGGAAGCAACCGTGGCGTCTTTAGGAGCGGTCTTACGTTCTTCGATCGGCTTGGCGAGAGCCGCCTGCAGGTCTTTCGTTGTTTTCTCCTTCGCCGCGACGGCGGCGACGTAGGCCGCCTCCGCCCGCTCCGGCAGAGCCTTCACCGAAGAAGAATCGGCGCTCGCAGCCGGGGCGGAGCTGACCGTCAGCACCGGCGGCGCGTAGGGCGGCAGGCCCTCCACCTTCGACCAGCGGTCGACCGACGCGCCGGCGCAGCCGACGAGAGCCAGGGCGATGAGGGAGGCCCCGGCGCGCATCGCTATCGCTCCAATCCGCAGACGCAGGCGGGGACGGGCTTGCCGGTCTTCTGGTTGAGAATTTCGGCCTCGCCGGTGGAGGCGTGGACCTTGGCTCGTGCCCAGAAGGCGGTCTGGTCGGGATTGAAGCTCTTGTTCTCCAGCAGCTCGTCGATCGTGTCGGCGCTGCGCAGGATCTCGACCGGATCGTCGGCGGAGTCGAGCTCGGCCGGTGAGATGAACGCGTAGAAGTCAGCCATAGTATTGTTCTCCCCCAAAGGATTTGGTACGTATACGGACTTTCTACAAGCCCCGTTTATTTGTCCGGCCTGGTCAGCGCCTGGTAAGTGAGGGTGCCCGCCTGCTCGCTCAGGTCGATGCCACCCTGGTCGCCGAACCGCTGGATCATGCCCACGAAGACAACGTCATTGGTGGGATCGATCCAGAACCAGGTCCCTGCTGCGCCGCCCCAGCTCATGGTGTCCTTGCCTTCCAGAGTCCCGGCGGCGCGCGGGTCCTTGACCACCATGAAGTCGAGGCCGAAGCCGACGGCGTCGTTGAAGCCTTCGCCAACCGTGCCGTTCGACTTCACCAGCACGGCCTTGGGAATGACGTTGGTGTCCATCAGCTGGACCGTGGCTGGCGCGAGGATGCGCACGCCGTCCAACTCGCCCCCGTTAAGCAGCATCTGGCAGAAGCGGGCGTAGTCGGTGGTGGTCGAGAGCAGGCCGCCCCCGCCGGATTCCATCAGCGGCGGCTTGGTGTAGTCGGGCGCCTGCTCGTCAAAGAGCTTGGTCGCCTCGACGAGGCCCCCGGTCTTGGGATCGCCGGCATAAAGGGTCGCCAAGCGCGAGGCGCGCTCCGGACCGGTATAAAAAGCGGTGTCGTTCATCTTCAGGGGCTTGAAGATGTGCTCATCCAGGAATTTGCCGAGTGACTCTCCCGAGATCTTCTCGACGATGTAGCCCTGGATGTCGACGCCGATCGAATAGGACCAGTCCGTCCCCGGCTGGAATTTCAACGGGATGGTGGCGACGCGGTCGATCATCTCCTTGAGGCCGTTCGAAGCCAGGACGTGCTTCTCGCGGAACATCCGATCGACAGGGTTGGCGTCGGAGAGGCCATAGCCGAAACCCGCCGTGTGGCTCATGATCTCGCGCATGGTCGGCGGCCGGCGCATCGGCTCCAGGACCACATTGCCCGAAGCGTCCTGGGTGAGGACCTTGAGGTCCTTGAACTCCGGCACGAACTTGGTGACTGGATCGTCCAGCCTCCACTTGCCCTCTTCGAACAGGATCATCATCGCCACGCCGGTGATCGGCTTGGACATCGAGTAGATGCGGAAGATCTCATCGCGGGCCATGGGCTGGCCGGTAGCGAGATTGGCCTTGCCCCAGCTGCGGAAGCCCACGACCCTGCCGTGGCGCGCGAGCAGGGCGGTGACGCCAGCGACCTTGCCGCTTGACACCACTCCGGCCAGGTAGTCGTCCAGGCGTTGCAGCCTTGCGGAATCGAAGCCCACCGACTCGGGGCTGACCGTCGTCGAGAGGTCCGCCGGCGCGGGCGCGGCGGGCGCACCCTGGGCGGCCAGCACAATCACTCCGGCTGTGGCGAGCAACGCCCCAAGCTTCATCAGGAATCCCCCTCCGATGGCCTGGCGAGAGGTTAGGCTTCGCTGCGGCGCACGCAAGCGCTCAGGCGGCGGGCCGCCAGGTCGCCACGCGGACGACGTACACCACGACGCAGAGGCCCAGAACGACCTCAGTCGCGGGGTTCATCCATTGCTCCACCTTCTCGTAGTGCCGGTTGAGCGACACGCCGGCGGACACGAGTAGCGCTGACCAAGCCAGGGCGCCCGCCGTTGACCACACCATGAACCGGGCGAACGGCATCCGCGCGATGCCGGCGGGGATGCAGATGTAGCCGCGGATGCCAGGCAGGCAGCGGCCGACGGCCACCACAAGGGCGCCCCATCTGTCGAACCACCGATCGGCGCGTCGCAGCTCCGCCGGCGTCACCGCCGCCCACCGGCCCATTCGCCCAGCCAGGCGCACCATGCGCTCCAGCCCGACGCATCGGCCGACGACGTACCAGACGATCCCGCCGAGCGCCGACCCGATCCCGCCGACGAGAGCAACGAGAACCGGGTCCATCTGCCCTCGCGCGGCGTCGAACCCGGCCATCGGGAGGATCAGTTCGGATGGGATCGCCGGCACGACGTTCTCGAGCACCATCAACAGGAAAACGCCGCCCAGCCCCGCCTTGGCGATCAGGTTCGAGACCAAGGTGAACATTGCCGCTGGAACGCGCGAAGCGGCAGGTCGGCGCCGGTTCCGTCGACGTGGGAGGATCCGCAAAGCCCGCGACAGGGACTGCGACGGTAGCCTAAAGCCCGACGAACGACCAAGAGGCGAGCATGATCCGGGGAGACGAGCCGACGGCAACCTCCGGCGAGCCGGTCGCCTTCGAGCCGACCATCGCGCGGATCCTCCAGCGGTTCGAGGCGACCACGGCCCGGCCCTTCCGCGCGGAGGGAGGATGTGCCGGCGATCCGCGAGATGTTCTCGGGCCCGGGAACGGACAACTCGCGCTGGAAGGACGGCAGGTGCGCCTCCGTGTTCCCTAGGGGACGTCTAAAAAGTACGAAATTGAACAATTGATTTGACTCCGGCGCCCACCGGACGAAGCTTCGCCTGGGCTGACGGACGCGTGTCCGTCCTCTTTTTCAAAGGAGTGGAGCCATGAGGCTCATGCAGACCGCCGATGTGGCGTTCGCGGTCCTCCTCGTAAGCATGGTGGCCGCCGAAACGGCGCGAGCGGCCGAGTCGGACACCAAGGCGACCGGCCAGAGCTCCGACTGGTGGGGCACGACGGTCGGATGGACAAAGGACCGGATTTTCTACGCGACCCAACCGCCGCTTCCGACCGGAAGGTGGGACGACCAGTACATGAATTCGTTCGCCGGTGTTCCCACACCACCCGGCGCAGGCTGGAACACCTGGAGCTTCCTCAACAAACCCGCCACTGTCGCGGGTTGGACGGGTGAGTACTATTCGAATCCCGCTCCACGTACCGACAAGAGTGCACTCGGAAGCATCGACCAGAACTCGACCGATCTTTACCTTTATCGAGGGTTCTTCTTCCCTAACGATCTCTACCAGATCAAGTACACCAAATCCTACGCCTATGTGCCGCGCAAGGCGAAGGCCGACAATCCGGCGGTCGCCGAGACGCGGATCACCGATCCCTATTCGCCCTCCGACCCGATCTCCGGCCAGCCGTGGAGCATAGGGCTGGACTACGCGCAGTTCGGCGCGATTGGCATGGGCAATCCAGCCGACGAACTCTTCGATCAGTACGGGATCACCCTGAATCCGACCGGAACCCGTCCGGTGACCTACAACCTCTACTCCATCCAGCTGTTCGCCAACGGCACGGCTTCGATCACGACCGACCTGAACGGCAACGACGCCTCCGAGACGGGCATGCTGACACCGGGGCTCAACGGGGTGCTCACCCTTGATGGAATGGACGTCACCGCCGCCCAGGCTACGACCGATCTCGAGAAGTTCTACAACCCGTCGACGGGTTGGGACCTCAATCCCAAGGGCTACACGATAAGCACCTTCAAGCCGGACAATCCCAGCTACCTGGCGAATGTCTTCGCCATCTCGGCGACGGTCTTCCTCCCCGGGTCGGTCGCAAGCGCAAATCTGACTTCGGTCGACGAATCCATCGCCGAGGCTGTCAACACCGACGCGCCGATCCCCGAGCCGGCGGCCTGGGGATTGATGGCTTTGGGCGCCGGGCTGGTCGGCGGGGCCCTGCGTCGGTCGCGCCGAGCGCCCGGACGGATCGAGGCCAGGTCATGAGCAGGTATGAGCGGCGCCGCCCCGCGATCCGTACGGCGACCCTCGCCACGGGTCTGGCCATCGCCCTGGGCGGCGGCGTCCTTGCGGGCGGACCAGCGAGAGCCCAGCTGGCGATCGCCACAAACTTCGCTGGCTCGGCCGCCGGGGTGTCGATCGACTGGGACTACAAGTCGCTGAGCTACGGCAGCGCCCCGCCCCTCCCGACCGGGGTGTGGAACGACCAATACATGAATTTCTTCAACGGCGTGCCGACGCCGCCAGGGCCGATGTGGAATACCTGGAGCTCGCTCGCCAAGCCGACGACCCTGGCGGGTTGGACGGGGACCTACTACTCCAACCCCTTCCTGCGCAGCGACACCAAACGTGGCAGTGTCGACCGCAATGGCACGCGCCTTCGCCTCAGCACGGGCATCTTCAACCCCAAGGCGCTCTACGCGACCAAGCTGGTGATCGCGACCGCCTCGGCGAGGCTGGCGGCCGACTCGCCGGCCATCGCCCACACGCGGATCACCGATCCGTCGACCTTCACCGATCCGGTGTCCGGGGACGACTGGAGCCTCGAGACCAACTATTCGCAACTCGGCAGCATTCGCGGCTCTAATACCGACACCGATCTGATCGCCCAGTACGGCATCACCCTCGATCCGACGTCGGGGCCGCCGGTCACCTACAATTTGTTTTCGGTGGACATTGACGCCGATGGCGCGGCGAGCGTGACAAGCGACCTCAACGGCAACGACGCCTCGGTTTCAGGCAAGCTCGTCAGCGGGCAGCTCAACGGCATTCTGTTGATGAACGGCGTCGCGGTCACGCCGACTCAGGCCGAAGAAGACCTGTTGTCGATGTACAGTCCCTCGACCGGCTGGAATCTCAATCCAGAGGGCTACTCGTTTACCAGCTTCGATCCCAGCAACCCATCGCAGCTGGCTCACGTATTCAACTTCAGTGCGATCGTATTCCTGGATCCATCGACCGCCAGCGCTTCGATCGACACCATCGACGAAGCCGACGCCGCCTCGACCGCATTAGCCCCGACGCCGGAGCCGGCAGCCTGGACGTTGCTGGTGGTTGGCGTTGCAGGCGTGGGCGCGGCGGTGCGGATCAGGCGCCGGGCGCGCGCCATCCGGGCAGTGGTCATACCAGTATAAGCCGGCTTTCCTAGGAGCGCCGGTCGGCGAAAACCCGATGCGGGCGCGAATGGGAGTATCGAGCATGCGGGCTTTTGTGACGGGCGCGACGGGCTATGTCGGCTCGGCGGTGATCGACGAATTGAAGGGCGCGGGTTACACCGTGCTTGGTGTGGCGCGAACCGATGAAGGCGCCAAGGCGCTGCCCGGTCCACGGCCGCATCGAAATGTCGACCTGGAACCACAGGACGACGCCGTGCCCGGGGGGGCGCAGCGTTCGCGTTCATGAGATTGGGATGGTTCTCCTCATCCCAGGCGTGCAGCTGAAGCAGCAAGCGGCCGGAGCGCCAGATCCGGTCGTACAGGCCACGGTGGGCGTGGTCGGGCAGGATGTCGGCGCCCAGCAGGTCGGCATACCAGACTGCTCGCCCTGACGCTCCGCACGGCTGTGAGGGGCTGAGCCTCCGCGGTGGAGCGTTGGTCCGAGGCGCTCATCAGGTCCTCTTAGCCGCGGAAGAGACGGGCGTCGCCTTCTCGGCCATGCGCGCGATCCAGCGGTAGAGGAGGAAGAGTACGGCGGCGAAGATGGCGAGACTGAGCGCCACGGCGGCGCCCTGGAAGCTGGCGCCGACCACGGCCAGCGGCGTGGGATTGCGAAGAGCCACTACCAGGCCGGCGATGACCACGCCGATCAGGCTCTCGCCCACGATCAGGCCCGAGGCGAGCAACACGCCCAGCTGCTTCGCCTGCTCCGTCCCCGGCCGCCGTTCGGCGCGCCGCTCGAAGATGTGGCCGGCCACCGCGCCTACGACCACCATCAAGGTCACGGCCATTGGCAGGTAGATCCCCAGCCCCACCGCCAGAGGCGGCAGGCGTGGGCGGCCGATGCGTCCCAGCCCCTCGTCCAGGGCGATCACAGCCGCGCCGATGGCGATCCCGATGCCGATAAGGCTCCAGTCGATCTCGCCGCCAAGCACGCCCTTGGCCAAGGCGGAGATCAGGCCGGCCTGCGGTGCGGCAAGGGCGCGGCCGAGGACCGCTCCAGGCGCGCCTACGAAGCCGTAGGCGTGGTTGAGCAGGTCGAGGATCGGCGGGATCACCGCCGCGCCCATCAGCACGCCGAACACCAGCGCCGCCTGCTGCTTCCAAGGTGTTGCGCCCACCAGCTGACCGGTCTTGAGGTCCTGCAGGTTGTCGTTGGCGATGGCGGCGATCGCGAACACCAGAGCGGTGACGAAGAGGGCGAAGGCGGTGAGCGCATGGATCGCGCTCGGTCCGGCCGCGCCGTGCGCCTCAGCGACCAGCAGCAATGAGGCGCCGATCACCGCCAGAATGCCCACGCCGGAAAGAGGGCTGTTGGACGAGCCGATCAGGCCGGCCATGTAGCCGCACACCGCCGACACCAGGAATCCGACCAGCACCACGAAGATCACGCCGCCGATCGCCAGCGACCATGCGCTCGCGCCCAGCCCGCCCGCGCGGGCGAAGCCGACGAGCAGCCAGGCGATCGGGACCAGGCTCGCCAGGCAGACCAGGCCGACGATGTTGATGGGAATGTCTCGCTCGACGATCGGCAGAATCCCGCCCTGACCCTCACGGCGGGCGCGCGATGCGGCCAGGGCCGACCGCAGACCGCCCGCGACCGGGGCGGCCAGCTTCACCAGCGTCCAGATTGCCGCGACGCCGATGGCGCCGGCGCCGATGAAGCGCACGTCGTGCGACCACACCTGCTCGGCCGCCGCTTGCGCCAGGCCTGCCGTGGCGTGCAGGGCGGTCAGGGCTGGCACGGCTGCGCCCCAGCCGATCGCCAGGCCAAGCAGCATGGCCAGACCCACCCATAGCCCGACTAGATGGCCGACGCCGAACAGGGCCATCGACATGCCAAGGTCGAAGCCCGTGGCTGAGCGGCCGAAGCGGGCGTACTTCATGACGTCACTCGCCAGCAGGCGCGTGGCGATGGCGACCGCGAAGGCCGCCGAGACGAGCGCGCCCGCCACCACGGTGAGCAGGCCGGCGCGGCCCTCCGCCGGCGCCTCTTCGTCCGCTCCGGGGCGCGCGCCGACCTTGAGCACCTCGGCGCAGGCGACGCCCTCGGGATAGGGCAGGTCGGATTCAGTGACCAACGCCCGCCGCAGCGGGATCGAATACATCACGCCGAGCACGCCCCCGAGGGCGCAGACCGCGAACGACTGCCAGTAGGGAAAGCCGGTCCACCAGCCGATCATGATCAGGCCCGGCAGGACGAAGATGATCGACGACAGCGTCCCGGCCGAAGAGGCGATGGTCTGGACGATGTTGTTCTCCTGGATGCTGGCCGACTTGAAGCCCCGCAGCAGCGCCATCGAGATCACGGTAGCCGGGATCGAGGAGTTGAAGGTCAGCCCCGCCTTCAGCCCGAAGAAGACGTTGGCGGCGGTGAACACGACGGTCATCAGTGCGCCGAGGACAAGCCCGCGGACCGTCAGCTCCGCCACCGGCCGCACCTGCGCCGGCGCTGCCGCGCCGCTGCCCTCGAAGATGGCCATGCTTCCTCCCGAGCCGCCGCGCGCGGCCGTGTCGCCGGTTCTACGGAGCCGCGGCTTCAGCCTTCGTTACCGCCCCTGAAACACCGGCCGGCGCTTTTCCACGAAGGCGCGGAAGGCCTCGCGACTGTCCTCGGACCGGCCGCAGGCGGTGTGGCGGGCGGTCTCGGCGGCGATGAAGTCCGCCAGGCCCATGCGCTCCGAGTCCACGAAGTTGGCTTTCATGCCCTTCAGCGCCAGCGGCGAGGCGTTGGCGAGCCGGTCCGCCAGGGCGGTCAGCTCGGCCTCGAAGTCGGCCTCGGAGGTGACCTTGTTGACCAGCCCGATGCGGGCGGCCTCGGCGGCATCGAACTTGCCGGGCAGGAAGTAGAGCTCGCGGGCCTTCGCCCCGCCCAGGATGCGCGACAGGAACCACGAGCCGCCCATGTCGCCGGACATGGCCACGTCCAGGAAGGCGGTGTTGAAGCGGGCGGTCTCGTCGCAGATCCGCAGGTCGCAGGCGCTCGCCCAGCCGAACCCCGCGCCCGCGCAGGCGCCGCGGATGGCGGCGATGGTGACCATCGGCGTCTCGTGCAGGAGCACGCTGACGTTGAAGGTCTCCGGCCGCGTGGGTCCCTGGCCTGCGGCGTAGGCCTTCACGTCGGCGCCGGGGCAAAAGTCTCGGCCCACGCCGCGCAGCACCAGCACGCGCAGCTGCTCGTCGGCGGCGGCGTCCTGCACCGCCTCCCAGAGCTCGTCCATCATCTTGGGCACGATGCCGTTGCGCGCCTGCGGCCGGTTCAGCGCGATGGTCGCGACGTGGTGGCGCTTCTCGTAGACGATGGTCTCGTGGCCGCTCATGGCGTCCCTCCTGTCCAGGTCTGAACCGAATCTAGTCCGCGTCCATCTTCAGGGCGGCGATAAAGGCTTCCTGGGGGATGTCGACCTTGCCGAACTGGCGCATCTTCTTCTTCCCCTCCTTCTGCTTCTCCAGAAGCTTGCGCTTTCGGGTCGCATCGCCCCCGTAGCACTTGGCGGTGACGTCCTTGCGCAGGGCCCGCACGGTTTCGCGGGCGATGATCTTGCCGCCGATGGCCGCCTGGATCGGGATGACGAAGAGGTGGGGCGGGATCAGCTCCTTCATCTTCTCGACCATGCCCCGGCCGCGGGTCTCGGCGCGGGCCCGGTGGACGAGCATGGCCAGCGCATCGACCGGCTCGGCGTTGACCAGGATCGACATCTTCACCAGGTCGCCGGTGCGGTACTCCTGGATCTGGTAGTCGAAGCTGGCGTAGCCTTTCGAGATGCTCTTCAGCCGGTCGTAGAAGTCGAACACCACCTCGTTGAGCGGCAGGTCGTAGACCACCATCGCCCGCGCGCCGACGTAGGAGAGCTCTTTCTGTTCGCCGCGGCGGTCCTGGCACAGCTTGATCACCGCGCCGAGAAACTCGTCGGGGGTGAAGATGGTGGCGCGGATCCACGGCTCGGCGATGGACTCGATGCGCACGACGTCCGGAAGGTCGGCGGGATTGTGCAGCTCCATCACCTCGCCGGAGGTGAGCGTGACCTTGTAAATCACGCTGGGCGCGGTCGCGATCAGGTCGAGATTGAACTCGCGCGCCAGCCGCTCCTGCACGATCTCCAGGTGCAGCAACCCTAAGAATCCGCAGCGGAAGCCGAAGCCGAGCGCCGCGCTGGTCTCCATCTCATAGGTGAAGCTCGCGTCGTTGAGGCGCAGGCGCCCGACGGCCGCGCGCAGGTCCTCGAAGTCGGCGGCGTCGGTGGGATAGAGGCCGCAGAACACCACCGGCTGCACCGGCTTGAACCCCGGCAGGGCGTGGGCGGTGAGGCGGCGCTCCTCGGTGATGGTGTCGCCCACGGCCGCGTCCGCCACTTCCTTGATCTGGGCGGTGAGGAAACCGATCTCGCCTGGCCCCAACGCATCGACGTCGGTGGACTTGGGTTTGAAGACGCCGACCTTGTCGACCTTGTAGGTCGCGCCGGTCTGCATCATGCGCACCTGCATGCCAGCCTTCAGCTGGCCCTCGAAGACGCGCACCAGCACCACCACCCCCAGGTACGGGTCGTACCAGGCGTCGACCAGGAGCGCCTTGAGCGGAGCTGCCGCGTCGCCCTTGGGCGCGGGGAGGCGCTTCACGATCGCCTCGAGCACGTCGTGGATGCCAAGGCCGGTCTTGGCCGAGCACTCCACCGCATCGGAGGCGTCGATGCCGATCACGTCCTCGATCTGCTGGCGCACCCGGTCGGGCTCGGCGGCGGGCAGGTCGATCTTGTTGAGGACGGGGACGATCTCGTGGTTGTTGTCCAGCGCCTGGTAGACGTTGGCCAGGGTCTGGGCCTCCACGCCTTGGCTGGCGTCGACCACCAGGATCGAGCCCTCGCACGCGGCCAGGGACCGGCTAACCTCGTAGGCGAAGTCCACGTGGCCTGGGGTATCCATCAGGTTGAGAGTGTAGGTCTGGCCGTCCTCGGCCGGGTAGGCGAGGCGGACAGTCTGAGCCTTGATGGTGATGCCGCGCTCGCGCTCGAGCTCCATCGAGTCGAGCACCTGCTCCTTCATTTCGCGTGCGGTGAGGGCTCCGGTCTCCTGGATCAGGCGGTCGGACAGGGTCGATTTGCCATGGTCGATGTGGGCGACGATGGAGAAGTTACGGATCAGGGACGGGTCGGTCGGCATGTCGGCGCGGGGTCTATCACAGTTCGCCCCCCTCGCTTCAATTCAGCGGACGTTAAGGTCGCAGGGTTGAGAGAGGGCGTCGCACTCGTTTCACCTGGGACTTTCGCCGAAATGGACCGCCGCAAGCTGATCGTCACCGGCCTCGCCGCCCTTACCCCTGGCGCGGCGGGCGCCCAGCAATACGACCCCGACGCTCAACCCGGGGGCAATCCGCCGCCTCCGCCGCCTCCAGGGCCCCAGCAACCGGCCGACACTTACTCGACCGACGAGATCGTCCACCGGGTCTCCGACTTCATGGGCGTCACCGCCGAGACGGCCGGCGCGATCATCGAACGGACCTTCAAGGACAATGGCCGGCCTACGGCCTACATCGCCGGGGAGGAAGGAGCGGCGGCGTTCTTCGTCGGCCTGCGCTACGGGCGGGGCCTGATGTACATGAAGCGCCGGCCGACCCAGCGCGTGTTCTGGCAGGGGCCGTCGTTCGGCTGGGACTTCGGCGGCAACGCCAGCCGCGTCTTCACCCTCTGCTACAACCTTCAGTATCCGGACGCGATCTACCAGCGTTTCCCGGGCGTCGAGGGCTCGGCCTATCTGATCGGCGGCCTGGGCGTAAACTACCAGCGCGCCAACGACATCACTCTTGCCCCAATCCGCGCCGGTGTCGGCCTGCGCCTGGGGGCAAACGTCGGCTACCTCGCCTACAGCCGGCAGAGGAACATCATCCCGCTGTAGAGGACATTCGTCCTAGAACGGACGGACCAGCGGCGCTCTAGCTTGGTCAGGTCCTGCGTCTGTTACTAGGGAATGATGACGGCGAGCGACGATCGGAACGGGTCCTTGCCGCAGGGCGCCGGGGAGATGGCGGCCCGGATCCGCAACCACGATTGGGCCGCGACGCCCGTGGGGCCGATCGAGGCGTGGCCTGAAGCGATCAAGACCGCTGTCGATCTGATGCTCGACAGCACCTTCCCGGTCTCGCTGCATTGCGGGCCTGACTACGTCCAGATCTACAATGACGCCTACGTCCCGCTCATTGGCGATCGTCATCCGATCGCGCTCGGCGGCCGGACGCTGGAGACCTTCCGCGAACTGCACGAGGTCCTGAAGCCCCTGTTCGAGCGCGTCCGCGCCGGCGAGGCGGTCCACCAGGAGGCGCAGCTGTTCCGCTACGCGAAGTCAGGCCCTGTCGAGGACACCTGGTTCACCATGTCCCATCAGCCGGTGCGCGACGGGGGGCGAGTGATCGCCATCTTGTCCGTGGGAGTGGAGGTCACCCGCCAGGTGCGGGCCGAGGAGCGCCTCAAGCTGGTGATCAGCGAGCTTAACCATCGCGTGAAGAATAACCTCGCCATCGTCCAGGCCATGGCAGGCCAGACCTTCCGCGGCGCAACCGATCCCTTCGCTGCGTCCGAGGACTTCCTCGACCGGCTGGTGGCGCTGGCGCGGGCGAACGATGCGCTCACAGAGGAGCGCTCGGCCAGCATCGACCTGGAAGCGGTGGCGAACCAGGCGTTGGCGGCCCACGTCGGTCAGAGAAAGCGTCTCGATTTCGATGGTCCGCGGGTAGAGCTGCGGGCTCCGGTGGCCCTCGCCCTTTCCATGGCGCTGCACGAACTGGCCACCAATGCGATGAAGTACGGCGCCTGGTCGAACGGCCACGGCAAGGTGAGTCTGGCGTGGCGCCTTCAGCCCGACGGCGAGGCGCCGCCGCGCCTTCACCTGACATGGCGTGAGCGCGACGGACCGCCAGTCAGGCCGCCGGAAAGACGCGGCTTCGGCTCGCGGCTGATCGAGCGGGCGCTCGCGGCGCAGCTCGGTGGTCGCGCCCGGCTGGCGTTCGAGCCGGAAGGGATCGTCTGCGAGATCGATGCGCCTATCCCGGTGCAGGGCCCAGGTGTGTGAGCTTGGCAATCCGCTCTATGGCAGACCGGGCTCGGGGATGAGTTCGACGGCCGGGGTGGGGGCCGCGTCCTCCTCTTCCTCCGGATCGTGGTGAGCCCAGAGGCCGCTGCGGCGAAGGACGAGCTGGTAGTAGAGCGCGCCGGCGGCCATGACGCCGAGCGCGATGAGCAGGCCAATTCGGCCTGCGCCCCTGTCGGCGAGACCCGCCGCCACGAGCCCGGCGGCGACGAGGATGACGATCGCTGGACCGATTGGGTGCAGCGGCATGCGCGCCTGCGATCGGGACGTGACCCCGCTGCGGCGCCCGGCGATCACCCCTGCCGCCAGCAGGCCGTAGCTTATCGAGACGAAGCTGCCGTTGATCATCACCAGTACCGGCAGTGGCAGGAGGCACAGGAGCAGGCCTCCTGCGCCGATCGCCAGCGTCGCCGCCCATGGCGAGCCGAACCTTGCGTGCACGCGGCGGAAAGTTCGGTTCAGCCGTGGCGTCCAGGCGTTCTCGCGCGCAGCGGAGTAGAGGACCCGACCTCCGATGAGGGCGATGGCGATCATCGCGTTGAAGATCGCCAGGGCCACCGAGACGCTGATGACGCCCGCAACCCACGGACCCCCGGCCTCGAGAAGGAAATCCTGCAGCGGCGTGGCGGACGCGCTCAGGCGCGCGAGGTCGCGGGCGCCGACGATCACCCCGATGACGGGCGGGATGATGGTCGCGGCGCCCAGGACCAGCGCGCCGTAGATCATCCAGATCATCTTGCTTCGAGCGCCCACCACCTCCTCGCCGAAGCTAACGGCGCCGCCGTAGCCGTTGAGGGCGTAGAGCGCTGCGGCGCCCGCCACGCCCATCGCCAGCAAGGGCGTGGCCTGAAGGGCGCCGGCCGGCCCCGCCATCACCGGGTGCAGGACCACATCGGCCAGGTCGCGCCGCCAGTGGCCGGCGCCGAGGGCCGCCGTGGCGATCATGGCGAGGATCTCGAGGACCAGGAAAGCCCCGGTTATCCAGGCGTTGAGCCTGACGCTGAGCGCGCCCAGAACCGTGACGATGACGATGCAGACCAGCGCCGTTGGGACGACCGGCACGCCGGGCCACACGACCTTCAGGAAGTCCGAAATGCCCAGGCCCGAAAGCGCCAGCGCCACCGGCAACCCGACCAGGCCGGTGCTCAGGTTGGCGAAGCGCGCCGTGGGCCCGAGAGTGAGGCCGATCAGGACGTAGTCGCCGCCGGCATGCGGGATGGCCGAGCCGAGCTCGGCATAGACGCCGGCGACCACCAGTCCCAGCAGCACGGCCAGCGCGCAGGCGACGATGGCGAACGACCCGGACTGCTGGATCACCACAGGGACGGCGACGAACACGCCGATGCTCGGCGAGAGGTTGGTCAGGGTGATGACCATGCCGCCGAACCCGGACATCTCGCGCTTGAGCTTCTGGCCTCCCGCTTTTGTCACCACTCGCCTTCCCCTCCTGGAAGCGGAAGTAGCGTAGGGCCGCCGCGGCGAGTCAATCGCGCCGGATTGCCCGGCTCAGCCCAAGGGTTTCAGGGTAATAAGCAGCCGATGCCTGAGGATCCCATCGCTTTCGCCCTTCGCCAAAGAGACGTGCTGGTGCTCGACGGCGCGATGGGAACCGAGCTGGAGCGTCGGGGGGAAACCATTTCCGACGCCCTGTGGTCGGCGCGGCTGCTGGTCGACGCCCCTGAGCGGATCGGCGAGATCCACCGCGACTATCTCGCCGCGGGGGCAGACGTGATCGTCACCGCCAGCTACCAGGCCTCGCTCGAAGGGTTCGTCGCACGCGGCCTGTCTGCGGACGCGGCGCGGCAGGCGATGCGGCGATCGGCCGAGCTGGCGTTGGCGGAGCGCGACGCGTTCTGGGACGGGCTGGACCCGGCGGCTCGCGACTTGCGGCTGCGCGCGCTCGTCGCCGGCGGGATCGGGCCCTTCGGCGCAGCGCTGGCGGACGGCTCTGAATTCCGTGGCGACTATCCGATGGATCCCGCTCGCCTGGGGGATTTCCATCGACCGAGGATCGAGGCCCTGCTGGCGGGCGGCGTGGACCTGCTGGCTCTGGAGACCTTCCCTTCCGCCGCCGAGGCGAAGGTCGTTGTCGACCTGCTCAAGCGGGACTTCCCGCACGCGAGCGCCTGGGTCTCGTTCAGCGCCCGCGACTGCGATCGGATCAGCGACGGGACGAAGATCGAGGCGGCCGCAGAGGCGGTGGCCGACCGCGCTTGCGTGGCGGCCGTGGGAGTCAACTGCACTGCGCCGGAGCACATCGGCGAACTCGTGCGCCGGATCGCGACCGTCACCGACAAGCCGGTGGTGGTCTACCCCAACAGCGGCGGCAAATGGGACCACGCGATCCACGGCTGGCGCGACGGCGCCGAGCACCCGCCGCTAGCGAAACTCGCCCCGGCCTGGCGTGCGGCCGGCGCCCGCCTGATCGGCGGCTGCTGCCGCACTAGCCCTGCTGACATCGCGGCGCTGAGGGAGGTGGTGGGGTGATGAGCTTGTCCCTCCCCTTCTGGGGACTATTGCGAAACTCGACCGCCCCTTTTTCCCTGTCATCCCGGGCGGTAGCGAACCCGGCCCCGGCCGGGTGAAGCGACGACCCGGGACCCAGGAGACAGGGCGAGATGCTGAGGTTCGCGAACCGCGATAGCCGTTCCAGTCCCCTGGGTCCCGGGTCCTCGCTCCGCTGCGCTTCGCTACGGCCCGGGATGACAGAAGAAAATTGGGAGTTCTGCAACAGTCCCCAGAAGGGGAGGAACGCGGTCACGGCGTTCCCGTCTCCAGCTCCGCCGTCACCGTCGTGACTCCCCCGGCCGGGATGGGGACGGACCAGGTGCGGGTGCGGGCGTCGAGGGAGCGGCCGGGGACGGATTCGGAGATCACGCGCGTGTCCTTGCCCAGACCCGCCTGGCGCAGTTCGAGGGTGACCGGCGTCGCCTTGGCGTTGCGCGCTTCGTAGGTCATCGAATATCGCGTGCGGTGAGGGCTTGCGGACTGGTTGGAGACGAGCGTGGGCTTCACCGTCACGTCGTAGGACTCGCCCAGGGTGAGGGTGAGGTCGGAGCCGGCCGGCGTGGGGCCTATCTGGCTTTCGCCCACGAGTCTGGCCCGACCGCTGGCGTCGGGCTCGAAGACGCGGATCGTTCCCTCTGGCAGCGGACGGTCGAGGTTTGCGCCGCGGTTGGCGAAATCGACCACGACCTGCGCATGGCCGGGCTCTTCGGCGCTCCCGAAGCCATAGGCGGTCCAGCGCAACGTCTGATGAGCTGGCGCGCCGCGCGCCTCGAGGAAGCCGATTGTGCGCGTCTGGCCGTCCGCCAGGCTGAGGCGGTCGGGCAGGTGGTAGACATGGGTCTCGCCAACCGCCTCCATTTCCGGTCCTGTCCGCTTGGCGGCGGCGCCCGCTGTCATCATCATCGGCCGCGGCGCGAACACGGGCCCCCCCTGGGCGACATTGCCTGACACCAGATCGACCGAAGCGTCCTCGACCGGCGCGCCGGAGGCGTTGGAGACCGCGAAGCGGCCGTCGAGGTCGAGCCGGCCGGCCGTCGGGTCGAAGTTGGCGATATAGTCGGCGCGCCAGGAGAGGCCGCCGGTTATGTAACTCAGGCGCGCCACGTGGGGGCCGGCCTTGTCCGCGTGCAGGCTCGCGTTGGCGATGGCGACGCCGAGGCCGGCATCGCCGAACGACTCGAAGACGACGCGCAGGTCCGGAGCGGATGGGCTGATGAGGTCGGTGTGGTCGCCCACGCCCACGAGCAGCCCGGCGCCGGTCTGGCCGAGGTAAGTCCCCTGCACAGTGGTCTCCTGTCCGCCGGGGGGCGTGCGCACGATGCGCACCGGATGGCCGATCATCCGCTGCAGGAGCTGGTTCGGGTCGGTGACGGAGGCGAAAGCGATCTCCACGTCCGAGATTCCCTCCCCGGAAAGGGCCAGGGTCTCAGGGCGCGCCTGCGGCGGCAGGCCCGGCAGAAGGATGGTCTGGGCGCCAGCGGTGAGGTCGAGGGGCCGGTCGTCCTGCGCGAAGGCCTGGCCCTGGGCATAAATGGCGAGCGAAAGGCCAGGCGCGGGCTTCGGCGGAGCGGCCGCCGCCACGCATGGCGCGAGCATCAGCCCAACTATGATCACGCCAGACAATCGCATCGTCCCCCTCCTGAGCCTTGTTGGAGGCTGACGACGCACGGCGGCGCTTTGTGGGCGTTCTACGCCACACCGAGGCGACTCCTTCACCACACTTCCGCCGCCGGCTTGCGTTGTCGCGTGCCCCCCGCTCGGATCAGCGGGGTGGACGATTCGGAACGAAGTCGGGGCGGTTGAGCGTATGGACGCACGGATGGTCGTGGACAGCGTACAGACGCCACGGGACTTGCAGCCGACCGGAGGCCGTCCCTGGCTCGACTGGGAGGGCGTCGAGCGGGACCTGTTCGAACAGGGCCATGCCCGCGTTCCGGGCCTGCTGGGCTCGCAGACCTGCGCCGATCTCGCCGGGATGTACGACGACGAGGGGCTGTTCCGCTCGCGCATCGTCATGGCCAAGCATGCCTACGGATCGGGCGAGTACCGCTATTTCGCTGACCCACTGCCGCCGGTCGTCGCCGGTCTGCGCGAGGCCCTCTACGCGCGTCTGGCCCCGATCGCCGATCGCTGGAACGAGGCCCTGCGCGTCAAGCGGCGCTACCCGGCCGAACACGCCGCCTTCCGCGCCCAATGCCACGCCGCCGGCCAGACCCGTCCGACACCCCTGCTGCTGCGCTATCGCGAGGGCGACTACAACCGCCTGCACCAGGACGTGTACGGCGAGCACGTTTTCCCGCTGCAGGTCGTCGTGCTCCTCGCGCAGCCGGGGCCGGACTTTACCGGCGGCGAATTCATCCTCACCGAACAGCGGGCGCGGATGCAGTCGCGCGCCGAGGTCGTGGAGCTTGCGCAGGGCGACGCGGTGATCTTCGCCGTGCGCGAACGCCCCGTCGCCGGCGCCCGCGGCATGTCCCGCGCCGTACTGCGCCACGGCGTCAGCCGCGTCCGCTCGGGCCTCCGCCACACCCTGGGAGTGATCTTCCACGACGCGGCGTGAAGGGACCGCCGGCCGGTTTGGTCGGGGCGGCGGGCGTTAGTTCAACCACGGAGACGCGGAGGACACGGAGGGGCACGGAGAAGAAAGAGCGGACTTCTTCTTCGCGCCGGAGGCGCAATCAGCGTTTTATCGCCGCCTTCGGCGGCACGAAGGAAGAGCGGTCACCGGCGGCTTCGACTCCGTGCCCCTCCGTGTCCTCCGTGCCTCCGTGGTCAAGGCGGCGCCTGCAGCGCCCTCTCAGGCGGTGAGGACCGCCAGGACGAGGGGCACAACGGCGCCGATGAGGAGGATGGCCGCGAGGGTGCGGCGGCGGGGGCTTTGGGTGAGGGCGATCCAGAGGCCGACCAGGGTCGAGGCGATCAGGCTGAGGCCGACGAGGGTGAAGAAGCCCTTGAGCATCAGGGTCGCCGGCTTTGACCCGTCTTCGTCGTGGGCGGGCTTGGCGGAGGCCTTGGCGGCCGGCGGCGGGTCGTCGTGGTGATGGTGGCCGAGAGCGAACTTCTGGTCCTTGTGCAGGGCGCCCAGTCTCTCGATCAGGGGCGGCGGATCGTAGGCGCCGTGGGCCTCGTGCAGGCTCCAGAGCTGGAGGCAGCCGGTCGTTGCGAAAAAGAGGACGGAAGGGGCGATCAGGGCGCCCAGATAGGAGTGCCAGTCGCGAATCTGCCGCGCGAGGGGGACACGACGGCGCGTTGCGGACTTCGCGGCGAGGGTCGCTGTGGTCATGGGGTCCTTTTGGGCGAGGAGGTGGTCGCTGCCAATCCGCTATATCAGCGACATGTCCGTGACGCGCCTCGCCTAAATGAAGCGAGGGATGGGACCTGGGTGCGGCGTCGGCGCGTCCGGGAGCTCGAGGAAGACTTCGTCGACGAAGCACCAGCCCCAGCCCTCAGGCGGATCGTAGCCCTCGATCACCGGATGGCCGGTCGCCTTGAAATGAGCCGTGGCGTGGCGATTGGGAGAGTCATCGCAGCAGCCCACGTGGCCGCAGGCGCGGCACAGCCGAAGGTGCACCCACCACGAGCCGCTCTTCAGGCACTCCTCGCAGCCGAGCGTGCCTGGATCGACTTTCCGGATCGAGGCGCCGTGCGTGCAATAGTCGGCCATGAGGTCCTCCGCGCGGGAATAGGGCAAACCTAGCCGCTCGTAGCGGTGATTGTCCCGCGGCGAGCGCGTAAGCTCGGGGCTTTCGCTGGAGGACAGGCATGGCGATCTCGTCCCCTACGCTCGAGGCGCGGCGCGACCAGGCCTTTCCGGTGCTGTCGCCCGACGAGATCGGGCGGCTCGCCCGCTTCGGCGAGAGGCGCGACTACCAGGCCGGCGAGATCATTGTGGAGCGCGGCGAGACGGGCCGGGGCCTGACCCTGGTCCTCGAGGGCGAAGTCGAGGTCTGGCGCGCGGACCTCTCGGGGGCCGGCGATCTCATCGTCGTCTATGGGCCTGGCTCGTTCCAGGGCGAGATGGCGCAGCTCTCCGGGCGGGCGGCTCTCGCGCGCGTGCGGGCGCAGACGGCGGCGAAGGTCGTGCTGATCGCGCCCGAGCGGCTGCGGGCGCTGCTGGTGGCGGACGCGGATCTTGGCGAGCGGATCATGCGCGCCCTGATCCTGCGCCGGGTGGCCCTGATCGAGATGGGGGGCGGACCGATCATACTCGGCCCTGCGGACCATCCAGGCGTCGTGCGCCTGGAGGTGTTCCTCGCGCGCAACGGCGAGCCGCGTCTGGTGCTGGACGCCGACACTGATCCCGACGCCAAGGCCCTGCTCGAGCGCTTCCACGTGCCGGTTGGGCACTGGCCGGTGGTGCTGTGTCCCAACGGCATAATGCTGCGAAACCCGACCGACGCCGAGCTTGCCCGGTGCCTGGGCATGGTCGGCCGGCTCGACCCTGAGCGGGTCTACGATGTGGCGATCGTCGGCGCCGGACCGGCTGGGCTGGCGGCGTCCGTCTACGCCGGTTCGGAAGGGCTTTCGGTGCTGACTCTCGACAGCCGCGCCTTCGGCGGCCAGGCCGGCGCCTCGATGCGGATCGAGAACTATCTGGGCTTTCCCACCGGGATCACCGGCATGGCGCTGATGGGCCGCGCCTACGCCCAGGCGGAGAAGTTCGGCGTCGAGGTGGCCATTCCCGACGAGGCGATCACCATCCTATCGCCGCCAGGCGAGATCCCGATCCGCATCGGCCTTGGCTGCGGAGAGGAGGCGCGGGCCCACTGCCTGGTCGTCGCCAGCGGCGCCCGCTACCGGCGCCTGGATGGCGTCGGGCTAGAGCCGTTCGAGGCCCGCTGCGTCCACTACTGGGCCTCGCCGGTGGAGGCGAAGCTGTGCAAGGGCCAGGAGGTCGCCCTGGTGGGCGCAGGCAATTCGGCGGGGCAGGCCGCGGTCTATCTGGCCCAGCACACGGCGAAGGTGTGGATGATCGCCCGCTGCGCGGACATGGCGGAAAGCATGTCGCGCTACCTGATCGACCGCATTCACGCCCAGCCCAATATCGAGGTCTGTCTGCGAAGTCAGATCTGCGGCGTCGAGGGGGAGGAGGGCCAGCTCGACGCGCTGATCTGGCGCAACGCGCAGGGCGAAGAGATGCGCCGGCCGATCCGCAACCTCTTCCTCTTCATCGGCGCGGAGCCCAACACCGGCTGGCTGGGCGGGTCAGGCGTGAAGCTCGACGCCACCGGCTTCGTCGTCACCGGCCGTGACGCGGGCGGCGTCGAGCACGGCGCCCTGGAGACCAGCCGCACCGGCGTGTTCGCGATCGGAGACGTGCGCGCAGGCAGCGTGAAACGCGTCGCCGCCGCCGTGGGCGAGGGCGCCGGGGTGATCGCAGCGGTGCATGTGTGCTTGGCGGGGAGGGGGAAGTAGGGGGCAAAGAGCTCGGGAGCGCCACCCCCCTTTCGGTCCGCCGTCGTTCCCGCCGGCCCTTCTTCTTGTTACTTTCTTTCTCGGGTCGTCGCGCGCGCGAACAACTCAAGTCGTAGGGAAGGGCCGTCGGGACGCCGGCGGACCGGAAGTCAAGCGGTCACGACCTTCCTGTGTGAACGCATCGCGGCGCCCAGGCTGGCGACGCCGATCAGCATCAGGGTCCAGGCGCTCGGCTCAGGCACGGTCGCCATCGGGATCACCAGCACGTAGCTGTTGGCGCCAGAGTTCCAGGTCCACGTGTACGTGCCGGGCATCAGGCCGAGACTGGTGATCGTACCCGCATAGCTCGCGGAGCCAGACAGGCTGGTCCCTGAGACGTAGCCTTGCGGCACGTCGAGATCGAGCCCGAAGTCTTCGAGGAAGACTGAGTCTCCGCTGGTCGCGGCGGGGAAGAACGCACTGCCGGGTCCGAAACTAAATGGCCCGGTGGGCCCGGTGTACAGATCGGTCGTGGTCGACGGCCCGACACCGATGATGCCGTGATCCGCGTACAGTTCTGGCGACGTGGGAAAGGAGCCAAAGGACGTCAGGCCGGTCAGGTCGATGGTTCCGCTTCCAGTGGCGACGACGTCAGGCCCGACTTGGGCGAGCGTGACGGTAAATACAGAAGCGTTGGCGAACGGAGCGGCCAATACCGCAAGCGTAGCGGTTATGCAGGACGCTGCGAGGCGGCCAAACAACGAGCGTGAGCGTGTATTCATTGTCTTCCTCCCTGGTAGCTCGACGGAGTCTATCGTCCTGAGAGGCAGGACATACGGCAAAGCTATATATTATTTTCTGTATTTGTCAACACGGTTACGTACAATAGCAAGATGAAGTAGCGTTATCGGGTTCAGTATAAATATCTGCAGGTGAGTTTTGTTTCGCGGTCTCTGCGCCGCGCCCCCGCACGAAGGCGGCCTGCCAGCCCAGCCGCCGGCCCGCCTCGTCCTTGAACGGGTCGCCGACGTGGGCGGCGGTCCAGGCGTGCAGTTCGGCCATTGAGGCGAGCGGGCGCGTCAACGGAGCAATGTCCTGGCCAGTCTTGCCGGCCAGCCAGTCGCGGTCGCCCCCGAACGGGCCATGGGTGTGGGCCTCGCCTTCCGGCGCGCGTCGCACGCCCTCCAGGTCGCCGGCCTCCAGTGCAGCGATGAAGGCTTCGGAGGCTGCTTGGTCGGGCGGAGTCACTCCAGGCCAGGTCCCATCGGTGAGACGTCCGAGCGCGGCCGGTCTTCCACTGTCGCCGGAAGATCAAGAGCCGAGCGAAGCCGGCCTTCGCGGCGGGAGAGGTTGTGAATTAATCCAGACCAATTGCCCCCCTTTAATCTCATCGCCGACACTTCGGCCGGCGATGACGGAAATCAGGGATCAGGAAAAGAAGCCTCACAGCCTCGGATACCGGCGGTCAGCGGAGCTGCATGGTCCGAGAGATAATTCGCAGCCTTAGGACGCCCACGCTCTGGTCGCCGCCTTCCCCGACGTCGGGCTAGGTGTGGCGGACGGGAGGGGCTAGGGTCGCTGGCAACACCGCCTTTTTTAAAGGACGGCCATTGAGAGGAAGCCCATGATCAAGACGAAACTCACCGAGATGTTCGGCGTCGAGACCCCGATCGTGATGGGGGGAATGACGGGCGTCGGTTATGGCGAACTGGTGGCCGCCGTCGCGAACGCCGGGGCGCTCGGCTTCATCGTCGCCCACCTCTTTCCGACCGCCGAGGCGCTGCACGCCGAGATCGAAAAGACGCGCAAGCTGACGAAGAAGCCGTTCGGCGTGAACCTCACCCTGCTGCCGTCGCTCAACCCGATCCCCTATGACGAATATCGCAGGGCGATCATCGAAAGCGGGATCAAGATCGTCGAGACCGCCGGCCGCAGCCCTATCGACCACCTGCCCGCCTTCAAGGAAGCCGGGATCAAGGTGATCCACAAGTGCACCTCGGTCCGCCACAGCGTGACCGCGGAGCGGCTCGGCGTCGACGTGATCTCCATCGACGGTTTCGAGTGCGCCGGTCATCCGGGCGAGGACGATATCGGACTGGTGGTGCTGCTGCCGGCGACGGTCGACGCGGTGAAGATCCCGGTGATCGCCTCAGGCGGCATGGCCGACGGCCGCTCGCTGGCCGCTGCGCTCGCCCTGGGCGCGGACGGCGCGAACATGGGCACCCGGTTCATGGCCACCAAGGAGGCGGCCATCCATCAG
>JAFANN010000064.1 GCA_019232665.1 Caulobacteraceae bacterium | reverse complement strand
GATGCAGCCCGGCGACGTCGTGGTGCTGGAGACTCCCGGCGGCGGCGGCTACGGGGCGGCGTGAGAGCGACAGGAGGCGACTCGATGGACCTGCATTCGATCGATTGGAACGCCACGCCCTGGGAGCGGGTGCGCGAGGGCGTGGAGCGCAAGGCGTTCTCCGGCGAGGGGGCGACGGTGTCGCTCAACCGCCTGCAGCCCGGTCACGAGCCGCGCCCGCACGACCATCCGCACGAGCAGATCGTCTACATCCTCGCCGGCACCATCGACTTCCACATCGGCGAGACCGTCACGCGCCTGGGACCGGGCGGCCTGCTGGTGATTCCGCCCAACGCACGCCACTGGGGCGAGGTCGTGGGGAACGAGGCGGTGCTCAATCTCGACGTCTTCACTCCCAAGCGCGCCGAATACGCCGCCTGAAACCTCCAGGGAAAACGAACTCGATGACCACGACCCCCAACACCCTGATCTTCGTCGACCTCGCCTCCGACGATCCGGCCGCGGCCGGCAAGTTCTACAACGAGGTGTTCGGCTGGCGGGACGACGACCGCCCCTACGGCGTGTTCCATCGCATGGTGCCCGGCGGCAACTTCATGAACTCCGACGGCTCAGAGAGCCAGATCGGCAACCTGCACCTGGGCATCTTCAAAGCCGACAACGCCCGCCCGCATCCCGATCCCAAGGGCGTCGAGCCCCGCACCCTCGCCGGCGACGGGCGCAAGGCGCGTGTGTGGATCCTGGTCGGTGACGGCCAGTCGCACGAGGACATCATGAAGCGGGCGCTCGATCGCGGCGCGACCGAGCTGTGGCGCGACCACTACTGGAAGGAATTCAACGGCTTCAACCACGCCTTTCGCGATCCGTGGGGCAACGAGATCATCCTCTGGGTCAAGGGCGGTCCGGACCCGAAGATCCCCGACAACTACACCCGCGAGTAGGACAGTCCTTGCGCGCCGCCGCCCTCTCCCGCTGGGTTCCGTTCTCGTCCCTCAGCCTGATCTTCTTCGTCGTCTCGGCCGGGGCGTTCTCCTCGCTGGGAGTGGTGCTGCCCAAGATGGTCGGCGAGCTGCACTGGGACTGGCAGCAGGCCGGGTGGGGCTACACCCTTCTCGGTCTGGCTTGCGGCCTGGCCAGTCTGATCTCGGCGGCGCTGGTTCGCAGGATCGGCGTCAATGGCACGATGCTCGTCGGTGGTCTGACCATGACGGCGGGATTCGCGGCCCTGGCGGTCACCCACTCGGTGTGGCTCTACCTGTTCGGCACGCTCCTGGTGGGCTTGTCGTTCGCATTGGTGAGCACCGTCCCGGGCACCCACGTGCTCACCGACCTGTTCGCCGAGCGCCGCTCCACGATTCTGGGCGTCTATTTCACGATCGGCGGCCTGGGCGGGGTCGCCGGACCGATGATGTACGTGTGGATCAACGGCTGGACTCACGGCTGGCGGCCCTTCTGGTGGGTCTTCGCGGCGATGGCCGCGTGCGCCGGCGCCTACGCCATGTTCACGACGCCGGGCCGGCGTGACGAGAGAGCCCACGACACCGAAGCCCCCGAACAGGCGAGCTTGCCGGAGATGCTCGAGGGCCTGCGTGACTGGACGGTGCGCCGGGCCCTGGGGACCCCTCAGTTCTATGTCATCGTCGGCGGCTACACGACCTATCTGCTGATCAACACCACCGCCCACGGCTTCGCCGTGCAGCATCTCATCGAGCATGGGGTGAGCGCCACTTCGGCGGCCGAGATGCTCAGCCTCGAGCAGCTGTTCGGAGCCGGCATCACCATCGTCGGCGGCGTCCTGGCCGAACGCATCTCCACAAAGGCGCTGATGGCCGTCTCCATGGCCGCGCTGGCGCTTGGCATGTACGGCCTCGCCGAGGCCCACGGGTGGCCGCTGATGTGGGTCTACGTCATCGGCGTGGGCCTGGGCTTCGGCCTCTCGTTCATCTGCTCGACGGTCCTTCTGCTGAGGTACTTCGGTCGCAAAGCCAACCTCGAGCTCTTCTCCATCATGTGCCTGATCTCCACCTCGGCGGCCCTGGGACCGGCGTTCGGCGGCTGGGCCCGCGACACCCTCGGCAGCTTCACCGGCATGTTCGTGCTGTGCGCCCTGGTCGCGGTCGGCCTGCTGGTCGCCACCCTCTTCCTGCGCCCGCCGGTGATGAAGACGGCCGTCGCCCCTGTCGGGAGCCTCGCCGAATAATGAACCTGTCCCAAACCCTGGACGCGGAGGCGCCCGGGACGATCGAGGCCGACCTCCTGATCTCCGGGGCCACGGTGATCACCATGGACGGCGAGCGCCGTGTGATCGAGGACGGCGCCATCGCCGTCGCCGGCGACCGCATCGCCGCAGTCGGCAAGCGTCGCGACCTCGAGCCCCTCGTGCGCGCCGCTCGCGTGATCGACGGCCGCCGCTTCGTCGCCACGCCCGGCTTCGTCGACGCCCACATCCACATCACCGGCGACCCCCTGACGCGCGGTTTCCAGCGCGGCGCCAAGGAGGACAGCTGGGGCGACAAGCTCCAGAAATGGGTGATCCCGATCTTCAAGGCGCAAACCGCGCCGGACGAGCGGCTCGCCGCCCAGTGCGCCGCCCTCGCCATGATCCAGGGCGGGACCACCTGTTTCGTCGAAGCCGGCACGATCCTGCAGCTCGACGCGGTGGCGGAAGGCCTGGCAGAGACCGGCATCCGGGGCCGCATCGGACAGTGGGTCGAAGGCCGCGCCTACGATCCTTCCGCCGACCAGGCGGCGCTGTCGCGCGAGGGGATTGCGATCCTGGAATCCGAAGTCGAGCGCTATCCGGACGCCGGCGGAGAGGCGCGCCTTGCGGCCTGGCCGCTGCTGGTCGGGCATTCGACCAATTCCGACGACATCTGGCGGGCGGCCAAAGCTATTGCCGACGACAAGGACCTGCGCGTTTCGGCCCACATGAGCCCACGCGCCTCGGATCCGGAGTGGTTCCTGGCCAAGTACAACCGCCGCCCCCTTGAACACCTCGCCGACATCGGCGCGATGGGCCATCGCGTGATGCTCACCCACCTCGCGAACATCGACCGCAGCGAGTTCGACATCCTGGTCAGCTCCGGCGCGGGAGCGGTGCACTGTCCGCACGCGGCGCTGCAGGGCGGCTTCGGCGTCTCCAAGCTGGGCCTGTTCCCCGAGATGCTCGACGCGGGGATCAATCTGGCCCTCGGCAGCGACGGCATCTCCGCCGATATCCTGGCGTCCGGGCGTCTGATGGCGAGCCTGTTCCGCGACGCGCGGGCCGATCAGTTCATCTTCCCCGCCACCAGCGTATTGGAAATGGCGACGCTCAAGGGCGCCGCGGCCATGGGCCTTTCGCATCTGATCGGCTCGCTCGAAGCGGGCAAGAAGGCGGACATCGTCCTGCACGACACCCATCTGGCCGAGTGGGGCGGACCGTTGTTCGACGTGGTCGAGCAGCTGGCCTTCAGCGCGCCGTCGCGCGGCGTGCACAGCGTCTGGATCGACGGGGTGCAGGTGCTGGACGTCGGCCGGGCGATCCTGTTCGACGAAGATGCGCTACTCGCCGCCGCCCGCGAGGCGGGGCGCGCCGTCATTGCGCGCACTGGACTTCCGAACCGCACGCCATGGCCGCTGATCTGACCCTCGCCCCGACGGGGGCGCCGAGCGCAGCCGAATGGCGGGCCGCCATGGGCTACTTCCCGACCGGCGTGACGGTGGTCACCAGCTGGGGCGGCCGTACGCCGCTTGGCTCGACGATCAACGCCTTCTGCTCGGTCTCACTCGATCCGCCTCTGCTGCTGATCTGCCTGGACAACGCCAACCCCCTGCGCGGCCCGGTCGAAGACTCGGGAGTGTTTGGGGTCAACATCCTGCCAGCCGAAGGCGGTCGCGAGCTGGCGCTGCATTTCGCCCGTAATCCCGAGAGCGATCGGTTCGCCGGTCTCGAGTGGGCGGCGTGCGAGGGCGGCGCCCCGCAGCTGAAGGCGGCGCCGATCTTCGTGGACTGCCAGGTCCAGGCGATCCATCCGGCAGGCGACCACGTCGTGGTGATTGGCCGGGGCGTCCGCACCTGTCACGCCTCGCATGAGACGCCCCTGCTATACCACCGGGGCTCGTTTCCGGATCTGAGGCCTGCGCAGTGAGGGGCTCGGCCGTTCAGAGCCTGATCCGTTTGCACGGAACAGCTGCAAACGGTGAATCAGGCTCTCCACTCTTGCCTTTAGAGCAAATCACACCCGTTCAGACGGGACCGTCTGGCCGGCGGTGATTTGCTCTAGGGGCCAACTTCTCGTGCGCGCGTGGGCAAGTCCGGCGCGCACCGCAGATGTAGCCTCGCCGATCACCTGAGGAGCGATCCATGGCCGGCGAGACCAATTACGCGACGCGCCCGAAGCGGACCACCTGGACGCACATCGCTCTGGCGGTGAAGGACATCGAGGCCTCCATCGCCTGGTACCAGAAGTTCACGCACCTACGTCTGCTGCAGCAGGGAGAGGACAAGGCGGGCAAGAACGCCTGGCTTGGCGATCCTACCCAGGCCGAATCTCCGTTCATCCTGGTCCTCGGCCAGTTCTTCGAAGGCCACGATCCCTTCGCCCCGGCTCCCCATCACCCTATGGGGCCGTTCGCCCACATCGGCATCGAGGCGTCGACGAAGGAGACGGTCGACGAGATCGCCGCGGAGGCGAAGGCCGCGGGTTGCCTGGGTCTGGGCCCGGTGCAGATGCCCAAGCAGATCGGTTACGTCTGCTTCATCAAGGATCCGGACGGGAACACCGTCGAATATTCCTTCGACCAGGGCGTCTACGAAAAGGCGCGGGATGTGTGGGGGAAGCAGGCCCAGACGGCCTGATCCAAGAGGGCGATCAATAGCCCCGTCGGCGAATGCCCGCGTGTAATTGCATGCGCGGGCGAGACATCCTGTGCTTGATTGCGAACTAATCCGGAAGCGATTTGCGTTCGGCGTAACGGAAGTTTTCCGTTAGCAGGTATTTCGTCACTGACTGCGTGTTCCGCTGCTGTATCTTTTAAGCAACTGCGGTCTTTTATCTCGTCCAAGCGTGACGGTTTCACGAAGGCGTGGGCATGCCTGCTCTTGACGTGATCTGACGAAACGCCCCTAAATGCGGCAAATAAAGATTGGAAAGGCCAGGATTTAGGCTTCTGATCGGCGGCCCGCCGCGTGTCGCACCTTCCGAGGTGACCAGACGCCCCCCCGCCTTTCAGAATCTCCCCCTAACTCTGGCTCGACCCAACGTCAGCTTGATAACAAGGGGGACTGATGTCCGCTCACAACCGCCAGAACCGGCGTTCTCTCATGCTCTCGTCGTGCGCCCTGTTGATGGGGCTCGCCGCGTCGGGGGCCACGTTGGCGCAGGCTACCGGAACCGCGGCCGCCGCCGCTCCGGCCGAGAATGGCGCTGGCGGCGGCGCGGCCACCGTGGGCGAGATCGTTGTCACCGCCGAGCACCGGGCAACGGATCTCCAGCGCACCCCTGACGCGATCAGCGCGGTGCCAGAGAAGCAGCTCGAAGAGACCTTCACGACCAAGCTCGCTGGCCTGAGCGCCGAGGTCCCCAGCCTCGAGATCACCAAGGCATCCGGCTTTGAGAACCTGGTGTCGATCCGTGGTATCGGTTCGGAGACACCGGAAAACAGCCTCACGACGGTGCCGGGCGTCTCGCTGTTCGTCGACGGCGTCTACATCGCCAACAGCATCGCACTCGACCAGACCCTGTTCGACGTGAACGACATCGAGGTGCTGCGCGGGCCCCAGGGCGCCCTCTATGGCCAAAGCTCCACGGGCGGGGCGATTCTGATCAACAGCAACCAGCCGCAGTTGGGGGTCTTCAGCGGTTCAGGTGACGCCAGCTTCGGCAACTACAACCTCTACCGCGAGCGGGCGGAGGTGAACATTCCGATCGGCGACACCTTCGCTCTGCGGATATCCGGCCAGAAGTACGATCACACCGGCTTCACCGACGACCTGGCGTTGCCGAACTTCCGACTCGACGATGCGCACGACGAGAGCGGCAAGATCGCGGCGCTGTGGAAGCCGACGAACAACTTCTCGGCGACGCTGACGGCGCAGATCTACCATTCAGACCAGCACGGCGACGCGCAGAAGAACGTCAACGACCCGGCGCCCAGCCCGTGGGAGGTCAATCAGGACTATCCGGGTCTCTTCAAACTGACGACCCAGTTCTACCATCTGAACCTCGAATACGACGCGCCGTGGTTCATCGTGAAGTCGATCACCGCCTACCAGGGCCTCGATCACGTCCAGCAGGAAGACTCATCGCGCAGCACCTTCGCTTTGCTGGGCGCCTACGACAACGTGGCGGCGTGGAACACCCACCTGCACAACTACACCGAGGAACTGGACTTCCTGTCCAAGCCCGGCGGCAAGGTCGACTGGATCGTCGGCTTCTTCGGGCTGACCCAGAACAGCAAGCAGTTCGTGGTCGAATACGAGGGAAAGACGCAGCCGACGCCGGCGGATCTCGCGATCCCGCCCGACATCACTTCGCCGCCCTATCCGTCGAACCTGGCTTACGGCAACGTCTCGCACGTCGATCATCGGTCCGGGTCGGTCTTCGGCCAGGCGACCTACCACGTCACCGACACCATCAGCCTGACCGGCGGCGTTCGTGGAAACTGGGACTACTTCCGCGACAACAGCTTCAACTTCTCGGCGTTCACGCCGTTCGGTGGAAACACAGTGTTGCACACCTCCGCCACCAGCAACCCGACGTGGCGGATCGAGGCGGACGACCAGGTCACGCCGACCAACATGGTCTACGCCAGCTATTCGCGGGGGTATAAGCCCGGCGGCGTGAACGGAAGCTACGGCCAGGTGGTGATCCCGGCGGTCTTCCTGTCCGAGACGAACGATGCGTTCGAGATCGGGTCGAAGAATTACTTCTTCGACCACTCACTGCGCGTTAACGTCGCCGGTTATTACTATATCCAGAAGAACTTCCAGTACATCGAGACTGATCCGGTTCCGTTCGATGGCGGCATCGCGAACATCCCGAAAATCGACGACTACGGGATCGAGTTCGAGGGCAACTACACCTCGCCCGACACCCGGTTCAATGCCGGCCTCAACCTCGCGCTAGAGACTGGCCACGTCGTCGGCGACTACAAATCGATCGACTCGACTGTCGCCAACAAGATTGAGAACCAACCCTTCCCAAGCCCGTGCGCATTCGGCGGCGCCTTCTACAACCCGGCCTGCTGGGCCGCGGTCATCGCATCCGCAAAGAACCTGAACGGCTCGACCCCGCCCGACATGCCGCACGTCTCCGGCGAGCTGAACTTCTCGTACCGCGTGGACCTGCCGCACGGCACGCTCACGCCGAGAGTGCAGTTCACCTACCGCGGCTCGGAGTGGGCGCGGATCTTCAATGAGCCGACGCTCGACAAGGTGCCGCAATATACGGTCACGGACCTCAACTTCGACTACGTACCCAACCATAGCGCCTTGCGGCTCTCGCTGACGATGACCAACATCGGCAAGATCGCGGGTATCAACTCGCGCTACATCGACCCCTACGGCACGGGACAGGTCAGCGACCAGTACATCCCGCCGTTCCAGGTCATCGGCACCGTCGCCTACTCGTTCTGACGCCTACGGAGCGTCGGCACATCCGTGCGTCGGCGCTCTGTTCTCCTCTAAACATCCAATAAATCCCGTCATGGCCGGCCGTTAGTGCCGGCCGGCCATGACGAACTTTTAGAGGGGGCGGACCGGGAGGGGGTGCTGCCGCTTACCCCTTGAACCCCCCGCTCGCCAGATACTCGATCTCCTCCGCGGTCGAGACGCGCCCCAGCACCTTGTTGCGGTGGGGAAAGCGGCCGAAGCGGGCGATGAGGTCGGCGTGGAGGCGGGCGTAGCGGAGATAGTCCGTCCTGCCGCTGCGTTCGGCGTGCTGTGTGGATAGTTCGACCGAACGGGCCTGGGAGCCTGCGTCCTCATGGTGTTCGAAGGGCAGGTAGAAGAAGGGCTGCAGGTCCGTCTCGAACGCCAGGTCAAAACCGTCCGTGATCGCCCGGTCAGCCGCGGACCGCGCCAAACCGTCGGTGGCGAAGGCGTGGGCCGAACCGCGGTAGATGTGGCGCGGAAACTGGTCGAAGAGCAGGACGAGGGCCAGGGCGCCTTCCGCCGAACCGCCCCAGCTTGCGAAGTTTCCTCGCGACGCCTCCAGGTGAACAACCTCGAAGCGTATACGGACGGACTCGTCGAACTTCGCACTACGCCGGAACCACGCCTTTTCGCCAGCGTCCCGCCAGAAGCCGACGATTTTGCCAGGGGTCGGCGCAGAGGTCATGGGAGACCTCCGAGCGCGATCATCCCACGGCAGGCGTGAGGCGCAGGATCCGGCCTGAGGCATTGTCCGTGAGCACGTAGACTGCGCCATCCGGACCCTGACGGACGTCGCGGATCCGCTCCTTCAGTTCGGTGAGAAGGACCTCCTCGCCGGCCACGCGGCCGTCCTCGAGGTGCAGGCGCACCAGCCGGCGGCCCTTGAGCGCGCCCACCAGCAGGTCGCCCTTCCAGTCGGGAAAAAGGTCTCCCGTATAGACGGCGAGGCCGGAGGGGGCGATCGAGGGATCCCAGTAGTAGATCGGCTGGATCATCCCAGGCTTCTGCGTCCCGCTGCCGATCGGCTCGCCGGTATAGTCGGCGCCGTAGGTGATCTCCGGCCAGCCATAGTTGAGGCCAGGGCGGATGACATTCACCTTGTCGCCGCCCCTGGGGCCGTTCTCGTGCTCCCAAAGGACGCCGCGGGCGGAGTCGAAGGCGAGACCCTCCGGATTGCGATGACCGAGGGTGAAGATTTCCGGCCGCGCGCCCGGCGCACCGGCGAAGGGATTGTCGGTCGGGATCGAACCATCGGAAGCGATGCGCACCACCTTGCCCAGATCGCTGGACAGGTCCTGAGCCTGATGACTCTCGGTCATGCGGTCGCCGAGCGTCACGTAGAGCAGTCCGTCGGGCCCGAAGGCGAGGCGAGAGCCTACGTTGAGCGCGTTGTCCACATTCGGCGTCGCGCGGAAGATCACCGTCAGCCCATCGAGGACCGGCGCGCCGTTCGACTCGGTCAGCCGCGCGCGGGCCACGGCGATCCCCGAGCCGCCGTCCCGCGGTTCGAGATATGTGAGATAGACGAGACGGTTCTCGGCGAAGGCCGGATCCAGGGCCACGTCGAGCAGTCCGCCCGTGTCCTGGGCGCGGACCGCTGGCAGTCCCGAGGCGGGCGGCGAGAGGGCGCCGTCTGACGAGATCAGGCGCAGGCGTCCAGGCCGTTCTGTCACCAGCATTCGGCCGTCGGGCAGCCAGGCGAGGCTCCAGGGATGATCGAGGCCTTCCGCGACAGTCTCGACGTGATAGGCCGCGCAGGCCGCCGGCCGTATGGCGCGCGTCTGATTTGGGAAGGCGGGGGACTGGCCGATGGCCGGCGGCCCGTCGAGCGAATTGGGATCGGCTGCGGCGCCCAGGGCGAAGGTCAGGACCGTAATCGCGGACAGGACGGAGGCGCAGGTTTGTCTCATCGGTCATCCTTGTCGACCCGCCCGTCCCCAAGCTGCCATGGCCTTGGGTCGAGCGAATGACAGCGGAGCGCGCGACAACGGCCGATGTTGCTGTCTTGTCTCCGATCCGACGCAAGCGTGGCCGATCGGAGGCCGCCTTCCGCACCGGCGCGTCAAAGTCTGGATGCGCGGGAGGGCAAGACCTTGCCCGGTGGCCCGCGCTAACCTTCATCATCTCGGCGCGCCGCCTCAGACGGAATACGCTCATGTCCCAGGTTCTCACCGACGCCTTCTTCGAAAGTCTGCAGAGCGCGACTTTGCCGCTCGACCGTGCCGAGACCCTGCCTCCGGCCTGCTACGTCGATCGCGACTTCTATGAGTTCGAGAAGGAGGCTCTGTTCAACCACGAGTGGCTGTGCGTGGGTCGCGAAGACCAGGTGCGCGAGCCGGGCGATTTCTTCACCACCCACATCGTCGGCGAGCCGATCGTCGTCGCGCGCGCCCGCGACGGCGTCCTGCGCGCGATGTCCTCGGTCTGCCAGCATCGGGCGATGCTGGTGGCGGAGGGCAAGGGCAACATCCGCGGCTTCGTCTGCCCCTACCACCACTGGGTCTACGGGCTCGACGGCCGGCTGGTGAACGCCCCGGCGATGGACCGCACCTGCGACTTCGACAAGAAGTCGATCGGCCTTCCGCAATTCAAGCTGGAGACCTGGCTCGGCTTCGTCTTCATCAACTTCGACCCCGACGCGCCACCCCTCGCGCCGCGCCTTGCGCCAATCGCGGACGCCATCGCCGGCTTCGATCTCGGGAATGCCGAGCTCGCCAGCACCATGACCGGCCAGTTCGCCTGGAACTGGAAGGTGATGTTCGAGAACAACAACGACGGCTATCACGCCTCCAAGCTGCACCAGGGACCGCTGCACGACTTCGTGCCCAGCGAGCTGGCGGTGTTCCCGCCGTCGGACCCCGCAGATGCGGGGTTCCTGCGCTTCAACGGCACCCTGCATCCCGACGCGAGCTTCAATCCGACCCAGAAGGCGGTGCTGCCGGTCTTTCCCAAGCTCACCGAGGAAGATCGCGGGCGAATGACCTTCGCCAACGTGCCGCCGACCCTCTCGCTGGTGCTCACCAGCGACCTGGCGATCTATCTGATCCTCCGCGCCACCGGACCGGAGACGATGGAGCAGGACACCGGCATCCTCGTCGCGCCGGGCGCCTCGCTGCGGCCGGACTTCGCGCACAAGTTGGAGATGATCATGACCAGCGCCGGCAAGATCATCGCCCAAGACATGCACGTCGACGGGCTTGTCCAGGTCGGCCTTCGCTCGCGGTTCGCGCCGCGCGGCCGCTATTCCTGGCAGGAAGGCGCGCAGGGCCAGTTCAACCAGTGGCTCGTGCGCCGCTATCAGGCGGCCTGGGCAAGGGCAAAAGCGCGCGGCGGAGCTCCCGCTGTGATGGCGGCGGAGTAGGACGATGTCGAATCCCAGCATGCCCGCAGTCTTCATCGGCCACGGCAGTCCGGTGGTGGCCATCTCGGACAATGACGCCAGTCGCAGCTGGGCCAGGCTCGCGGCCACCCTGCCGCGACCCAAGACGATCCTCGCGATATCGGCCCATTGGGAGACGCGGGTGACCGCCGTCACCGCAATGGCGCGCCCAAAGACGATCCATGATTTCGGCCGCTCCCTGCCGGCTCCCCTGTTCGACGTGCAATACCCGGCGCCTGGCGATCCGGCCCTGGCGCGTCGAGTGGCCGAGCTGCTTGCGCCCACGCCCGTGGCGCTCGACGAGGGACAATGGGGCCTCGATCACGGTACCTGGTCGGTCCTCGTCCACGCCTATCCGAAGGCCGACGTCCCCGTCGTGCAGCTCGGCCTCGACGTGAACCTGACGCCCCAGCAGCGCTTCGACATCGGCGCGCGCCTGGCGCCCCTGCGCGACGAGGGCGTGCTGATCCTTGGCACCGGCAACATGGTCCACAACCTGCCGCGGATGAACTGGGGGAACGCGGCCTGCGATCCCTACGATTGGGCCGCACGCTTCAATGACGAGATGCGCCGCGCGATCGTGGACAACGAACCCGAAAGGGCGGTCGGCTTCCAGCGCCTGGGCCAGGACGCCCAGCTCTCCGCTCCCACGCCCGAGCACTTCTGGCCGATGCTCTACGTCCTCGGCGCCCGCCGCCCAACCGACCGCGCGGTCGTGTTCAACGACTGGATCGAGCACGGCTCCCTGGGCATGACGAGCTTCCTCTTCGAAGACGCCGCCGAAGCGAAGCAGGCGGCTTAGGCGCGTCTGCCGGAAGCCCACGGAGCGCCGGCGCCCTCGCCGGCGTAGTTCCGCCGCCCCGCCGCGGATCCAGGAAACACTTCGACGCTGATGCCGCGGAGGGATTGTTCGCCGGCGAGGGCGCCGGCGCTCCGGGTGAGCCTTTCGACGTCCGTTATTCCTCGAACGCGACCGAGAGGCTGAGGGCGGCCCACTGGCCGTATTCGTTCTGGAAGCGGGCGGCGGCCTGCGTGGCGTAGTGGACGGCGTCGGCGCCCAGCAGCAGCTGCAGGGGCGCGTCCTCGGCTCCAGCGATGCGCAGGATGGCGGCGGCCATCTTGTCGGGGTCGCCCTTCTCGTTCCCGGAATTGGCCCCCAGGATCCGCTCGGCGTTGCGCGCTGTGTCTTCGTAGTCGGCGAGCTTTCTGCTGGCGACCACCATGGATCCGCCGCCGAAGTTGGTGCGGATCCCGCCCGGTTCGACGTTGGTCACCTTGATCCCGAGCGGCGCGACCTCCTGGGCGAGAGTCTGGCCGATTCCTTCGAGAGCGTGCTTGCTGCCGCAGTAGATTCCGGTGCCGGCCCAAGCGGCCAGGCCGCTGACCGAGGTGATGTTGATGACGTGGCCGGAGCGGCGCTCGCGGAAGCGAGGAAGCACGGCCTGGATCGCCGCCACCGGACCGAACACGTTGACCTCGAACTGGGCGCGCATCTCCTCGAGGCTGGATTCCTCGATGGCGCCCACCAGGCCGTAGCCGGCGTTGTTGACCAGGACGTCGATCCCGCCAAGCGCGGCTTCGGCCCCCTCGACGGCGCGGGCGATGCTCACCGGATCGGTCATGTCGGCCAGGAATGCAAAGGCCCGTCCGGGCGCCAGCGCCTCGAGGGCCGCCAGAGCCTCAGGACGACGCACGGTCCCGGCGACCTTGTCGCCGCGCGCGAGCGCCGCCTTCGCCAGCGCAAAACCCAGGCCGCCGCTTGCGCCCGTGATCAGCCAACCCGTCACGACTTAGCTTTCCCCTAGAGACATCCGTGAGGCTGCGGCCTCGCGAAGATTAAGAAACCACGAACCTCACGAACCTCGCGAACAAGGAAGTTCTAACGGCGCCTTCGGCGCCCTTTGAACGGACTTGGCGTCGGCCTTGGGCTCCGTTCGTGAAGTTCGTGAGGTTCGTGGTTTGAAATCAGTACGGCTTGTCGCCGCGGACCCAGAGGCGGTGCATCTCGCGCTGGTACTTGGTGTCGTCGAAGAGCGTGCCGGTGTGCAGGGTGCAGCGGTTGTCCCACATCAGGA